>JAGWWW010000030.1 GCA_018970205.1 Actinomycetales bacterium
TGTCGCTGGCCGAGATGATGCAGGCGAGTGTGTTCCCGCAGATCGGCGCCGAGCACGACGGCTCCTGGTCTGCCGACCACAAGGGCGGCATCGAGAAGTCCTTCTGCTGCCTAAACCTCACCGCGCGCGACTACGCGAAGATCGGGATGCTGTTCGTCAACAAGGGCAGGGGCCCGAACGGGCAGGTGATCGACCCGGTGTGGTTCAAGCGTCTGACCACGCCGGATGTCCGAGAATTCGGCGACAACAAGTGGGGCTACGGCGCCTTCGTCTGGCACCCTACCGACAGAACCAGTTTCTTCACCGGCCTCAACGGCCAATACGTGCTCGCCAACCCGGCGACGAAGACCGTCGTCGTCAAACTCAGCGATGACACCATCGGTGGCGTGACGATGCAGACCTACAACGTGATGTGGCAGTTCGCGATAGATGGAACATCACAGGACCTCGTCAGCCATCCGGACGCGCCGGCTGAGTAGTCGCCAGTTACGCGTGTTGCCCGATGCGCGCGCGACTGACGACAGTCTCGGCTGGTGGACAACGCTGTGGGCTTGCATAAGTACTGAGAGCCGCGCCCAGACGGGCGCGGCTCTCAGTATGACGTGTTAAGTCAGGCCTTCTTCGTCTCCGCGAAGATCTCGGCGATCTCGTCGATCTTGGCGATGAGTGCGTCAGCGACCGCCACGTCAGTGGTGCCCTTGGTGCCGCCGGCCCCGGCCAGCTTCGTGGCCTCGTTGAACAGCGAGTTCAGGTGCGGGTACTTCTCGAAGTGCGGCGCCTTGAAGTAGTCGGTCCACAGCACCCACAGGTGGTGTTTCACCAAGTCGGAGCGCTCCTCCTTGATGGCCACGGCGCGGGACTTGAAATCCGCGTCGGTGGACGCGTGGTACTTCTCCATGCACGCCTTGACCGAGAGTGCCTCGATACGTGCCTGGGCCGGGTCATACACACCGCACGGCAGGTCGCAGTGGGCGTGGGCGACGCGCGTAGGGCGGAACAAGTTGGCAAACATGGATTCTCCTATGGTGTCTGTCGTCGGCCGGGGCGGGTTAGGCCGCGCTCGAGAGAGCGCCAACGCCCCGGCGGCCTGCTCATGTGAGCCTAACGGCGCCCGGCGCCGTTCGCCCGATGAAGTGGCAGGCTGCCCTTGTGTTTGGCCCGCTGTTCGCCGTCGAGGTCTCCGGGGACTCGATGCAGCCGACCTATGCTGCCGGTGACTGGCTGCTCTGCCGCCGCGCACGGCGCCTCGAGCCCGGCGACGTCGGCGTGATCGCGCACCCCGTTGTGGGCCTGGTGGTGAAGCGGGTGGCCGAAGTTCGCCCCGATGATTCGCTCTGGTTGCTCGGGGACAACCCCGACCCGGCGGCGTCGACCGACTCCCGAACCTGGGGGTGGCTGCCAGGCTCGGACGTTCGCGGCAAAGTCTGGTTCCGCTACCGTCGCGGTAACGGCAATCGCCGCCCCGTCGCGCGGTAGTTTGGCTGCATGTTCGCCGTCACCGCCGAGAAGTTCAGCCCCGCCGACCCGGTTGCGGGCCTACGAGCGGGTGAGATCGAGCGCCCGGAGGCGCCGGACGACTGGACCTGGGTGCGTGTGCGCGCAGCGAGCCTGAACCACCACGACCTGTGGACCCTGCGCGGGGTCGGCATCACACAGGAGCGGTTGCCGATGGTGCTCGGCTGCGATGCGGCCGGCGTCGAGGAGGGCACCGGCCGCGAGGTTATCGTCCACGCGGTGATCGCGGACCCCGCTGCCACCGGGGATGAGACCACCGACCCGGACCGCTCGCTGCTGTCGGAGCGGCACCCGGGCACGTTCGCCGAACTCGTGGCCGTTCCGCGACGCAACCTCGTCGAGAAGCCGTCCTGGTTGTCCTGGGAGGACGCCGCGTGTCTACCGGTGGCCTGGCTCACCGCTTGGCGCATGGTCCGCCACCGCGCGAACCTCGATCGTCCCGGGACCGTGTTGGTCCAGGGTGCTGCTGGCGGCGTCGCCAGCGCCGCAATCGCCATCGCGCACGCGTCCGGCCACAGGGTCTGGGCGACCACCCGCAGCGAGGACAAGGTCGAGTTCGCTCGCTCGCTCGGCGCGGAGCAGGTCTTCGCCGTCGGCGACCGGCTACCCGAGTGCGTCGATGCCGTCATCGAGACCGTAGGCGAGGCCACATGGGCTCACTCGTTGCGGTCGCTGCGCCCCGGCGGCACCGTCGTCGTCTCCGGCGCCACCAGCGGCGCGAACCCGCCCGCAGACCTCGCGCGCGTCTTCTTCCTGCAACTGCGCATCATCGGCTCCACGATGGGCAGCGTGGGCGAGTTATGCGAGTTGGTGGAGTTCCTCGGGGAGACTGGCCTGCGACCGGTCATCGACCGGGTGTTGCCGATGCAGCGGGCGGCTGAGGCATTCCGCGCGATGGCTGCGGGGGAGTTGCTCGGAAAAGCCGTGCTCACTCTGGGCTAGCGGGCGCGCGTCCGCCCCGCGGATGTCGTGTCTGCACGAACGGGTCAACGACGTCAGCGCCGGATGATGGCCGGAGTCATGAGCACCCTTCAGCAGCGGCGGTCAGTCGTCGTCGCCCATCCGCGCGAGCCAGGTGGCCAATCGCTCGATGGCGACTTCGAACTCGGGGTTGTCATCGACGAACTCCGTCAGCCGCTGCGCGAGCCACTCGACGTTGAATGACTCCTCGCCGCGACGCTCTGCCAATTCCTCGATACCGCGGTCGGTGAAATACATGCTCCGAGGTCCGTCCTTCCCAGTGTCGTGCCCATCCCTGATGCGGCTGCCGCCCCAAGCCGGCTCACCGAAGCGGCCGCGGTTGTCCGGTTCGCCGCCAGCAGGGTCGTACACATGCCCGCGTGACCGGGTTCAGCGCCCGAGATTGTGCCGGCGCGCGGGTCTGGTGGCTTAGCCCAGAGCCGCCTCGAGCAGCGCTGCCTGCTCCACCTCGTGCACCTTGTGTGAGCCCACACTCGGCGCCGATGTGGCGTCGCGGGAGACGCGCCGCAGCGGGCGGTCTAGGTGCTCCGCGAGGTTCAGCGCCATGAACGGCCACGCGCCTTGGTTCGCCGGCTCCTCCTGCAGCCAGACCAACTCCGCATCAGCGGGGTAGTGCCCGAGGGCCTGGGAGATCTCCGCCAGCGGCAGCGGCGCGAGCCGCTCCACGCGTACGACCGCGATGTCCGAGCGACCGCGCTTGTCGCGCTCGGCCACGGCGTCCCATGCCACCTTGCCGGAGCACAGCAGCACTCGCCGCACGCCAGCTGCCGGCACAGACGTATCGGCGATGACCGGCCGGAAAGTGCCGGAGGTGAAGTCGGTGCGGGCGCTGCTCGCGATCTTCGCGCGCAACATCGACTTCGGGGTCATCACGACCAGCGGCTTGTGGTGGCCGGCGAGCGCCTGCCAGCGCAACAGGTGGAAGTGCGAGGCCGGGGTCGACGGCATCGCCACGGTCATGTTGTCCTGAGCGAAGAGAGCGAGGAACCGCTCCAGTCGCGCGGAGGAGTGGTCCGGGCCCTGGCCCTCGTAGCCGTGCGGGAGCAGCAGCACGACGCCGGAGGTCTGGCCCCACTTCTGCTCGCTGCTGCTCACGTATTCGTCGATGATGGTCTGCGCGCCGTTGGCGAAGTCCCCGAACTGCGCCTCCCACATGACGAGGGCGTCGGGGCGTGCCACTGAGTATCCGTACTCAAACCCCATCGCCGCGAATTCGCTCAGAAGGGAGTCGAACACATCGAAACGCGCCCCGCCCGCTGCCAGCGCGGCCAGCGGCGCAAACTGTTCACCGGTCTCGCGGTCGACGATGACAGCATGACGTTGCACGAACGTTCCGCGCTTGCTGTCCTGGCCCGCGAGCCGCACGCTGACGCCCTGTGCGACGAGCGAGCCCAAGGCCAGGGCCTCGCCCATGCCCCAGTCGATGGTGTCTTCGGCGACCATGCTCGCGCGGCGCTGCAACTGCGGTGCCAGGCGTGGGTGCACGTGGAAGTCCGCCGGCAGGTTCGTCTGCGTGGCGATGACCGCGTCGACGGTCTGCTCGGTGATCGCTGTCGCCGCCTCAGCCGGGTACGACGCATTGCGCGCGAGCGCCTGCGCGACGGCGCTGTGGCCCTGCACGTCCCGGGTCTCGGCGAAGGCACCCTCGAGCAGTTCCTGGTAGGACTTCAGCGACGCCTCAGCCTCCTCGACCGTGATGTCCCCGCGGCCCACGAGGGACTCCGTGTAGAGCTTGCGCACCGAGCGGATCTGCTCGATCACGGCGTACATCAGAGGCTGAGTCAGCGACGGGTCGTCGGCCTCGTTGTGGCCGCGCCGGCGGTAGCAGACGAGGTCGATGACGACGTCCTTGCCGAATGCCTCGCGGAACTCGTATGCCAGACGGGCGACGCGCACGACCGACTCCGGGTCGTCGCCGTTCACGTGGAAGATCGGCGACTGGATGGTGCGCGCGAGGTCGGAGGCGTACTCGGAAGAGCGCGAGTACTGCGGCGAGGTGGTGAATCCCACCTGGTTGTTCACGATGATGTGGACGGTGCCGCCGGTCTTGTAGCCCTCGAGTTGCGACATCTGCAGCGTCTCCGCGACGACCCCTTGGCCGGCGAACGCCGCGTCACCGTGCAGCAGCATCGGCAGCACCGGGTGGCCCTGGTCGGTGCCGAGCAGGTCCTGCTTGGCGCGCACGATGCCCTCGAGCACCGGGTTGACGGCCTCGAGGTGCGAGGGGTTCGCCGCGAGATAGACCCCGCATGTGTTCCCGGCACGGGACGTGAAGGTGCCCTCGGTGCCGAGGTGATACTTCACATCCCCGGAGCCGTGGACGGAGTTCTCCATCGCGCCGGCGCCCTCGAATTCCGCGAAGATCTGGGTGTACGACTTGCCGGCGATGTTCGCGAGCAGGTTCAGCCGGCCGCGGTGCGGCATGCCGATGCAGACCTCCCGCACCCCGGTGTCGGCGGCGCGCTCGAGGACGGCGTCCACCAGCGCGATCATCGACTCCCCGCCTTCGAGGGAGAACCGCTTCTGGCCCACGTACTTCGTGTGCAGGAACGCCTCGAACGCCTCGGCTCGGTTGAGCCGGTCGAGGATGCGCAACTGCTCCTCGCGGCTCATCTTCGCGTGCGGCTGCTCCAGTCTCTGCTGAAGCCAGCGGCGCTGGTCGGGGTCGGCGATGTGCATGTACTCGACACCGATCCGGCGCGCATACGCGTCTCGCAGCACCCCGAGGATGTCGCGAAGTCTCATGAACGAGGTCCCGCCGAAGCCGCCGGTGGGGAACTCGCGGTCGAGGTCCCACAGCGTCATGCCGTGAGCCTCAAGTTCGAGGTCCGGGTGGCTGCGCACGGTGTCGTGCAGCGGGTCGATGTTCGCCATCAGGTGCCCGCGCACGCGGAAGGCGTGGATGAGCTGCTGCACACGCACGGCCTTGTCGAGGTCCGCCTCATGGCTCGCGGCGATGTCCTTCGCCCAGCGGATGGGCACATACGGCACCCGCATCGCGGCGAAGATGTCGTCGTAGAAGCCGTGCTCCCCGAGCAGGTTCTCATGCACGCGGCGCAGGAAGTCGCCACTCTGAGCGCCCTGGATGACACGGTGGTCGTAGGTGCTCGTGAGGCTGACCACCTGCGAGACGGCGTACTTCGCGAGGGTCTCCGGGCTCGCGCCCTGCCACTCGGCCGGATATTCCATCGCGCCCACGCCCACGATGAGGCCCTGCCCGGCCATGAGCCGCGGCACCGAGTGAACAGTGCCGATGGTGCCGGGGTTGGTGAGTGACGCGGTTGCCCCGGCGAAGTCCTCGATGGTCAGTTTGCCGCTGCGCGCCTTGCGCACGAGGTCCTCGTACGTCGCCCAGAACTGGCCGAAATCCATGGACTGCGCGCCTTTGATGACGGGGACCAGCAGTTGGCGGGTGCCGTCCGGCTTGGCCAGGTCGATCGCCAGGCCGAGGTTGATCTCGGCGTGCTTCACCAGGGACGGCTTGCCATCGACCTCGGCAAACCCCACGCACATGTCCGGCATCGACTTCAGGGCTCGCACGACCGCATAGCCGATGATGTGAGTGAAGGAGACCTTGCCGCCGCGCCCGCGTGCGAGGTGGTTGTTGATGACAATGCGGTTGTCGACCATCAACTTCGCCGGCACCGCGCGCACCGAGGTCGCGGTCGGCACGCTCAGGGATTGCTCCATGTTCGCCACGACCTTCGCGGCGACCCCGCGCAGCGGCTCCACGACTGCTTCGGCTGGGAGTGCTGGAACAGCTTGGACCGATGCGGGTGTGGCGGCCGGCGCGGGTGCAGCGCTTGCGACAGTCGCCGGTGCGGCCGGCGCGGGTGCCGTGGCCGCGGACACAGCCGACGGCGCGGCAGGTGTCGGGGCTGCGGCCACCGCCGTCGGCGCGGGGCGCCCGGTGGCCTGGCCAGGCCGGTAGTCCGCGAAGAAGTCCCACCACGCGGGGTCAACGAGGGCCTTGTTCTCGAGGTACTGGGAGTACATCTCGTCGACGAGCCATTGATTCGCGCCGAATGTGTCTGTCGGCCGTTGCGCCTCGGTGGTCATGGGCGAGACCGCCCTCCCTTGGATATCCGTGAAACCGCGGGTTCCGGTGAAGTCTGGTGCCGCGTCTGGGCCAGTGATTCCAGAGCCAAGGGTACGCGCCCACGCTGAAGCCGCAGCCGTGCAGGTGCGGTCCGGGCGGTCCTCGGGCAGGCTCCCGTCATGGCCAATGAACCGAACGTTGGAGCCCCGGCCGCGGCCCTGCCTGCCGCTGGGTTGCGGGCCGTGGTTTCCGGCGGCAGCCGCGGATTGGGCCTCGCAGTCGGCCGCGCGCTCATCGTCGCCGGGGCGCAGGTCGCCCTCGTCGGCCGGGACCCGCATCGCGCGGCCGAGGCCGCCGCGACCCTCGACGACGGGTCCGGCC
Source organism: Actinomycetales bacterium (assembly GCA_018970205.1). Taxonomy (GTDB): domain Bacteria; phylum Actinomycetota; class Actinomycetes; order S36-B12; family UBA5976; genus RFTO01. The sequence continues at coordinate 6,917 of JAGWWW010000030.1, forward strand.
GGGTGAGCGGCTGGGCGATCGATGTGGCCTCACCGGACTCCATTGAGGCGCTCTCGGCCGTAGGCGAGCACCTCGGCGGCGTCGACTGCGTGATCGCGTCCGCGGCCGTCATGAGCGCCAAGGCGTCGAAACTGGCGCACACGTCTGCGGAGCACTGGCGCGAGGTCCTGGCGATCAATCTCGACGGTGTCTTCCACACATTGCGCGCCTTCGTGCCTGCGATGCTCGAGCGGCGTCAGGGCCGGGTGATCGTGTTCTCCGCCTGCCTCGGTCGGATGAGCGGGCCAGGCACCGCTGGCGGTCTGGCTCCCTACCGAGTGTCGAAAGCAGCGGTGAACGCCCTGGTCCGTAACACCGCCGCCGAGGCCGGCGGCGGTCGCCGCGGCGTGTACGTCGACGCCGTCTGCCCCGGTCACTGTCGCACCGACATGGGCGGCCCCGACGCGCCCCGCTCGCCGGAGGAGGGAGCCGACACAGCCGTCTGGCTGGCCCTGCGCGGTCTTGCGGGTGGCGCTGATGCCGCCTCGCCAACAGGGGTGCTCTGGGAGGACCGGCAGGTCATCCCGTGGTGACGCGGTCGGTGGTAACGCGGCCCGCGGCGGCTACGCTCGCCCCCATGATTCGTACAACTTCACGCTCACTCACGGTGTTCGCAGCAGTGGCGGCGTTGCTGCTCGCAGGCTGTGGAGGCAGCAAGACCAGCGGCGCGACCAAGTCCTGGGCGGAACAGTTGTGCAGCAACGTCACCGGCCTCACATCATCCAGCGACAACGCCGTGCAGGCAGCCCTCGCCGCCGACAAGGCTCCCAGCGCTGGCGCTGTCGCGAAATCCCTGAAGCAGCCGCTCAAGGCGCTGCAAGACGGCATCGTCGCCATTGACGAGGTCTTTTCGTCGACTTCCATCGTGAACACCCCGATGGAGAACGTGCGCAACCAGATCGGCAAACAACTCAAGAACGTCTACCCGGCCTACGACGCGATTGACACATTCAACGGCGCAATCGCCGAGGCTGGGTCCACCGGATCGCTCAAGACCAGCCTGGGCGACCTGCAAACCGCTCTCGGCGGGGCCAAGCAAGGCGTGGCTGACCTGAAGACCGCAATCGGGACTTTCAAGTCGTCCAAGGAGAAGGAGATCGCCGCAGCCTTCACCTCCGGCCCGGAGTGCAAGAAGATCAAGTAGTTCCAGCGATTGACAGCGGCCTGGAGCCTGCTGGAGCGAGCAGTCGCTTGTAGATCTGCTCGTACGCGGCCGCGGTGGTGTCCGGCCCGAACGTCACGGCTGCGCGGCGACGGCACTCGTATGCGTCCGCTTGCCGAAGGTGCGTCGCAGTCTGCGGGCTCATGGCAGTGAACGTCACCTGCATCACAGTCGAGCCATCCACGATCGGGGCCGTCGGGTCAGTTGGTGCCGCGGCGACGAGCACAGGCGTCCCGCTTGCCAGCGCGCGCACGGCGGTGTGCGGGCTTCGTGCGTGCACCGCGGGCGTGGTGATGAGCAGTCCTGCGTCGGCGAGCAATCGCCGCCCGGTGCTGGAATCGGAGACCTCAACGATCTCGACCTCCGCGCCGAGGTGCGTGCTGACATGGTTGAACAGGTAGGCGTCGCCCGCCGGGGTCGCGTGACGGCGCGCGATGCGCAGCGGCAAACCCAGTGCTCGCGCGGCTTGCACTGCGGCTAGGACGCCGCCACCGGGGCTGAGCGGGCCGACGTAGACAGCGCAGGGGAGCTTCGCGGCCGCGAACACCGCGTCGCGCACCGTGACCGCCGGCGGTATCACTGAGTCCCACGCGATGCCCCGGATGCGCTCTTGGACCCACGTCGTCTGCGCGACCAGCGCCGTGGGCGCACCCGCGCGAGAGCGCCTCTCTGCCAGGTTGCGCATGAGCTCCGGTTGCATCGTCGGCAGGGGCTCGGCGGCGGTCACCGTCAACGCGGCCGCGACCGCCTCCCCGGCATCGAGCAGCCCGATATGGCCGGTGAAGTCGTGGGTGACGTCCGGCTTGAAGCGTTCCAGCGCCGCGACTGCTCGCATCAGATGAGCCAACGTGACGTCCGGCCCGACGTGGCCGCTGCCGCGGTAGCCGACGGTCCCGACGACCCGCGCATCGCTGTGAGAGGGGATCGGCGCGCAGACCAAGACCGTGTGACCGCGCATCACAAGTGCGTCCGCCAGCGCCTTGATTCCGTTGCCGGTCGCGTGATCCGCTCGAGACGGGACACAGTCATCGGCCGGTGCCACGATCGCGATGCGAACACCCGTGGCCATGTGCTGGGAACTATCCCGTGCGCGCGGATGTGAAACCCGGCAGCCGGATGCCGTCCACGGCAGCGAAGACATCGCCTGCCGCGCTCCGGTAGTGCCGCTGGGTGGTTCTCGGCGCCTTCGGTGCCACTTGCCCCCGAACCCCGTGTGCCCGCCGCCGCAGCGCGTGAGTGTGTGCGACGGCTCACGCCACGGGGGAGTTGTGTTGTGCGACCCGCGTGCCCGTGCGCCCACAACCACAACGGGAGGAATGAATGAATCACGGGTTGAGCGCGCTCAAGCGGCGCGCATGGTCCCGGCGGGTCCCGGCTCCGGTGGCATTGCTGATCGCAATGCTGCTCACGGGCCTGGCCGTGCCTGCCCCGGCTAACGCCGCGGGCAATATCGCCGGTTTCGAGTTGGACGGTGACATCGCCGCCACGAGCAGCATCGACTGGCAGAACGCCGGCGTGACGCCGTTCAACGACCGAGTCGACGGCTTCGACACCACCACGTTCACCTCAAGCAGCAAGGAGTCCGACGTCAGCAGTTGGTCGCTCGGCTCCAACGGCGCCCCGCCGGCCAAGGTCGACATCGGCTACCACGCGGCGCACATCGCGCGCGACGGTGGCAACGGCCACTGGTGGATGTTCGTCGGCTGGGACCGTTTCGGCGACAAGGGCGAGGGTTCCATGATCCTCGAGCTGAACCAGGGCGGCACAGGCGCGAAGTCCCGGGCCAAGGGTGACCTGCGTGTCGTGGTCGATGTCTCGACCAACGGCGGCATGCAGTTCAACAACGCATCACTCTGGGACGGCAGCGGCTGGACCGGCTCGGTGCCGGCCGGCTCTGTTCAGTTCGAGCACGCGACCTCGACCATCGACGCCCTCGGGCCTTGGGCGTCGAGCCCGAGCGCGTTCGCGGGCAAGATCGGCGCGGACCGTTTCGGTGAGGCGGCAATCGACCTCACTGCGCTCAAACTCGCCATGGAGAAGGACCGCTGCCACGTCAGTGGCCCGGGCTCGTGGCAGCTGCGCTCCACGACCGGACGCAACAACCCCTCGATAGCGCCGTCCGGCAGCGATGGTCCCGACAACCTCAGCGACGGCACTGATGTGCACGCGATCAACATGCCGGCAACCTGCGGTTCGCTGATCTGGCAGAAGCGCGTCGAGACCGAGGCTGGCCCGCTGCTCGGCGGGGCGACCTTCGAGCTCTCGCCCGCAGACGCGACCGCGACGCCTGTCGACCCGCGCACCATCGTGGACAACGGGCCGAACGACTTCGACCCGCGCGACGGTTACTTCCAGGCTGACGACATCGTTCCCGGCGACTACATGCTCGCCGAGACCAGCGCACCGGCGGGCTATGAAGGCGCGGCCAAGCCGCGTCGGGTCACCATCACCGCCGGCCAGCAGACCGACGCGAGCATCTTCATCAACCGACTCGGCAGCATCGAGTTCACGAAGGCCACCAAGGGTGACCTGACGGCGCTCGTCGCCGGCGCGGAGTTCACGTTGACTGCGCTGTCCGGCCCGGCCGCCGAGGCGCCGTGGAACCTTGACGAGAAGCCGATCGTGGTCAAGGACAACAGCGACGGCGACGACGACGGCAACGGTGGTGCGTTCCTCATCTCCGACCTGCCGATGGGCTGGTACTCGGTCAAGGAGACTGGCCGTCCGACTGGCTACGACGTCGACCCCGCCCTCGGTTACGCGCATGTCATGAGCTCAGGCGTGGCGGAGGTCTACTCCAACCAGATGCCGGGGGAGACGGACAAGCCTTACGTCTTCCAGAACGCGGCGCGCCTGACCACCATCGAGATCACCAAGTACGACTCGACCGCGCAGAAGGCGCTCAACGGCGCCATCTTCTTCATCTGCAACGACGACCCAGCCAGCGACGGGTTCGAGCCCGCGGTGGACTGCGCGAAGCCGAACCAGGTCGACACCCTCACATCGGGTGACGACGGGGACGGCGCGGCGATGTCCGCCGGCCTGCCCTTCGGCGAGTACTGGGTCTGGGAGGATGCAGCGCCCAAGGGCTACACCCTCGACGACCCGCGCTACCAGTCGGTGAACATCACGCCGGAGAACGACGGCGCGATGGTCTCGTTGACCTTCTCGAACGCGCAGAAGCTCGTGGACACACGGCTGCGCAAGGTCGACGCCGACACCGGTGACGGCCTCGCGGGAGCGACGTTCGAGTTGTACCGTCAAACCGAGGGCGAGCCGGTGCTGATCGGCACCTGCACCTCGATGGCCGACGACGAGGCGACGACTGAGGTCGACGAGTCCGGTTACTGCGACCCCGAGTTCAAGGAGCTCGCGTTCGGCACGTACCGCATCAAGGAGACCGTCACGCCTGCCGGCTACAAGACCCCGACGAGCGACTTCGAGTTCACCCTCGGACCGAACGAGGGCGAGGCCGGCTCGGTTGAGGTGACCGTCGACAACGCGGCCATCGTCAAGACCCCGGTGCCTGCGATTGCGAAGTCCGCGGTCCCGGCCTCCGGCAGCACCGTCACCGCGGGTGACACCATCACCTACACCCTCACCCTGACCAACACCGGCGACGGTGACGCGGTCGGCGACGTGGTCGACACACTGCCCGCTGGCGTCACCGTGCTCGACGTCGGCGGCGGCACGGTCAGCGGCGGCGGCGGCACCATCACCTGGTCGGATGTGACGGTCGCCCCGGGTGAGACGGTCACGCTGACCTACACGGTCGTGGTCGACGCGGCGGCACCGGCCGGCACCATCGCCAACTCGGTGACCTGGACCGTGGGAACCACAGTCCTGACCGCCTCGACCACGCACACCATCGCCGCCGGCGGTGGCGGTGGTGGCGGGGGTGGAGGCCTGCCGTTCACCGGTGGCAATGACGCCGCCCACGCCGGCTTGACCGCGGTGATGCTCGGCGCAGGCCTGCTCATGGCCCGCACCGGCCGCCGTCGGGTTCGCGGCTAAGTACGACGGGGCGGCCTGAACGCCCCGAGCACGACGGGGCGCACCTCGCCCCGAGCACGCCCGAACAGGTGGCGTCGCCGGCTCAACACCGGCGGCGCCACCTGCCGCGTCCGCCACCACAGCCTCGCTGCGCCTAAGGTTGGGCGCATGATCCGGCTGCAGGGCGTGACGAAGCTGTACCGGAACCAGAACAACCCCGCAGTCGAGGACATCTCCCTGGAAATCGCCAAAGGCGAGTTCGTCTTCCTCGTGGGTTCTAGCGGTTCCGGCAAGTCCACCTTGCTGCGCCTGATGCTCAAGGAGGACCGGCCGACCCGCGGCACCATCCACGTCGCAGGCAAGGACCTCAACCGTCTCCCGACGTGGAAAGTCCCGGCGCTGCGCCGCACCATCGGGACCGTGTTCCAGGACTTCCGGCTCCTGCGCAACAAGACTGTCGAGCAGAACATCGCCTTCGCCCTCGAGGTCATCGGCAGGCCCAAGGCCGAGGTCGCGGTGGAGGTTCCCCGCGTCATCGAGATGGTCGGCCTCGCCGGTAAGGAGAAGCGCTACCCCGAGGAACTTGCCGGCGGCGAGCAGCAGCGCGTCGCGGTGGCGCGGGCCTTCGTCAACCGCCCGGCGTTGCTGTTGGCGGACGAGCCGACCGGAAACCTCGACCCCACCACGAGCGTCGGCATCATGACCCTGCTCGACCGCATCAACCGCACCGGCACCACGGTCGTGATGGCGACCCACGACGCGAATATCGTCGACCAGATGCGCAAGCGCGTCATCCAGCTCGATCATGGCCAGCTCGTCCGTGACCAGGCCCGCGGCGTCTACGGGTACCTCTCATGAGGGCCGGGTTCATCGCAGAGGAGATCGCGGCAGGCTTCCGCCGCAACCTCACCATGACCCTCGCGGTCATCGTGACCATCGCGGCATCCCTCTCGCTCTTCGGAGCCGGGTTGCTCGTGCGCGCGCAGGTCTCGACGATGAAGGACTACTGGTACGACAAGGTCGAGGTCTCCATCTACCTCTGCAGCGACGCCAGCGACACCCCGAGCTGCAGCGGCGGCGCGGTCACGCCCGCGCAGCGCAAGCAGATCCGCGCGGACCTGAAACAGATGGCGCCGCTGGTGCAGCAGGTCTACTACGAGTCGCAGCAGCAGGCCTACCAGCGCTTCATCAAGCAGTTCAAGAACTCCGCCATCGTGCAGAACGTCTCAGCGACGGCGCTGCCGGAGTCGTTCCGCGTGAAGCTGTCCAACCCGGAGAAGTACGAGGTGATCGCGTCGGCGTTCACCGGCCGGGCCGGCATCGAGCAGGTGCAGGACCAACGCCGGCTGCTCGACCGCTTCTTCAAACTGCTCAACGGCCTGCAGACCATCGCCCTGGGCATCGCCTTGGCGATGCTGCTGGTCACTGTGCTGCTAGTGGTGAACACGATGCGTGTGGCCGCCTACTCCCGCCGGCGCGAGGTCGGCATCATGCGCCTGGTCGGAGCCAGCAACTGGTACGTGCAACTGCCGTTCATCGCCGAAGCCGCCATCTCCGCTGCCATCGGCGCGCTCGTGGCGACCGGAGTCATCGCTTCGATCAAGCACTTCGGCATCGACCAGCGGCTCGCGCCGTCCTATCAGTTCACCTCGTTCATCGGCTGGGACGCCGTCTGGTCGATCGTGCCGCTGGTGTTCGCGGTCGGAGTGGGAATCTCGGTCGTCGCCGCCGCAGCGACGTTGCGCCGACACCTGCGCGTCTGAGGCGCCCCCCGCACCTTCCATTGCTCCGAAGGTGCGTGGCGAACACACCCGCCTCGCGCGGCTGGCTTACCCTGTATCGCATGCCTTCCCCGGGTACCGATTCCGCGCGCCCCGCGCGGCCCGGACTCCTGCGCGCGCTCGTGGTTGCGGTGAGCGTCATGGCGCTGGCCGTGTCGGGGTCCGCCTCGGCAGCGCCGACCCCGAAGCCCAAGCCGACGAAGAACAGCAAGTACACCGCGGCCATCGCGGCGGCAAGCGACGACCTCACACAAGTCAACGTGAAAGTGCGCCGCGCTTCAGCCCGACTCGCGCTCGCCCAGGCGAAACTGCCGGGAGCGCGGCGCGCGTACTCGCAGGCGATGACCGCGCTGGGGCAAGCCCGCGCCGCTGACACCCGCGCGGCTGCCGCACTCGCGACCGCCATCGCCCGCGCCCGCGCCTCCGCGCAGGCGTTGGTCCGCTCAGACACCGCGGTCCACGCATCCGAGGCGGAGTTCGCGCACCTCGTTCGCCAGCTCTACATGAGCGGCGGCACCATGCTGCAGGCCCAGGTGGTCCTCGAGTCGCGTGACCCGGTGGACCTCGGCACCCGCATCGTCGGCGTGGACCGGGTCGGCCGGATGAGCAACCGGCGGCTTGCCACGCTGCGGACCATTCGCACCACGAACGCCCGTCAAGCGGCTCAGGCGAAAGCCGACCGGGAAGACGTGTCCGCCACCAGAGCCACCGTCGCGACGCAACTGGCGCGAACCAAGACCGCTGCTACGGCTGCGACGGCTGCGAAGCGCCGCGTAGACGCGCTGGTGGCCCAAGCGGCTGCTGCCGTGGCGTCCGCAAAGCGCGAGCAGCGCGCCCTGAAGGCCCAGATCGCCCGGCTCCGCCAACTCGAGCGCGGCATCGACATCAAGGCGCGCAAGAACTCCGGCGGCGTGCGCCCCGGCTCGCTGCGCTGGCCGGTGGTCGGCTTCACCCGCATCTCCAGCCCCGCTGGCAGCCGCCACCACCCGATCTTCGGCACCACGGCCTGCCACGCCGGCATCGACATCCCCGCCGGGACCGGCACGCCGATTCACGCCGCGGCGGCGGGCATCGTGCTCGAGGCCACGCGCGCCGGTGGGTACGGAAACATGACGTTGATCTCCCATGGCGGCGGCATGGCCACGCTCTACGGCCATCAGTCCCGGTTCAAGGTACGTGCAGGGCAGACGGTCAAGGCCGGCCAGGTCATCGGATACGTCGGGTCGACCGGGTGGAGCACCGGCCCGCACCTGCACTTCGAGGTCCGCCTCGCCGGCAAGCCGTACAATCCGCTGGGTTGGTTCGGCGCGTCGAAGAAACCGGTGGCGTGCTATCACCGTTGATGCGTGGCCCGGGGCGCACCTGAGAAGCGTCCGGAGTGTGCGAGATGGCGAAGGAGAAAGGCCGCCGTCTCATCGCCCAGAACCGCAAGGCACGCCACGACTACTCAATCTCTGATGTCTACGAGGCCGGCGTCTCGCTGGTCGGCACTGAGGTGAAGTCGCTGCGCGAGGGCCGCGCCTCGTTGGTGGACGGGTACGCCATCGTCGAGGACGGCGAGGTCTGGCTGAAGAACGTCCACATCCCCGAGTACGACCCCGGCACCTGGACCAACCATGAGCCGCGGCGTTCCCGCAAACTTCTTTTACACGGGGCCGAGATCTCGCGCCTGGCCGCGGCGACGCGCGAGAAGGGCATCACCATCGTCCCGCTGTCGATGTATTTCAAAGACGGCCGCGTCAAGGTCGAGATCGGCGTCGCAGTCGGGCGCAAGTCCTACGACAAGCGTCAGGCGCTCGCGCAGCGCGATGCGGAGCGCGAGGCCCGCGCGGCCGTCGGCCGCCGCAGCAAGGGTTTCCAGGACTAGCGCCGAGCGGTCATGCACCTTGGTATCTGGCCGTGACTAAGAATTGCGTCCCGCTGCCGTCCTGATCATCAAGTCTGAGGTGGGTGCAGCGTCACCGCCGCAACGCCACATGGACTCGCTGCTGTGTTGTTGCTCACGGCTGAGCGTGGTGTGACGGCATTGCCGCGACTTCACATCCCTTGTCGCGACACCTGCACGATCTCGGGCGCCCCGTGCACGTAGCGCGTCTGTCCGAAGGAGCCGCGCTGGTAGTCCTCGAATGCGGCGATGACCTCGCTGCGTGTGTTCATCACAAACGGCCCAGCCCAAGCAATGGGCTCGCGGATCGGCAGGCCGCCGAGCAGCAGCACATCAAGGCCGTTGGCGTGCCGAGCGTCCTGGGTCGCGTCCGCGCGCAAGGTGACGACCTCGCCCGGGCCGCCGAACACCGCCAGTTGCCCGGTGCGGATGCGGTGGGCGTTGTCCCCGGCGATGCCGTCGCCGGAGAGCACATACGCGAGGGCGTTGAAGTCCGCGCGCCACGGGATGCGCAACTGCGCGCCTGGCGCGATGGTCGCGTGGACGAGCGTGATGGGCGTGTGCGTCACCCCCGGGCCGTCGTGGCCCGCCACGCTGCCCGCGATGATGCGGATGAGCGCGCCTCCGTCGTCGGTGGTGACCAGCCGCACGGCGTCGTGGTTGATGTCTTGGTAGCGGGGTTGCGCCATCTTCAACGATCGTGGCAGGTTCACCCACAACTGGAACCCGTGGAACAGGCCGCCGCTCATCACCAGCGGCTCCGGGGGAGTCTCGATGTGCAGGATGCCGGCGCCGGCTGTCATCCATTGTGTGTCTCCGTCGCCGATGACCCCGCCGCCGCCGTGGGAGTCGGCGTGGATGAGTTGGCCGTCGAGCATGTAGGTGACGGTCTCGAAGCCGCGGTGCGGGTGCCAGGGCGTGCCCTTGGGCTCGCCGGGGGCGTACTCAACCTCGCCCATCTGGTCGAGGTGGATGAACGGGTCGAGGTCGGCGAGGTCCACGCCGTGGAACGCGCGGCGCACGGGGAAGCCTTCGCCCTCGTAGCCCTGCGGAGCGGTGGTGACGGCGGTGACCGCACGCGCGGCTGCGCCCGCCGGCGCGCTCACCCGAGGCAGGACGGTGATGTCGGGGACTGTGATGGCTGGCATGTCGACCTCCTGGGATGGGGCTTGTTGCACAATGGTAATTGAATCGTCAACTATCTGCGATGCGGTGACCGGCGGGCGGGTCATTCCTTCCTGCGGGTCACCGTTGCGCGAGACGCTCGGTCGGGCCAGAAGTGCGGCGTGCGGTGCACTCGTAGGCCCGTGTCGCGGTTGGGTCATTCGCTAGGGACAACCGGCAGAGGACACCGTGCCCGAGGCGGCGGCTGCCCGTGCCGACCGCCCGCTGAACGGACGGTGGAATGACTGCGTCGGCCACGGGGTTACACTCGGGACATAACTACATAGGGGGTGAACGGTTTCGACTTCGAATGCCGTGATGGGAGAAGCGAGCAGAGGACGCAGGTCATCTCTGAAACGACCCTGCAAACCAATAAGCGCCACTAACCAGCGCAACGATTTCGCCCTCGCCGCCTGAGCGAGCCCCGAAATCCGTCGGCCCGGGTTCGTCCTTGACCCGATCGCCGGCGTCGACTAAAGGACTTGGTGACGACCCCGGTCGCGGGGGTCTGATCGACACCAAACAGTGACTGTCCCCGCCTTAGTGATGAGTCTGCGAAAGCACTAGGGGAGAGAAACGGACTAGCAGACTGCGCTCGGAGAAGCCCCTGATCGTCGACGAAGGACGCGGGTTCGATTCCCGCCACCTCCAC
>JAGWWW010000031.1 GCA_018970205.1 Actinomycetales bacterium
CGGCGCCGCTGACGACGGTGGCACAGTTGCGGCGAGTGCGGTCATCTCCCTGCGCACGGCGGTGGCGGTTGCCGGGAACGGCACCCCCATCGCGTCTGCGAGGTCGGCGAGCACACGTGCGTCGCTCAGGTGCAGCGAGCCGGGCTCGACGGCGGCGAAGGCCTGCACCCGGCCCTCCCAGTTCACGAATCGGCCGGACTTCTCCGTCACGACTGCGACCGGGAAGACCACGTCAGCGCGTTCGGTGATCTCCGTGTGGCGGGTCTCGAAGGCGACGAGGAAACCGGCTGCGGCGACTGCGTCGCGCATGACCTGCGGGTCGGCTGCGTCGCGCGGCTCGATGCCGGCGGTGACCAGCGCTGCGAACTCCCCACGCGCGACCTCGGCGACCAAGTCGTCGCCGGCGGCGCGGCTCGTGCCGGGCAGGGCACCCCACACGCTCTCAACGGCTGCGCGATCTGCGGCGTCGGCCGCGCTGCGGCCTCCAGGCAGCAGGCCGCTGACGGCACCGACCTCGAGCGCCCCGCGCTCGCCCGCGCGGCGCGGGACCCAGGCGATACGGGCTCCGGTCTGGGCACTCAGCGTGCACACTGCAGAGAGCAGTCCGGCAGTGGCGGCGGCGCGCTCGCCGACCATGATGACCGAGCCCGACGCGGACAGACCCGCGAGGACATCAGCCGGCAGGGATGACACCGCACCGACAGCCGCACCCGGTGCCGCTGCGATATGGGTTGCGTCGAGTTTCGCGGTGCCGGCGCTCGCATACGAGGCCACGCTGACGACCTTCGTGGTGCCTTTGCGCACCGCTTTGCGCAGGCGCAGGAACACGATCGGCGACTCGTCCTCCGGCTCGAAGTCGACGAACAGAACTGTCGGCGCATTCTCGAGGTCGGCGTAAGTCACGCCGCTGCGGGCGACCACCGCGCTGCGCAGGAACTGCAGTTCCTCCTGCGAGGCGGCGCGGTTGCGGAAGTCGATGGCGTCGGTCTGCGTCACGGTGCGCGCGAACCGCGAGTATGCGTACGCGTCTTCCGCCGTGAGGCGGCCACCGATGAGGTGCGCGACGTTCCCGCGCGCTGCGGCCAGCCCGGCTGCGGCCGCGGCGAGTGCCTCCGGCCACGACGCGACGTGCAGCTCGCCGTCCGCGCCCCGCACCAACGGGTGCGTGAGTCGGTCCTGCGCGGTGTAGGCGAAGGCGAAGCGGCCCTTGTCGCAGTTCCACTCCTCGTTCACCGCGGGGTTGTCCCAGGCCAGGCGGCGGGTCACCTTGTTGCGGCGGTGGTCGGTGCGCAGCGTGCATCCTGCGGCGCAGTGCTCGCAGACCGTCGGGGTGGAGACGAGGTCGAACGGCCGTGAGCGGAAACGGTAGCTCGCGCTGGTGAGGGCGCCGACCGGGCAGATCTGGATGGTGTTGCCGGAGAAGTAGGAGTCGAACGGCTCGTCGTCGCTGGTGCCGACCTGCTGTTGCGCGCCGCGCTCGAGCAGCGCGATGAACGGGTCGCCCGCGATCTCGTCTGCGAAACGGGTGCAGCGAGCGCAGGACACGCAGCGCTCGCGGTCGAGCAACACCTGGGCGCTGACGTTGATCGGCTTGGGGAACTCGCGCTTGGGGCCCTCGAAACGGGAGGCTGGTCGGCCGTTGCTCATCGCCTGGTTCTGCAGCGGGCACTCTCCGCCCTTGTCGCAGATGGGGCAGTCCAGCGGGTGGTTGACCAGCAGGAACTCCATCACGCCCTTTTGGGCTTCGTCGGCGACAGTGCTGCTGTGCTGCGTGCGCACCACCATGCCCTCGGCCACCGGCACCGCGCACGACGGCTGCGGCTTGGGCTGGCCCTCGATCTCGACCAGGCACATGCGACAGGCGGCCACCGGCTCCAGCAGCGGGTGGTCGCAGAAACGGGGCACGGCGACGCCGATCATCTCCGCGGCCCGGATGATGAGGGTGCCCTTGGGCACGGCGACCGCGACGTCGTCGATGGTGACGGTGACCGTCTCCACCGGGGCGGGGGTGTCGGCGGGGCTGTTGGCAATGATCGTCATCGGGTCACCACCGGGAGCATCGTCGCTGCGGCTGGGGCGAATGCCACATTCGCTGGGGTGGTCATGCCTTGCTCGAACTCCTCGCGGAAGTACTTGACCGCGGCCGGGAAGGGGGTCGCGGCGGCGTCGCCGAGCGCGCAGAAGGACCGCCCGGCGATCTGCGAGCAGACCGAGCCGATGGTCTCCAGATCCGACGCCGTGCCGCGGCCGGCCTCGAACTTGCCGAGCATGTGCGTCATCCAGTAGGTGCCCTCGCGACAGGGGGTGCACTTGCCGCAGGACTCGTGCTTGTAGAAGCGCAGCCAGCCGGTGACCGCGCGCACGACGCTGGTGGTCTCGTCGAACACCATCGGGGTGCCGGTGCCGAGCATCGAGCCGGCGCCGGCGATGTCTTCATACGTCAGCGGCAGGTCGAGGTGCTCCTCGATGAGCATCGGCACCGATGAGCCGCCGGGCAGCCAGAACTTCACGCGGTGGCCGTCGCGCACACCGCCGGCGTGCTCGAGCAACTCGCGCATGGTGATGCCCAGCGGGGCCTCGTAGATGCCGGGGCGGTTGACGTGGCCGCTGACCGCGAACAACTTGAAACCCGGGGACTTCTCGGTGCCGAACTGGCGGAACCAGTCCGCGCCACCGTTGACGATCGCGGGGATGTTCGCAATCGTCTCGACGTTGTTCACGACCGTCGGCGAGGCGTAGAGCCCGGCGACTGCGGGGAATGGCGGCTTCAGGCGGGGTTGGCCGCGTCGACCCTCGAGGGAGTCCAGCAGTGCCGTCTCCTCGCCGCAGATGTAGGCGCCGGCGCCCGCGTGCACGACCAGGTCGAGGTCGAAGCCACTGCCGGAGACGTCCTTGCCGAGCAGCCCGGCGGCGTACGCCTCGCGCACTGCGGCGTTCACGCGCCGCACCACGTGCGGCACCTCACCGCGGATGTAGATGAACGCGTGTTTCGCGCGGATGGCGAAGGCGGTGATGATGACGCCCTCAACCAGCGAGTGCGGGTTCGCCATCATCAGCGGGATGTCCTTGCACGCGCCCGGCTCGGACTCGTCGGCGTTGATGACGAGGTAGTGGGGCTTGCCGTCGTTCTGCGGGACGAAGGACCACTTCAGACCGGTGGGGAAGCCGGCGCCGCCGCGGCCGCGCAGGCCGGAGTCCTTGACCGTCGAGATGACTGCGTCCGGGCCGGCTGCGAAAGCCTTGGCGACCGCGGAGTAGCCGCCGTGGCGGCGGTAGCCCGCCAGCGTGTACGAATCCGGCTCGTCCCAGTGTGCGCTCAGGACGGGGGTCAGCCCGGTGGTGATGCCCATCACTCACCGGCCTTCTGCGTGCCGACGGCGGGTGCCTTCATGCCCAATTCCTTCGCGCGCTTCAGGCCCGCGAGCATCAACTCGTCGGCGGCCGGGCCGTCACCGGACTTGCCGTCGTCGAAGCCGGCGAGGACGCGCTCGGCGTCGCGCCAGGTGCCAATCTTCGGCCCGCGGGTTGATTCCACCTGCTCCCCCGCTGCGAGGCGATCGATGACCTCGACCGCCGCCTCCGGCGAGACGCGGTCCATGAACTCCCAGTTCACGGTCATGACCGGCGCGTGCGTGCACGCCGCCTGGCACTCGATGCGCTCGAGGGAGAACTTGCCGTCCGCGGTCACCTGGTCGTGGCCGATGCCGAGCCGCGAGCACACGGCCGCATACACATCGTCGCCGCCGAGGATGGCGCAGCCGGGGTTGATGCACACGCCGATGTGGTGCTCGCCCTGCGGCTCGTCGTGGTACATCGTGTAGAAGGTTGCGACCGCGGTGACCTCGGCGGTGCTCAAGCCGAGGATGTCAGCGCAGGCCTCGATGCCCTCGGTGCTCACGTGCCCCTGCACCGACTGCAGCAGGTGCAGCATCGGCAGCAGGCCCGAGCGCGCAACTGGGTAACGGCCGGCGATCTGCTCGAGCTCGGCTCGCGTTGTGGCCTCGATCATCGGTCAACGCCTCCCATGACCGGGTCGATCGACGCGATCGCGCCGATGATGTCGGCAACCTGCCCGCCCTCGCCCATCGCGGCGACGGCCTGCAGGTTGTTGAAGGACGGGTCGCGGAAGTGCACGCGGTACGGGCGGGTGCCGCCGTCGCTGACCATGTGCACGCCGAGCTCTCCACGCGGGGACTCAATCGCTTGGTAAACCTGCCCGGCCGGGACGCGGAAGCCCTCGGTCACCAGCTTGAAGTGGTGGATGAGCGCCTCCATGGACTCGGCCATGATCGTCTTGATGTGAGCGAGGGAGTTGCCCATGCCGTCGCTGCCGACCGCGAGCTGCGCCGGCCACGCGATCTTCGCGTCGGCCACCATCACCGGCCCGGGCGTGAGCCGGTCCAGGCACTGGTTGACGATCTTGATGGACTCGAACATCTCGCGGATGCGCAGCAGGAAGCGGCCGTAGACGTCACAGGTGTCGACGGTGGGGACCTCGAAGTCGTAGGTCTCGTAGCCGCAGTACGGCGCGCTCTTGCGCAGGTCTTGGGCGAATCCCGTCGAGCGCAGCACCGGGCCGGTGATGCCCAGCGCGGTGCACGAAGGAAGGTCGAGGAACCCGATACCGACGGTGCGGCCCATCCAGATCTGGTTGTCCACCAGCAGGTCGCTGGTGTCCTTGAGCCGCTTGGGCAGCAGTTCCATCGTCTCGCGGATCTTCTCCACGGCGCCGTCGGGCAGGTCTTGCGCCACGCCGCCGGGGCGGATGTAGGCGCTGTTCATGCGCAAGCCCGTGATGAGCTCGAACAGGTCCAGCACCAACTCGCGCTCGCGGAAGCCGAAGATCATCGGGGAGAGCGCGCCGAGCTCCATGCCGCCGGTGGCCAGCGCGACCAGGTGCGAGGAGATTCGGTTGAGCTCCATCATCATGACGCGGATGACGTTCGCGCGCTCGGGGATCTGGTCGGTGATGCCGAGCAGCTTCTCGACCGCGAGGCAGTAAGCGGCCTCGTTGAAGAACGGCGAGAGATAGTCCATGCGCGTGACGAAGGTGACGCCCTGGGTCCAGGTGCGGTACTCGAGGTTCTTCTCGATCCCCGTGTGCAGGTAGCCGATGCCGCAGCGCGCTTCGGTGACCGTCTCGCCCTCGATCTCGAGGATGAGTCGCAGCACGCCGTGGGTGGACGGGTGCTGCGGGCCCATGTTCACGACGAGCCGCTCGGTCTGCCCGGCGGCCGCGCCGGTGACGCTCTCCCAGTCCTGGCCGGTGACGGTGTGCACGCGGCCTTCGGTGGTCTCGGTGAACCCGGCGTACGGGTCCTGTGCGGAGTAGGTGGTCTGCTCGCTCATGAGTACGACCTGCGCTTGTCCGGCGCCGGAATCGTGGCGCCCTTGTATTCGACGTCGATGCCGCCGAGCGGGTAGTCCTTGCGTTGCGGGTGGCCCGGCCAGTCGTCCGGCATCTCGATGCGGGTCAGGCCGGGGTGGCCGTCGAAGACGATGCCGAAGAAGTCCCAGGTCTCGCGCTCATGCCAGTTGTTGCCGGGGTAGATGTCCACTACCGACGGGATGTGCGGGTTCGCGTCGGAGACTGCGACCTCGACGCGGATGCGACGGTTGTGGGTGATGGACTGCAGCGGGTAGACCGCGTGCAACTCGCGGCCGGACTCGAACGGGTAGTGCACGCCGTTGACGCCCATACACATCTCGAACTTCAAGGCGGGCTCGTCACGCAGGGCCTGCATCACCACCCGCAGGTGCGCCGGGGGGACGAAGAACGTGATCTCGCCGCGGTCGACGCTGACGCGCTCGAACACCGACTCCGCGGGGATGTTGGAGGCGGCGGCTGCCGCCACGATGGCGTCAGCCACTTCGTCGAACCAGCCGCCGAACGGGCGGGTGGCCGCGGGTGAGAGCTCGAAGCGCTCGACCAGACCGCCGAAACCGGAGGTGTCGCCGACCGCGCTCGGGGAGAACATGCCCTGTTTGGTGACGACCGTCTGCAGTAGCGCGGCGTTCTCAGGGACGACGGGGACGTTCTGCTCGTTGCTCACCGCAGCAGCCCCTTCATCGCAGAGGTCGGCGCGGCTGCGAGAGCCTCACGCTCCTGCTGCTCAATCTCGCGTACGCGGTTCTTGCCGAGTTTGGTGTCGGAGATCTGGTCGTGCAGCTTCAGAATCGCGTCGATGAGCATCTCCGGCCGCGGCGGGCAACCGGGGAGGTAGATGTCGACCGGGACCACGTGGTCCACGCCCTGCACGATCGCGTAGTTGTTGAACATGCCGCCGCTGGAGGCGCACACGCCCATTGCCAAGACCCACTTCGGTCCGGGCATCTGGTCGTAGATCTGGCGCAGGACCGGGGCCATCTTCTGGCTCACGCGGCCTGCCACGATCATCAAGTCGGCCTGGCGCGGCGAGGCGCGGAACACCTCCATGCCGAAGCGCGCGAGGTCGTAACGAGCGCCGCCGGTCGTCATCATCTCGATGGCGCAGCAGGCCAAACCGAAGGTCGCGGGCCACAGCGCGCTCTTGCGTGCGTAGCCGGCGAACTTCTCGACCGTCGTGAGCAAGAAGCCGCTCGGCAACTTCTCCTCAATGCCCATGGTTGTTCCCTGTCGCGAGTTCGGATTACGGGTCTGAAACTGCTTAGTTGTCCCACTCCAGGCCGCCGCGACGCCACACATAGGCGTATGCGACGAGCACTGTCGCGATGAAGAGCACCATCTCGATGAGGCCGAACAGCGCAAGCCGGTCGAATGTGACGGCCCACGGGTACAGGAACACGATCTCGATGTCGAAGACGATGAACAGCATCGCGGTGAGGTAGTACTTCACGGGGAACCGCCCGCCGCCGGCCGGCTGCGGGGTCGGCTCGATCCCGCACTCATACGCCGCCAGGCGCGCGCGGTTGTAACGCTTGGGGCCGGTCAGAGCGCCCGCCACGACCGAGAACACTGCGAATCCGAAAGACACGAGTCCGAGGACGAGGATCGGGAGATACGCGCTCACGGCGGGGGCTCCCCTCATCGGTCATGAGCCTGCGGCGGCTGTGCCGGCAGTGGTCGGGCAGAGGCGGCGCAGCCATGTGCTGAGCCTTGCCAATCCTAGAAGCGGACGTGCGGCGCGCATGTCGGGGGTCGCGCGTGTTGCACCGGGATGCGGGCGCTGCAGTGCGGGCGCGCGAGCACCGGCGTCCGTCAGGCGCGCGGGGCGGTTTTCGTGGCCGCGTGCACGGCGACGATGCCGCCGGTGAGGTTGCGCCAGCGCACCGCCGTCCAACCGGCTGCGGTCAGCTCCTCTGCCAGCCGGCGCTGGTCCGGCCAGGCGACGATGGAGTCACCGAGATACTCGTACGCCGCCGGGTCGCTAGAGAACGCCCGCGATGCCCACCTGACCATCGACCCAAGATAGCGCCGGTAAATTGTCCGGAAAAGCCGGTTTGTCGGGGTGCTGAACTCACAGATGACGAGTCGGCCTCCCACGGCGGTGACCCGGCGCATCTCCGCCAGGGCCGCCTGCAAGCCGGCGACGTTGCGCAGGCCGAAGGAGATGGTCACGACGTCGAAGGCGTCGTCCGCGAACGGCAACTGCAGCGCATCCGCCGCCACGAAGGGCAGGTGCGGCTGCTGGCGGCGGCCCTGCCGCAACATCCCGAGCGAGAAATCCGCGGGCACGACTAAGGCGCCCGCAGCAGCGAGCGGGGCCGACGATGTGCCGGTGCCGGCTGCGAGGTCCAACACCCGCTGGCCGGCCGCGGCCGCGACCACGCCGGTGACCACGGACCGCCAGCGGCGGGCCTGCCCAAGGGACAGCAGGTCGTTGACCAGGTCATAGCGCCGAGCCACACGGTCGAACATCGACGCGACCGCTGCTGGGTCCTTGCTCAGGTCAGGGCGGCTCACGGGCGCATTCTCGCGGGACGTCCGCAGGCGCGCGCACCGAGGCGGGCGGAACCGGCTGCGCCGCGCGCGTGGTGCGGCCGGCATCTAGGCTCGGGTCACGTGGCCATCCCGGTGTTCGTGCATCACATCAATGCCGATGACCTGTGGCCCGGCTTCTGCCTGACGGACCTCGTGCCCGCCGATGGCGCCCTGGTGTGGGTGACCGGTGATGGCGCGCAGCAGCGCGGGATGGTCGGGCTCGGCGAAGCCGCCCGAACCACCGTCAGCGGCCGCGAGCGGTTCGCGCGCGCGCAGCGCTGGTGGGCGCAGACCGCCGCTGAGTTCACAGACCCCGAGGGCGCGCTGGTCGCGTTCATGTCGTTCAACTACGAGCCCGAGCGCGGTGATTCCGCGGTGATCGTCCCCGAGCACCTGATCCGCCGGACCGGTGACGTGGTCAGCCTCACCACGACGTCCGCCGATGCCGCGGCCGATGCGCATGGATTCATCCGCAGCCTTCGGCGCAGCGACATCTCCGACGCCTCGCACAGCGCTGTGCAGTGGCGCGACGGCGCGTTGGCCCTGGAGCGTTGGCAGGAGGAGGTGTCGCGCGCAGTCGGGCGAATCGAGGCCGGCGCGCTGGACAAGGTGGTGCTCGCCCGCAGCATCGTCGCCAGCGCGGATGCGGCCATCGACCTCGGGTGGCTGGTCTCTCGGCTGGCTGCGGCGCACCCCTCGTGCTGGACCTTCCTCATCGACGGCTGGGTCGGCGCCACTCCCGAGATGCTGGTTCGACGCAGCCAGCACCGCGTTCACTCCCGTGTCCTCGCGGGGACGGTGAAGCGGTCTGCAGACGAGGTCATCGACGGCGACCTAGCTGCGCGGCTGCAAGAGAGCGACAAGGACCTCGCGGAGCATGAGTACGCGGTGCGTTCGGTGGCCGATGTGCTCTCCGCTCATTGCACCGATCTCGATGTTCCCCAACAGCCGTCGCTGCTGCGCCTGGCCAATGTTCAGCATCTGGCGACGGACGTGACCGGGGCGCTCGCCGATGACACGCCTGCGGTCGCTCTCGCCGGCTCGTTGCACCCGACCGCCGCTGTGTGCGGCACGCCGACGGAGCGCGCCGCGGCCGTCATCAATGAACTCGAGCACCTCGACCGAGGCCGGTATGCGGCCCCGGTCGGCTGGAGTGACGCGCGCGGTGACGGCGAGTTCGCCATCGCCCTGCGCTGCGGGCACATCCTCGACGACACCCGCACACAGGTGGAGTTGTTCGCCGGGTGCGGCATCGTGGCTGGCTCGACCGCGGAGGCGGAGCGCGCCGAGTCTGAGGCGAAGTTCCAGGCGATGCGCAAGGCGCTCACAGTCTGAGCCGTGCGGCCGTGGCGCATGCTGTGTCGCGTTGCGCCGACACTGGCGCACAGAGCACAGTTGCTAGTGGCGCAGCGATGCGCGCAGGTCCCGCGACAGTCGTCGGTCGGCTGCACGCACGACGATCACCCCGGCTTGGCCTTCACTCAGCGCCTCACGCAACTGCGTGAGGTCGTCGACCTGCCGGGCGGGGACGCCGTATCCGCGTGCGAGCGTGACCAGGTCGAGCCCGTGCGGGGTTGCGAAAACACGCTCGAACCAAGGTTCATAGTCCGCAGCCCCTTGCTCGAGGTCGCTGAAGATTGCGCCGCCGTTGTCGTCGACCACCACGGTGGTCAGCGGCGGCTGCGGCTCACCGACAGCGGTGAGGAGCCCGTTGCTCCCGTGCAGGAATGCGATGTCCCCGATGAGCAGGAATGTGTGCCTGGCGGCCGCGGTTGCGACACCTGCGGCAGTGGAGATGAGCCCGTCGATGCCGTTGACTCCAAGGTTGGCGTGGACGGCGGGGCCGTCGAAGTCCGCGACGAGGTCCACATCGCGCACGCTGCGCGACGCTGCGGCGAACACCGCCGATCCGAGCGCCTGCGCCGACGCCAACACCTCCGCCGCGACGTGTAGCCCTGTCGGCGCCTGCGCCCAGTCAGCCAGCGCGGTAGCGACCCGCGTGTGCGCAGCAGCGTCTGCGGCTCGCCACTGCGGCAACCAAGATGCATCGACGGTCGCACCCGCAGCGAGTTGGGCGAGCGCAGCGCCGGCGCATGCCAGATGCAGGCTCACATCAGCAGTGGCGAAGGGGTCGGCACCGGCGCCGTGTGCAGCGAAGGCGACGTGGCTCGGGGCTCGTTCGCACAAGCGTCGAAGGTGGCGGCCCAGACCGAACCGGCCGAAGGTGATGACAGCCGACGCCTGCGCAGCGAACTCATCTGTGACGAGCCAATGGTGTCGGATGCTCACGGCCTCGTCGCGGGCGCCGGCGGTGGGTTCCATGAGCACCGGGATTCTCAATGCGCGCGCGGCATCGAGGGCGAAGGTGACGGCGTTGCGCTCATGCTGCGCGACCTCACCGATGACCATGACTGGTTTCGCGCCGAGTGACGGGAGTTCCGGCAGCAGCGGTGTGACTTCTGCGGGCGCAGAGACTGCGAAGGGCTCTGCGGCGCGCACCTGCGGCCACGAGTCGGCGGGACTGAGCAGAGGCTCGGACAGATGCATGTTCACATGTGCCGGGCCGCGGCGTAGCCCGCGTGCGGCGTTCCACGCGATGCGCGCGCGATCCGCGGCCGAATCCGGCCCGGCAGCCGCCGCCACGGAGAGGTTCGCGACGGCATGCGGTGCGAAGAGGCCCTGCTGCTCGATGCTCTGACTCGCGCCGCGCGCCGCTGCGCCCTCGGGGCGGTCGGCCGTGAGCACCACCAGCGGCACCTGCGAGTAGTACGCCTCCACCACCGCCGGTGCGAAGTTCACCGCGGCCGTGCCGGATGTGCAGCACAGCAGCGTCGGCACGTCCCCGGCTTTGCCGAGCCCCAACGCGAGGAACGCCGCCTCGCGCTCGTCGACGCGCACATGCAAGGTGAGGAGCCCGCGTTGCGCGGCCTGGGCGAGCGTGATGGAGATGGGTGCGTTGCGCGAGCCCGGGGAGAGCACCGCATGCTTCAACCCGAGGTCGATGAGCCGCTGCACGAACGCGTGCGCGGCGGTGGTCGATGCGGAGTCAGCCATCGACGTGCGGCCGCCGGCCGCATGCGCGCAGGATCTGATCGGCGTGGTCCTCGGCGTGCTCGGCGTAGATGCGCAGCCAGTCGCGCACGGTGTAGCGGCCCGACTCGGTGTGCACGCCCTCGCGGTCGAGGTCCTCTGCGGTGAGCCGCGACAGCACCTGTGCGCTGGCTGCGCGGACAGCTCGCAGCACCGCAAGCGACTGCTCGATGGGCTGGGTTGTGTAGCCCAGTGCCGGGGTGCTTGCCCAACGGCCCTCGTCGTAGCCGGCGATGACGGTGCCAGTCGGCTCGGCCAACAGCCGGCGCAGCCTCACATAGGAGTTCGTCTCGCTGTCAGCGAGATGGTGCACGACCATCCGCGGGGTCCAGCCGCCCTCGTCGCTGCGGTCGAGGTCGGCCTCGGGCACGGCTGCAATCGCGGCCTCGAGAAGTCCGACGCCTGCGGTGTAGCGGCGGATGAGGTCAGCGGTCTCCGGGTCGATCACGGTGCGACGCTACCAAGGCCGGGCAGGTGCGCTGCCGCCTCGCGCAAGCGCCGCAGCCACCATGCGTGCCGCGGGTCGTCCGCCGGGATCGTGTGCGCGCGCAGCGCGTCTGGGTCTACGCCCACCTGTGTCAGCTGCATCATGCCGCCGACCGGCACAAGCGTGTCGGCTGCGAGGTCTTCCGCGAGCAGGCTCCCGGTGCCGAGCCCGCAGGCGTAGGGCAGGTCCGGCAGCGCGCACGCGGCGGCGAGCACATAAGAGAGGCCGATGGATGTGTCCATCGACCCGGAGACGACTACCGGCCGCTGCACTTGCTCGGCGATGCGCAGCACCTCGGCGGCGCCGCCAAGCGGTATCGGCTTGACGATTACCACATCCGCGGCCTCGCGCACCTGCGCGATCGTGTCCGCGTCGAGGTCACCGGCGAGCCGCAGCCCTTCGTCGATGGCTATGCGCACGCCAGTTTCCCCACGTACCTGCGCGCACTCCGCCAGCGTCTCGCACGGCTGCTCGAAGTAGTCGATCTCCCCCGCTGCCTGCAGCAGCGCCGGCACCGCAGCGACAGCCTGCTGCGCCGTCCACATCGCGTTCACGTCAAGCCGGATACGCCCCCGACCGGGGCCGAACTCGGCGTCGAGGCAGTCGCGCACGACGGCGATACGACGCAGATCGTGCGTAATCTGCTCTGCTGCGTCGGCAGGAACGGCCAGCGCCACCGAGCCGACTTTGACCTTCATGGTGTCGCACCCAGACTCCGCGGCCGCACGGGCGAAAGCGCGGGTGGTCTCGATGTCGCCATCGGGGATGATCGCGTTGACCCGCACGGCCTGCCGCACCGCCGGCAGCCGCTCGCCCCAACCCGCGTCGATAGCTGCGGCAAGCCAACGCGCTGCGCCACTGGCCGGGTAGTCGTCGAATGGCGCGAACTCCCCCGCGCCGCGCGGCCCGCGCAGCAGCAGCCCCTCGCGGTGTGTGACACCGCGGAACCGCGTGCGCAGCCGCACCCGGAACGGGACTGCGGACTCCAGCAGTTCCGCGACGCTGGGAAGGCTCGTCATCGGCGACGGCGTCATCGGCTGTGCTCGTCCTGCCAGCGGCGCATCAAGGGCGGCGGGGGAACTTGGTGAAGTCGGGGGCGCGCCGCTCGACGTATGCGTCGCGGCCTTCCTGCGCCTCATCGGACATATAGAACAACAGCGTCGCATCACCGGCGAGTTGTTGTATCCCGGCGAGCCCGTCGTCGGCCGCGTTGTGCGCGGCCTTGAGCAACCGCAGCGACAACGGCGACATGGCGAGCATCTCGTTGCACAGGTCGACCGTGGCGAGCTCGAGTTCGGCAAGCGGCACGACCTCGTTGACCAGCCCCCACTCGTACGCCTGTGCTGCGCCGTACTGCCGGCAGGTGAACCACACCTCGCGGCTGCGCTTCTGCCCGATGTGCGCGGCGAGCAGTCCGGAGCCGTAGCCGCCGTCGAAGGAGCCGACTCTGGGGCCGGTCTGCCCGAAGCGCGCGTTCTCCGCGGCGACCGTCAGGTCGCATACGACGTGCAGGACGTGGCCGCCGCCGATGGCGTAGCCCGCAACCATCGCCACCACCGGTTTCGGCAGGCGCCGGATAGCCACCTGCAGGTCCAGGACGTTCAGCCGGCCGATGCCGCGTTTGGCTACATCGTCGTCGCCGATGTAGCCGTCGTCCCCGCGCACGCGCTGGTCGCCGCCGGAGCAGAAGGCCCAGTCGCCCTGGCCGGTGAGGATGATGACGCCGATGCGGTCGTCGTCGCGGGCGCGGTCGAAAGCGTCGAGCAACTCGGCGACCGTCTGCGGGCGGAACGCATTACGCACAGCGGGGCGGTTGATGGTGATCTTCGCGATGCCGCCAGCGACCTCGTACTTGATGTCGCCGTAGTCGTGCGCAGACTCCCACTGCGCCCCGGGGGTCATCGACGAGTGAGCCGGGTCGGATGCCGCCGGGCTGCCGGGCTCGACGACGGGGGGCAAGGTGCGGCGTGCTCGAGTGTCCACGGGCACCTACGCTAACCGTTGATGAGCGAGCCTTCCGCTCGAGCACCTCGGGTGCTCGACCTGCCGACCGGACCCGCCGCGGTCGCGGTGCTGCGGGCGGCGCTGGAATCCCAGACTCACGCCGCGCCGCTCGCGCCCATCCCCACGCTGTCCCCGCGGGTGAGCGAGGACTACCGAGCGCGGCTGGTCGCCGCGGTGGCGCCTGATCAACCAGCCGACCCGGCCTGCGACGTCATCCTCACGACGTCTGGGTCCACCGCGCACCCCAAGGGCGTGATGCACTCGCGGGCTGCCATCGAGCACTCCGCACGGGCGCTGCACGAGCGACTCGGCGGCCCCGGACATTGGCTCTGCGCGCTGCCCCTGCACACCTCCGCCGGCTTCATGACCGTGGCCCGCGCAGTGGTCGCCGGCGCCGAAGCCACCGGCGTCGCGAGCCTCGGGGCGGCGCTGGCCTTCACCCCCGCGGTGTTCGCCAGCGGCGTCGCGGAACTGCCGCCTGGCCGGGCGTACACCTCGCTGGTCCCGGAGATGGCACACCGACTGGTCGGGGACGCCGCCGGGTTGGCAGCGCTGCAGCGGTTCGATGCCGTGCTGCTCGGCGGTCAAGCCATCCCCGCCACGCTGCTGGCGGCACTGGATGCGGCTGGGGTCCGCGCCGTGACGTCGTACGGCATGACCGAAACCTGCGGAGGCTGCGTCTACGACGGCATCCCACTGCCCGGGGTGACGCTCAGCATCGAGGCCGGCACAGTGCGCGTGACCGGCCCCGTCGTGATGCTCGGCTACCGCGGCCAGTCGGCACCAAGCACTGATGCGGCGGACCGGACCTTCCTCACCAACGATCTCGGCGCAATCGCCGCCGACGGCCGCTTGACGGTGCACGGCCGCACCGACGACATCGAGATCGTCAACGGCGTGAACGTGTCAATGACCGCCGTGGAGGCTCTGCTGCGCGGACTCGGCATCAACGCCGTGGCCTGCTCAGTCGGCGACCGCGTCATCGCCGCCACCGCCAGCGCCATCGGCCCGGATGAGGCTGAGGCTGCGGCAGCGCGCGCCAAACAGGCGCTGTCGGTGCGGATAGATTTCCGCGTCGTGCCGCAGACCCCCACGACCCCCGCAGGCAAGCCCGACCGGGCAGCACTGGCGGCGGCCCTGCGGGACGCACGATGACCTCCACTCGCGACTGGGTTGCCGGTGCGCGGCCGCGGACGCTGCCGCTGGCTGTCGCACCGGTCATCACTGCGTGCGCGGGGCCGGTTGTGCGGGGCCACGCGGCTTGGGTCTTCGCCGGCGGCGCAGCGGTGGTTGCGCTGTTGCTTCAGATCGGCGTGAACTACGCCAACGACTACTCCGACGGCATCCGCGGCACGGACCGCGACCGGGCGCGCACCGGCGGCCCGGTGAGACTCGTGGGGCAAGGACTTGCCGCGCCCGCTGCAGTCAAGGGCGCGGCGCTGACATGCCTGGCGCTGGCCGCAGTTGTCGGATTGACCGTTGCCGCAGCCAGCGGCCACTGGGCCGTCGTCGGCATCGGCGCGGCCGCCATCCCGGCCGCGTGGTTCTACACCGGCGGTTCGCGGCCCTACGGCTACGCGGGTCTAGGCGAGCTCTTCGTCTTCGTCTTCTTCGGGCTTGCGGCGGCAGCCGGCACCGAGCTCGTTCAAACCGGTTCGGTGACGGCGGCGACGTGGCTGCTCGGCAGCGGGCAGGGGTTGCTGGCCTCCGCAGTGCTCATGGTGAACAACCTGCGCGACATCGCCACCGACACCGAGCACGGCAAGCGCACGCTGGCAACCCGGCTCGGCGACCGCCGCGCCCGCGGTGCGTACCTCGTGATGATGCTGCTCGCGGCGCTGCTCCTAGCGGCAGGCTGCGCGCAGATCATGTCGGTGCCGGCGTCGCTGCTTGTGCTGCTTGTTGCGGCGGTTGCAGGCCTGCTGCTGGCACGGCCGGTGCTGCGCGGCGCCACGGGCCGCGAACTGGTGCGCGTGCTCGCCGGCACCGGCCGGCTGGCGCTGCTGCTCTCACTGATCGTGCTCGCCCTCGCGGTGATGACCGCATGGTGAGTGACGAGGCGGCGACGCTGGCGCTGCTGCGCGCGCGCTGGCTCGAGGTGCTCGATGAGTTGGAGCGGGCACACCGGACGGCATGGCTGGCGCTGTTCGACGCGCGGTTGGCTGAAATACACGCGGGAACCGTGGTGCTGGACTTCGCCGACCGCGACAAGTTCGCCGGCGCTCACACCTTCGATGTCAGCAGCCGTCCGGATTATCTGGACGCGCTGGCGGCTGCAACGTCAGCCAGCCTCGGCGTGCAGGTGACGTTCACGGTCAAGAGCGTCCCGCGCGATCAGCAGTAGTTGCCTCGGGGTTCGCGCACTGAGGTCGACATCGAGGTCGCAGCGGATGCGCGCCGCGATGTCCGGCGCGTACTGCAGGAGATGGTCGCGTAACCCGTGCGCAGCATTTCCCTTGCCGCGACCGTGGCCGATGAGCACGATGTCTGAGACATCCACCAGCCTGTCCGCAACCGCCGCGAAGAACACCTGCAGGTATTGATACGGGCGGTGCGCGCGCTGGTGGCGTGAGCGCACCACATGATCCCGCTCACCGCTGCCGAAGGGAAGCGCGACCATCACCGGCTCGTGACGCTCGTCGAGCGGCATCAACCATGCCTCTTCGGCGGTGACGACGACCGCGCAGTCACCGAGGTGGGTGTGGCTCACAGGCTGCATGCAGCGAGGCTAAGCAGGCTGCGCATGGGGCAGCCCGCGCCGGCGCGGACATCGCCTGATCTGCCGATGCCGGGGCCACCCGCGCGGGGCGGCGCGATGACGCATCGCGGCTACCCGGACGACGCGGGTGGCATCGCTTGCGGCACAGGTGCGGTTGGCCGCGGCAAGCCGCTCGGCCATACATTAGGGAAACCCCGGCGATGTAGCGAACTTGTCGCTAGGGATCGTTCCGGGGCCCGTGGAGCAGAGGGCAAGACCAAAACCGCGAGGCAGGAATCAGAGGTTGCGCAGGAAATCCGGGTCGTCGTCGGGACCGCGCGTCGGCCGCGGCGGTGTGACTCGACGCGGACGGCCGCGCACGATCCAGGTCACCGGCCCGACGATCGGCAGCAGCAACACCGCAGCCAGCCAGAGACCCTTACGGCCGGTGCGCGGAGTGCGGGTCATGGCGACGTCGAACCCGGACCAGACCATCAAGACCAAGGCGATGAGCCCGAGGACGAGCAAGAAGCGGATCAACGCAACCTCACAACCCGCTGTAGGAGTGCAGCCCGACGAACAGGATGTTCACGACGAAGAAGTTGAACAGCACCGCGATGAACCCCCACACGGAGATCCACGCAGCGCGCGCGCCCTTCCACCCGGCAGTTGCGCGAGCGTGCAGATAGGCCGCGTACACCAACCAGATGACGAACGACCACGTTTCCTTGGGGTCCCAGCCCCAGTAGCGGTGCCAGGCCGCCTGCGCCCAGATGGCGCCGGCCACGACCGCGAAGGTCCACAACGGGAACGTGAAGGCGTGCACGCGGTATGCGAATGCGTCCAGGCGGGACTCATCCGGCACGCGCGAGGCAACCCAGCGCGTGAACCGCACCGGCTCCCCGGCGGCACTGCGACGCTTGAACCTCTCAACCGCGAGGTAGGACAGCGACGCGCCCGAGCCGAGGGTGAAGCCGCCGGTGGAGAGCACCGCCGCGGTGACGTGGATGGCCAGCCAGTAGGAGTGCAGCGCCGGCACCAGCGGCGCGACCTCGGTGAACAGCAGGAGCACGGCGACGCCGACGTCGATGAGCACGAAGCCGGAGATGAGCACGCCGAGCCAGCGCACGTCGTTGCGCAACGATGCAAGCACGAACGCCGCGGTCACTCCGAAGGCGCCGAA
>JAGWWW010000032.1 GCA_018970205.1 Actinomycetales bacterium
GCTTGGCACCTCGAGAGCACGCGCTTGCCCGACTTCCAGGCATCGTGCGCGGTGACGACGGCCAGCTTCAACTGGTCCATCTCGATGTTCTCGATGCCGGCGTCATAGAAGCCGACGCGCAGCTCGGTGACATGCCAGTCGACCGGGCGCGCCCACGCATACGCGGTGACGACGAGGTCGAAGTGCTCCGGCGTGATCTCCGCCTTCGCGCGGGGGTTTCGTGCGTCGGCGACGGTGTCGTCATCGCCGGTACCTCCCTGGAAGAAACCAGGCAGGATCTGCGACCAGAGGCCGCGGGTGAAGCCGGTCTCGATGACCGACTCGGTGGTGGTAGTTGGCATACGCCTCCCTAGGTTGGCGCTCGGCCTGCTGACCGAGCGGTGTTTGGTTGTTGTTGTGGTGCTGGTGGAACTGGCCTTGCTGGTGTTGCCGGTCTTGCTGATCTCGCTGGTCTTGCTGGCACTCGAGGTCGGTGACGTGCTCACCACGCGAGTGATGCGGACGGATGTGTTGCTCACGCGGCCACCGCCCAGTCGTCCTGGCTGGTGCTGGGTGCAGTGGCCGTGACGAGTTCGTCTGCCGTGGCGTCGAGCGAGGTGACCGCTGCGACCAGCCGCTCTTGGGCCGCCTCGGCCAGCGCGGCCTGCCAGAGGTCAGCGTCGACCTCGACTGCGAACCACATCTCGGCCGTGGAGGTCAGGTGCAACCACGGGCAGAGGTGGCAGCGGTACGACCGGTTCTCGAGGCGGGTGGTCATGCCGGTCTGGCGCAGGTCCTGCTCGCGCTGGGCCGCGATCGATGCCAGCGCCCGGTTGGCCGCGCTGCGGTCCGCGTACTGGCGCTTGCCGGAGGGGCAGGTTTGGCCAGCCACGGCGGGAACAAGAGCGCGCTCCCGGGGGCTGTAGTTCCTGGTCTTGGCCAGTCGTGCGTTCCGGCGCGGGCTTGCGTGGGAGGTCCGCTTGCCGGGCGCCTGCTTGCCCCGGTTCGGGGCTGGCGTGGCGGGTGTGCTCATAAGGTCTCCTTCATCTAGTCGCCGAGATTGTTTCCTGCGATTACTGCGGATACTACAGGATACTTTGGATAGTGTCAATACCGGGGTACAAATTATCTTTCTTGCCGCACAAACCGTAACTCCGTGCGGCCTATTCCCAAGGAATCACGGCCGGACGGCTATGGTTACTACGTTTGTTATCCGGTTCAAAATTTTTTGCCCTGAGGAGTGGCCATGCCCGTCACCGGCGGCGAGTGCGCAGAGGTCCTACGCCAACTCACCCGCGACCTTGACGCTGAGGCGACGCGCGTACTGCGTCAATCCCTTGAGGGGACAGCCCGGCACCTCTTGACGGTCGCCGGGTTTGATGCGCCCCAGCCGGAACTGGTTGAAGGGCTCACTGACTGGATGAGCCGCAGCCCCGGCGTGCGGGAGCTGCGCACCCGTCTTCAGCGCGGTGTCTACGAGTACCGCAGTTCCCGGGACGAGTGGATCGGGCTGCTTGACGACACTTCGCGAGAGCGGCTTTCTCGAGCGATGGCGATGTTCGATGCCGATGAGCCACGCATCACCCGCAGCATGACCACGCGTCAGCGGCGTCGCAACGTCCACTCACAGGCACGTTCAATTCTCAATTGTCTGTCGCCCGACTGGCTGCGGGAGCAGTTCCTCGCCGGAGCCGGTTCAGAAAGCGCCGGCCACCTAGTCGAGATGTTCGCGGAGCGCGCGCGTGCGCTCGCGGAAGCACCGATTGAAGGTGTCTCGGATTTCCAGTCGTGGAGCCAGGAGGTCTCACACCTGTACGCGCGCATCGTGGATTCCCTGGCAACGGCACGGTCCGCGGAGTCTCGCCGCCCGATGAGCGCCTCTACCTCCGCGACGACTCGGACGTATCAGAACTCCTGGCGTCTCTTCCTCGCGACGACTGACGCCGCCGAGTTGATGATGCGGTTGCGACACGAGCCAGACGCAGGGGTTTACGTCCCCGTGATGTTCGCCGTGGACGACGGCAGCAGCCCGATGCGCTTCAGGCTGCGGCATCGTGTCAGCCGCTACCTCTGGCCCGAGCCGCGGCTCCTCGCCGAGGATGTCCAGAGCAGCCGCGAATGGCAGTCTCGTGTGACTTCCTTGTCCTCTCAGCCGCACGAGGACTTCAGCCGATTCGCACCGATTGGCGCACGCACACCGAACTCGTCCAGAGGGGACCTCGATTTGGCAGTCGATGAGATAGCGGCGCCGGCCGACGTTTCAGACGAGAGTGTGACCGTGGCCCTGTTCCCCCAGGCACGCCCAGCCGATGGATACGAGTTGACATGGAACAGCCTTGAACAGGCGCAGAGCCAGGTCTCGGAGCGGATGATGAACACCGCCGCCATGAGCGACGGTGTGCCCGTCTGGGACTTTCATCTGACATACCGCCGCGCCAGCCAGTCGGTCACCGTCAAGCGGTCCGGGATGCCCCTGGAAGAGGCCTGCGCCACCGCCGCGAAACTGGCATCGGGAATTGCTTCGCTGCTGTGATGCCGGCGGCCCAGGAGAGTGCCCAGCACGGACGCGAAAGGACAAAACGACAACCAGCCTCTTGAAGGGTCGCGCGCGCATCGGCAAGATGCGGCTATGCGGGGGTACGTCGGCATCACCGACGCAGACTGGGCGCTGCACCTCAGTGCTCGTCCTGAACTCGATGAAATCAACTTCTGGCAGCCCAGTGGTGACCGACAGTTCCGAGTGCTCAAACCCGGCGAGCCCTTCCTCTTCAAGACCCACATGCGCACACGTAGCTCCGCCGTGCCTGGCAACCGAATCATCGGAGGCGCGTTCTTCCAGGGGTTCTCTTCCCTCACTGTGTCAGAGGCCTGGGCTTTCTTCGGCGAAGGCAACGGCGCTGCATCGCTGCCTGAGATGCTTGCCCGTATCAACCGATACCGTCGGTCGCAGTCGACAGACCCGGATCCACGCATCGGGTGCATCCTTCTCAACCAACCCGTATGGCTGTCTCCTGATGAGGCTTTCCCTGCGCCACATGCTTTTGCCCCGAATATCGTCCAAGGACGCGGCTACGACCTTGACAGCGATTCCGAGGCTTTGACCCTTTTCAGTTCCGTCTTGGAGCGAGCCACCAACAATGCGCTCGAGGCCGAGGGCGGCGGTCCATGGGTTCATCACGGCGACATGCAAGGAACGCCTACACTCATTCGGCCCCGACTTGGCCAAGGCTCATTTCAAGCTCGAATCATGGACGCCTACGCCGGACAATGCGCCATCACCAAACACAAAATTCGTCCGACGCTGCAGGCTGCGCACATCCTGCCCGTGAGCGAAGGCGGTAAGCACCGCGTCGACAACGGGCTCCTGCTGCGCAGCGATGTGCACACCCTCTTCGACCGTGGCTACCTAGGTGTGTCGCCTGATCTACGACTTCATGTCAGCCCTCGATTGAAATCCGAGTTCGGCAACGGACAGGAGTTTTACGACGCCGCTGGCCAACCCATCGTTCTGCCACAGGCGCGTACAGAACGCCCCAACGGCGAGTTCCTGACATGGCACATGGACACGGTGTTCAAAGCCAGTTGACCGCAGGGCTGCCGCGCACGCTCACACTTCCGTCTTGCAAACGGCCGTAGCGGCCAGGTCTGCTGACTGACAGACCGGACTGGATGCACCGCCTGCCCCGATCTATCGGGCGCCTCTCCCAACTGCTCGCGCCGTCCTACCCACGTCACTCGGCCGCACCCCCAAAACCCGCATCCCTAAAGCCTTGTAGCCCTGTCCTCTGGGGTCTACCCTCCGTGAAAGCGCTTTCGTGCCGTGCCTTAGCCCGTCAGCCCCGACTCACTGGGACTTCAACCCCACGCTGGCACCGTGGCTAGCCGTTCCTCAACTTCGAAGGAACCCTCATGGCCCGCACACCCCTTGCCGTCCTCACCCTTCGTAATTCCCAGGCCTCCCGCGCCAGGCGCCTCGCGGCCGGGCGCCTCACCGCCCGCCTCGCAGCCACCGCGCTGCTGGTCGGGGTCGGCGCGCTCCAGGCCCCGCCCGCGGGCGCGGCCGTCCCGGCGACCGCGAACATCAGGCTGCTGCCGTCGCAGAAGAACACCAGCCTCGACGCAGCGGACGTGTCGTCGTGGTACCAGCCCGACCCCGCCTCTCCTGCGTTCATGAAATACGTCAAGGCCGGCTCAACGCTGACTCTGGAGTATGTGGTCACCGACGGCGCCGGCGCAGCCGTGGCCAACACCCCGGTCACGCTGAAGGTGAACAACAAGGGCGGCGGTGAGACCGCCATCTGGACGCAGGCGAACGGCTCGGCGCTCGCCGCCGCGGCGGACACCGGCTACATGCAGCAGCTCACCGGCACCAGCGACAGCCAGGGCCACGTCACCTTCATCGTGAAGAACGAGAACAGCGACGCGCAATCCGAGTCCGCCCGCGCGGTGCTGAACGAGTGGTCGGCGAGCAGCAACGGCAAGGAGCTCAAAGGCGGGTTCTACCCCAGCATCGGCGCTGCGGTGGAGCATGTCGACCGCTTCTGGCCCCACATCGTCACCTCGGGCACCGGTGGCGGCACCGGCGTCGCACCCGGTGGTGGAGGAGGCGGCGGAGGCGGAGCCGGCAGCCAGTCCTGCGCGAACTTCGGCGACGCCTCGTCGCTGTGCCCGCCCATCAGCCAACTCGCGCTCAGCGTCACGGGCGCGGGTCAGCCCACAGCAATCGCTTCCGGCCAGGCGTTGCTCGCGGCAACCTCGACGAACCTGGCCTTCACGTTCACGTCTCAGTCCGCCAACGCGGGCAAAGGCCTGATCGTGCAGTTCTTCGACCTCAGCGCGGGCCTGACGCTCGCTCTGGCAACCGGCGACCCGGCGGGCAGCCGCGCCTGCCGCGCGGGCGAGGCCGCCACGAACACCTGCTACATCAACGTGGACGCCTCCGGCAACGCCAGTTTCACCGTGACGGTCAGCGGCGCGCAGGTCGGCCGCCTGTTCAAGTACCAGATCAGCGGGCCCGCCGGCTTCACCTCCGGGTTCGTCACCGCGGTGTACTCCGCGCACCCGAACGGGGCCGAGACCGCGGACCTGTGCGCAGACCGCAACCGCATCTGCGCGAGCGCCTCGCGCTTGTCGTTTGACGCCGCGGGAGTGAAGGTGCCGGTCACCTATGACGACAGCGGCGCCGGCTCAGTACTGATGCCGACGTCCACGACGAGCCTGGTGTTCCGCTACACCTCGATTGCGGACTACTCCGGGAAGTTCGTGCACGTGCAGTTCTTCGACTTCTCCGACGGGCTGAGCGTCACCGTGCCCGCCGGCACCGCTAACTCCAGCACCAGCTGCGACCCTGGCCCCGCGCCCGGCCACGGCTGCTACATCCAACTCGACGCAGCGGGCTCGGCGACGTTCTCGGTGAACGTCAGCGGCGCAGCGGCCGAGCGCTTCTTCCGCTACCAGATCAGCGGGGCCGGCGGCTACGCCTCCAGCGCCGTCACGGTCATCGCGCGCGACGCTGTCATCCCCCCCTGCTCCACGGCGAAGATCATCGGGCAATCAACAGCACCCAGTGTCATCTCAGGCGGCAGCACCACGCTGGTGTTCACTGTCGTCGACTCCGCAGGCAAACCCTGCCAAGGCAAGAGCGTCACGTTCAGCGCCACCGGCTGGGGCACGCTCGCAGCGTCCACCGCGCTGACAGATGTGCTCGGCCGTGCCAGCGCCGCGGTGAGTTCGAGCGCCTCGCTGACCGACAAGTCGTTCACCGTGAAGGGCTCGACCAAGAGCTCCAAGGGGAGCATGTTGAGCGCCAGCGCCGCAGTGAAGTGGCTGAAGGTGCCACCGCCACCGACCGCAGCGATCTCCGCGAGCCGCGGCATCATCAAGGTGGTGATGGCCAACGCTTCCGGGTCCACGGCCGTGATCTCCTACACGGGCGCGGCCAGCGGTTCCACGAGCATCGCGGTGACGTCGAAGTCCCAGACCGCGAGCATCGCGGTGGCGAAGGGGACCTACCAGGTCAGCGTCGCCATCGGCGGTTACACAACCACCAAGGCCGTGTCAGTGAGCTGACGCAGTCGGACCTCGCGACGCGCGCCCGGCGCCCCTCCACACAGTGGGGTGCCGGGCTCGCGTCACTTCTGCGGAAAACTGCGGTAGACAGGGAAGGGACCATCGCACCCCAACTTTGGTGTACGCTTTGACTCGCAACGGGCAATAGCCCCGCGAAGTGAGCTCGGTAGCCTTCCGGACGGTCGGTGAGCCGGGCTCGCGGCTTTTCTACGGAAGACTGCGCAAATCAAACAGGTCGGTCGTCTGACGCCGCCAAGCGCCCCCCTTTGAGTACGCCCATGCAACTCCGTCAGCTGTCCACAGGAGTGGTTCGTGGAGCGCTCGTTCCCACAGATAGATACCTTGAAATGCGATGCTGCCATGCCTCCCCAGCACAGCGTGCAGCGCCACTTTGTCAGCTTCGTAAAGCGAGTCTTCTCGCTCAATCGTGATGCGCCGGATCCCAGTTTCCGCGGCATAAAGCGCGAGACGCTCCAAGCACCTGCGACGCGCTTGCCTGACGCCACCATCGCAAGGGCTCGCTGCGACTATTGCCGAATCCGCAAACGAGGCGAAAGCGGTCAGCAGTGCCTTTCGACGGCGATCTCTTTCAGACTTGAAATGAATACGCTCCTGGCCGGGCAGAAGCAGATGCTTCACTTTCCGCCTCGCTTCTGCCACTCTGGCAGAGTCGATGACTACCCCGACCATGAGGTAGCCATCGCGCTTGCTCTCGTCGATGTACATGTGCCGGCTCAACGTGTTCGCCCTCCGAGCGCAGGTGAGCACAGAGGGTAGGAGTGGTGCATTCGGGTTTGCGGCGAATGAAGGACGCGATGTGGAAACCTGACCCCCATTGAGGGCGCGTGATGGGAGTGGGTCGCCGGGGGCTCGAACCCCGAACCTACGGATTAAAAGTCCGCAGCTCTACCATTGAGCTAGCGACCCGACATGCGCACTCTACGCGAGCGTGCACCGTCCTAAGCGGGGAACCTGAGCACCACGCAACCGCCGCTGCTGACCCTGGCAGTAACCGACGAAGCGGCATCGGCGGCCCCCGATTACCTTTGAGCCCACCGCGCAACGTGCGTCACACACGAAGTCGCTAACTGCGGCCCTCACTGCGGGGACCTGTCCGGCAACCACAGCCTAAGCAGCGCGCTCACTTGGTCGTGTAGACCTGCCAGCCGTAGGCCGGCAGCGAATAACTCGCCTTGGCCGCGAGCGTGACGCTCTTGCCGTCGCTCATGCGCTTGTACTTCCCCGCCAGCGTCCCAAGGCTCACCGTCACCTTCTGCGCGGTGTCTGACGGGTTGAGCATCACCACCACCCGGCTCGAGCCGAGCACCCGCGCGTAAGTGAACACCTCGCTGACATCACCGTTGCCTAACCACCGCAGGGAACCGCCGGCATCGCCGTTGAACAGCGCCGGGTTGGCCTTCTTCACGGCCGTGAGTTTGGTGATGAGTTGGCCGATGGCGACGTCCGCCGGTTTGGCCGGCCAGACGACCTCGTCCTTGTCGAAGAACTTCAAGCGCTTCTTCAAGGCGATCTCCTGGCCGGTGTAGACCATCGGGGCGCCGGGCAGGGTGAATGTCATCACCGTCAACGGCGGCACAGCCGCACCGAGCTCCTCGTACTCCGTGCCGTTCCACGAGTTCTCGTCGTGGTTGGTCACGAAGTTCATCGGCATCGAGCCTCCCGGGTATGCCGACTCGTCCGCCTGCTGCGCGATCAAGTCCCGGATGCGGGAGTTGTCCACCCAACCCACGCCGATGTTGCGCAGCTCCGCGAGCAGCGACCAGTTGTAGTTCAACAGGAACGCGTTGTCGAGGAGGTCGGCGTTCGACTGGTTCTCCGCGAGCATCAGCACCGGCTTGATGGCGCGCAGTTTCGCGACCGCCTGCTCCCAGAAATCCGTCGGCACCATGCCGGCCACGTCGCAGCGGAAGCCGTCGACGTCGTAATCACGCACCCACACCTTCAAGGCATCGGTCATCGCGGCTCGCAGGCCCGCCGAGGAGTAGTCCAGGTCGGCGACATCTGACCAACCGGTGCCGGCGGGGCTGATGATCTCGCCGTTGTTGTTCTGCGTGTACCAGTCGGGGTGCGCGCTCACCCACGGGTTGTCCCAGGCTGTGTGGTTGGCGACCCAGTCGAGGATGACCTTGAACCCCTGCTTGTGCGCGGCGGCAACGAGCGCCTTGAAGTCCTTCGCAGTGCCGAACTCTGGGTTGACTTTCGTGTAGTCACGCACGGAGTAATACGAGCCGAGTGTGCCCAGGCGCTTCTGCTCGCCGATGGGGTGGATGGGCATAAGCCACAGCACCTTCACACCCAGTGTTTTCAGCCGCGGCAGGTGCGCCTGAAACGCCTTGAACGTGCCGGCCTTCGTGAATTGCCGGATGTTGACCTCGTAGATGGTGGCGTCGCGGAACCAGTCTGGGTAGGTCGGGGCTGCCGGGGCGCGTGTGAGCGACTGCGCGGCAGCCGGGGTGCCGCTGCCGGCCGTGGCGAGGCCGCCGGCCACGGCTATGAGGAGCAGGGTGAGTGCCGCAACTGCGGCTCGCACACTGCGATGCCCGCCGCGAACCCCGGCGGCGCCGGGCAGCGGCCCGGCATCGCGCACCGGCGCCACGCCCCGCATCAAGGCCGTGCGCAGGACCGCGACCCAACCGCGACGACGGCTCACTGCTGCTCCCATAAGAGCCAATCCTCCCGGATTCCCATACGCCCGCGGTCCGCGCGAGGTTTGGATTTCCCTGAGATGAGACGACGACCTCGCCGGGCTGCGCGCGCGCCAGCCCCCGAACCCGGCCCCGACCTCGCGGCAGCAGCGGCCACGCCCGCCGAGGAACTCCTCGCTGCACTTCACACCAGCCTCGACGGGCTCAGCCCGACTGAGGTCGCCCGCCGCACCGCGGCCACGGGGGCGAACATCGTCCACGCCTACACAGTCCGCTGGCCGCGCGTGTTGCTGCGGCAGTTCGCTTCACCGCTGTTGCTGCTGCTCGCTGCGACCTGCGTCACTGCGGCGATCCTCGGCGAGGCTGTGAACGCCGGAATCATCGCGGCCATCCTCGTGCTCTCCGCCGGCCTCGGCTTCTTCAATGACTATCGCGCCGAGCGGGCCGCCGCAGACCTGCACGCCCGCGTGCAGGACACCTGCACCGTCACGCGCGCCGGCCAGGAATTGCGCATCCCCATCACCGGGCTCGTGCCCGGCGACATCGTCGACATCGACCTCGGTGGCGTCGTGCCAGCCGACCTGCGGCTACTGCAAGCCACCGGCCTTGAGTGCAACGAGAGCGTGCTCACCGGCGAGTCCGTGCCCGCCGCGAAGTCAGCCGACACGCTCCCGCACGCGCCAACGAGCGTGGCAGACCACGGCAACTGCGCGTTCATGGGAACTGTCGTCACGGCCGGCACGGGTGTGGGCGTCGTGGTCGCCACCGGTCCGCGCGCGCACTTCGGCCGGCTCGCGCTGAGCCTGGGGCTGGAACAGCCGATGACCGGCTTCCAACTCGGCTTGCAGCGCTTCTCCGCGCTGTTGCTGACCCTGGCGGGGATGCTCAGCGGGTTCGTGTTCCTCGCAAGCCTGCTGCTGCATCGGCCGGTGATAGACGCGGTGCTGTTCTCCCTGGCCATCGCCGTCGGCATCACTCCGGAGATGCTGCCGGCAGTGGTCACCATCAGCCTGAGCCGCGGGGCTCGGCAACTCGCCGAGCGCAAGGTCATCGTCAAGCGCCTCATCTGCATCGAGGACCTCGGCGATGTGCAGGTGCTGTTCACAGACAAGACCGGCACCCTGACCGCCGGCGAGCTCACCTTCGAGCAGGCGCTCGGTGCCCGCGGCGCGCCGAGTGAGTCCGTCGCGCGGCTCGGCCTGCTCGCCACGGCGTCCGCGCAGTCCCACACACGACTACAAGCCGGCCATTCCGCACTCGACGCGGCCCTGTGGGCCGCCCGCGGCAGCACCGCCACCACGCTCACCGGCCACACCGTGCGCGCAACGCTGCCATTCGATCACGATCGCCGGCGCTCGTCTGTCGTCGTTGACTTCACCGACCCCGCGAACCCGCTCGCCACAGCGTCGCGGCTGCTGGTCAAGGGCGCGCCGGAGTCGGTGCTCGCTGCATGCACCAACCCTCCCGCTGATGTGCAGCAGGTCGTGGAGCAGCAGTTCGCGCGTGGCGCGCGGGTCATCGCCCTAGCCGAGCGGCCCTTCGCCAGCGGCGAGGTGCTCGACTTCGCGGCGGAGTCGCGGCTGCAGTTCAACGGCCTGCTCATCTACCGCGACGTGCCCAAGGTCGCCGTGGCGGACGCGGTTGCGCGCCTGCATGCGCTCAATGTGGACGTGAAAGTCATTACCGGAGACAACCCGGTCGTGGCGCAGCAGGTGTGCGCGCAGGTCGGCATCGAGTCCAGCACGGTCGTCACCGCCGCCGACCTCGATGCGATGGACGACGACGGACTCGCACGCGCACTGCGCACCACGAGCGTCTTCGCGCGCGTCTCCCCTGAGCAGAAACAGCGCATCGTGCGCGTGCAGCGCTCACTTGGCGCCGACGTCGCGTTCCTCGGCGACGGGGTAAACGACGCACTCGCCCTGCACGAGGCGGATGTGGGCATCAGCGTCGACACCGCCACCGACGTGGCCAAAGACGCAGCCGACGTCGTGCTCGTGGAGAAAGACCTGCATGTCCTCGCCGACG
This sequence comes from Actinomycetales bacterium, assembly GCA_018970205.1. Lineage (GTDB taxonomy): Bacteria > Actinomycetota > Actinomycetes > S36-B12 > UBA5976 > RFTO01. Next base: position 10,743 of record JAGWWW010000032.1, read on the forward strand.
GAATCGTCGAAGGACGGCGGGTGTTCGCGAACACCATCAAATACGTGGCGATGGGCTCCTCGAGCAACTTCGGCAACATGTTCTCCGCCGCGGGAGCATCAGCGTTCCTGCCGTTCCTGCCGATGCTCCCCTCACAGATCCTGCTGAACAACCTGCTCTACGACGCCAGCCAGCTTGCCATCTCCACCGACCTCGTGGACCCCGAGCAACTGCGCCGACCCTCGCACTGGGACCTCGGGATGATCCGCCGCTACATGCTCTTCTTCGGCCTCATCTCCTCAGTCTTCGACTTCTCCACGTTCGCTCTGATGCTGCGGGGCTTCGACGCGCAGCCACCGCTGTTCCGCAGTGCCTGGTTCATCGAGTCCCTGGCGACACAGACCCTCGTCATCTTCGCCATCCGCACGCGCCGGCGCCCCTTCTGGCGAAGTCGCGCCAGCACGACCCTCACCATCTCGGCAGTCGCCGCGGTGGTTGCGGGCGCGGCTTTGCTGTGGTCTCCGGCAGCGAAATGGCTGGGATTCCAAGGGCTCCCCTGGCGCGTCGCGGCTTCCCTGGCCGCGCTCGTCGCGGCGTATCTGCTGCTCGTGGAACTCGGCAAGCGGCTGTTCATCGTCGGCGCAGGTGGCGCAATTGGTGAGGCGGGCGGCGGGCCCGAGGGCATCGGGGCGCCGGGATTACGAGGCCGTCTCGCTCGTCGCCAGGCGTCCCGTCCGCACCAACCCGTGACCATCAGCCGCGCGCACCACCACCAACGCCGCCGCGCCCGCCGGTTCATCCACGCTCACCGCGGCTGAGGCAGTCGCCTCGCACAGCAGCACAGTCCCGGCACGACTCAGGCAGCCAACCCGACATCAGCACAGCCGCGGCTCAGCCGGTGAGGGTGTCCAACCGCCGCAGGATGATGCCCTCGCGCAACGCCCACGGGCAGACCTCGATCTGCTCGATATCCAGCGCCCGCATGATCTCCAACGCGACCAGGCTGCCCGCTGCGAGTTGCGGGGCGCGCGACTCACTGATGCCAGGAAGTTGGGCACGCTCCGCGAGGCCCATCTTGATGAGCCGGTCGCACAACTCGTCGAGGTCCTCGACCTGCAGCACCCGCTCATCGGCGTCATGGCCGCGTCGCGAGGTGCGGGCGGCGAGACGGGCGAGTTGTCGGAAGGTCTTGCTCGTGCCGACTGCGTGGCCGACTTCGCCGACTGCGTACGCCTGCGCGACGGCCTGCAAAGCCCCCCGCACATGCGCTCTGAGCTCGCGCACCTGGGAGCCGCGCGGTGGGTCGTCCTGCAGGAACTCCCGGAACATGCGACCGGCGCCGAGGGGCACTGAGACGGCGTGCTCGGGCTGCTCGCCCGTGCCGACGGCCAGTTCCACCGACCCGCCGCCGATGTCCACCACCAGCAGCCGTCCGCTGGACCAGCCGTACCAGCGCCTGACCGCGAGGAAGGTCAGCTCCGCTTCGTCGCGCCCGGGGAGGACCGTCAGTCTCACATCGGTCTGCGCGCGCACCTGCGCGATGATGTCGCCGCCGTTGGCCGCCTCCCGGATCGCCGAGGTCGCGAAAGCGAGGAACTCATCGCTGCCGAGCTCCCTCGCCCGCTCCGACGCGGTGCGAACGACGCGAACCAACCCGTCGGCAGCGCGCTTGCCGATGCGCCCATCGCGGGTGATGTGCTCAGAAAGGCGCAGGTCCATCCGCTCGCTGTGGACCGGGACCGGCGCTGAACCCCGGTGTGCGTCGACCACCAGCAGGTTCACGGTGTTGGAGCCAACATCGAGCACGGCGAAACGCACGCGGGCAACCTACCGCGCCGCCGGTGGCAGGCGGCGTCGCTGCCCGCCGGCTTCACGGGAGGAATTACGCCTGCCGTCATGCGTACGTAACCGTGCGTCTACCCTTGAAGCGCACACTTCGGCGCGTGGAACCGGGAGGCTCGCTAATGGCTGACTCTGTTTGGGCCGCCGCGGCTGACGTCACGACCGCCCCCGTGATCCCTAATCCCCCCACCGCGGACACCCCTTCCGGCACGACCACGCTGCCCAAGGACCGGTTCCTCGACCGGGAGCTTTCCTGGATTCAGTTCAACGAGCGGGTCATGGAACTCGCCGAGGACCCGGGGGTGCCGTTGCTCGAGCGCGCGCGGTTCTGCGCCATCGTGACGAGCAACCTCGACGAGTTCTTCATGGTGCGCGTCGCGGGCCTTCGCCGCCGCATCGCCACAGGCATCGCCGTCCGCGCGGCGAGCGGGCTGCTGCCGCGGCAGTTGCACGCACAGGTGCTCGAGGCAGCGCACCGGCTGCAAGAGCGGCAGGCGGCGTGGTACCGAGACACGCTGCTGCCGGCTCTGCGCGAGGAGGAGATCGAGGTCCTCACCTGGTCGCAAATCTCCGACTCCGAGCGAGCGGACGTCTCTCGGTTCTTCCGGACCCGGGTGTTCCCGGTGCTGACGCCCCTGGCCGTGGATCCGAGCCACCCCTTCCCTTACATCTCGGGGCTGTCGCTGAACCTCGCGGTGCTCGTGCGCAACCCCGAGACGGAGACGGAGATGTTCGCGCGCGTCAAGGTGCCGCCGCTGCTACCGCGCTTCGTGCTGTTGGACGGTCAGCGGTTCCTGCCGCTGGAGGAGCTCATCGCGGCCCACTTGTCCGACCTGTTCGCCGGCATGGAGATCGTCGAGCACCAGACTTTCCGAGTCACCCGGAATGAGGACCTCGAGGTCGAGGAGGACGAGGCGGAGAACCTCCTCGACGCTCTCGAGCGTGAACTCACCCGCCGGCGGTTCGGCCCGCCGGTTCGCCTCGAAGTGGTCGACACCATCGGCGACCACATGCTTGAACTCATCACCGGCGAGGTGGGCGTGAACGAGCGGGAGGTCTTCCGCCTGCCGGCCCCGCTGGACTTGCGGGCGCTGAACGACGTAGTCGCTCTTGAGCGGGACGACTTGAAGTACCCGCGGTTCGTCCCGCGCACCAGCCGCGAGCTCTCCGAGCAGGAGACCTCCTCACCCATCGACGTGCTCGACGTGATGCGTGAGCGCGACATCCTGCTGCACCACCCCTACCACTCCTTCTCAACCAGCGTGCAGCGCTTCCTCGAGCAGGCGGCTCAAGACCCGCACGTGCTCGCCATCAAGCAGACCTTGTACCGCACCTCGGGCGACTCCCCCATCGTCGACGCACTCATCGAGGCAGCCGAGAACGGCAAGCAGGTGCTCGCCATCGTCGAGATCAAGGCGCGCTTCGACGAGGAGAACAACATCCTCTGGGCGCGAAAGCTCGAGGAGGCGGGGGTGCACGTCGTCTACGGCGTGGTCGGGCTCAAGACGCACTGCAAGCTCTCAATGGTGGTGCGCGACGACGGCGACGCGCTTCGCCGCTACTGCCACATCGGCACCGGCAACTACCACCCGCGCACCGCCCGCGTCTACGAGGACTTCGGCCTGCTCACCGCGAGCGCGAGCATCGGCGAAGACGTCGCGAACCTCTTCAACTACCTCTCTGGCTACTCCGCCCAGCGGCAGTACGCGAACCTGCTCGTCTCCCCGCACTCGGTCCGCAGCGGGCTCGTCGCCGCGATTGAACACGAGGCTGCGAACGCGAGGGCGGGTAAGCGCGCCCGCATCCGGCTCAAGTGCAACGCCATCGTCGACGAGGAGGTCATCGACGCCCTCTACCGCGCGTCGCAGGCCGGGGTGCACGTCGAGCTGATGGTGCGCGGAATCTGCGCGTTGCGCCCGGGTGTCCCCGGAGTGAGCGAGAACATCCGGGTGCGCTCGGTACTCGGGAGATTCCTCGAGCACAGCCGGGTCTTCGAGTTCCTCAACGACGGCGAGCCGCAGGTCTGGATCGGGTCGGCCGACGTCATGCACCGCAACCTCGACCGCCGCGTCGAGGTGCTGGTGCGGATCAAGAACGCCGGGCACATCCGGCGCATGCAGGCGTACCTCGACCGCGCTTTCTCGGAGAGTGTCGCCGCCTGGTGGCTCGACGAGGTCGGCGTCTGGACCCGGCGCGTGGCTGGCGCCGACGGGACGCCGCTGTCGGACCTGCAGGAACTCACCATCTCCCTGCGCTGAGGCAAGCGCAAGTGCCGCAGCCCGGGAACGCCGCGGTTTCCGTGTTGGTCGTGGACATCAGCCAACAGACTCACGCGCCGTGGCATCTCAACAGGTTCGCACCGGCGTGTGGCAGGTAGGTTCGCCGGCGTGACCGAGACGATCAAGGCCGCCGGCGTGGTGCTGTTGCGCAAGGCTGGGCAAGGCGGCCACGAGGTCGCAGTCATCCATCGGCCGCATCGGCAGGACTGGACGCTTCCCAAGGGCAAAGTCGACCCCGGTGAGTCGCTCCCACAGACGGCCGTGCGCGAAGTTGCCGAGGAGACCGGCTTGGCAGTGACTCTCGGGGTGCCGCTGAGCAGCCAGCACTACAACGTCGGCGACGCGCCGAAGACCGTGCATTACTGGCGCAGCAACACCGTCGCGGGGGCGTTCACGCCGAATGCTGAGGCGGACGAGTTGCGCTGGCTCGCGCCTGAGTCCGTGAAGGCCCTCCTGACATACGAGCATGATCGTGCGCTCGTCGACGAGGCGTGTGCGGCCCCTGACACCGTGCCGCTACTGCTGGTCCGGCACGCCCACGCTGGCGACCGCGACACCTGGTTGGCGGCCGGCCGAGCGGACAGCGAGCGACCCTTGAGCGAGCGCGGGCTGCGTGCCGTCCCGGCAGTGGCGGCGATCGCACGGGCGTACGGCGTGCGTCATGTCATCACCTCGCCCGCGGCTCGGTGCACGCAGACCGTGGCAGGGTTGCGTGCGTTCGCGGCCTGGCAGGAGAGCCCGTGGGTGCAGGACGGGGCGGACATCGGCAGCGACGGCTTCGAGCAGGTGCTCGCAACCCTGGCGGACACGCGAGAGCCGGCCGCGCTGTGTACGCACGGTGAACAGGTGGACTGGCTGGTCTCTCACTTTGGGCAGGCGCCGAGGGCGTTCTCCAAAGGCGGCGTGCTGGTGGTGCATCGCAGGGCCGAAGACCTCGGCATGGTGGTCGCCACTGAGTGGTACCCGCCGCCGCGATAGTGCAGGAGTAAGCAGGGCCGCTCTCACGCCGCGTGCCTTGTGTTCCTCACGCGCAGTGCGCCCGCATCTTCGCGCCAGCCCACGCCGGTCCACCGCGCGCGGCGGTTGCGGGCCCGTCCGCGCATGCTCGTACCTGTGAGACCCCAGCTGCGCCGACATGCACCGGTGACGGTCGCGTTTTACGCTGTCCACATGCCCATCCGAGAATTCTTTGGCTCCACTGCAGCGCGGAGACTGCTGGTCCCTGTCCTTATCGCGGGGGCATTGGCGGCGTCCGGGTGCGGACAAGACCGGGTGACCTACACCCCGGCTCACGGGAGCGAGCACTCCACCGCCAGCGAGGGTTCAACCGACGCCACGGCAGAGTTCAGCCATGCGGACATCATGTTCGCGGAGATGATGATCCCCCACCACGAGCAGGCGATTGTCATGGCAGACCTCGCTCTCACCCGCGCCGGTGACGACCGGGTGAAGGGCCTCGCCGCGCGCATCAAAGCAGCACAGCAGCCTGAGATTGAAAAGATGCAACGCTGGGTTGACACCTCGGGTATGGGCGACATGCACTCGGCGATGGATGACGCGCCGATGGCGGGCATGCTCAGCCAGCAGGAGTTAGCGAAACTCAAGTCAGCTAAAGGCGCGGCCTTCGACCGGCTGTTCCTCACCGGCATGATCGCGCACCACCAAGGGGCGATCGACATGGCGGCACAGGCCCGCGAGTCCGCGAACACGGAAGTTTCCGACCTCGCGAACTGGATTACGTCCTCACAGACATCGGAGATTGACGAGATGAAGGCGCTGCTGGCGACGCTGCGCTAGACGCATGTCCGCTCGGCCCGGTTGCGACCGTGGGTTGCTCGCCGGGTGAGAAGCGCGGGTCGCGACGGCCGCGGGGTTCGCAGCACGACTGGCGACCATCGCGGGAGCACACCCGGGGCACTCGCGAAGGTCCGGCTGGCTGGACTGGGCACCTGCTGGCGCGGTGTTCACCCATGTCTGCACCCGCGCGGGCACCTGCGTCGGTGGGCGCAATCGGGCTCCCGTATGCTTGGGTCCCCCGACGGGAACGCTCGTCGAGGGGCTCTTCCAGGCCCCCATCGTCTAGCGGCCTAGGACACCGCCCTTTCACGGCGGCGGCACGGGTTCGAATCCCGTTGGGGGTGCGGTAAGGAACCGGGAAACCGGGCGCAAGCCTCACCAGCAGGACACAGCATCACCAAGCAAGGCCCCGTAGCGCAGTTGGTTAGCGCGCCGCCCTGTCACGGCGGAGGTCGCCGGTTCGAGCCCGGTCGGGGTCGCGGGAGAAGAGCGCCATCGGTTCACGCCGGTGGCGTTTGACTTCAACCCACGGCCAGGTAGCTCAGTTGGTACGAGCGTCCGACTGAAAATCGGAAGGTCGGCGGTTCGACCCCGCCCCTGGCCACCTCAA
>JAGWWW010000033.1 GCA_018970205.1 Actinomycetales bacterium
GATGGCGAGGTCGAGCATCGGGCCGCGTTTGTGCAGCGCGGCCGGCGAGAGCCCGACGGTCACCTTCATGTCCGGCCAGCGGCAGCCGCTGTTCTGCACCGCAGCCTTCGCGCGGTCGCGAGACTCTCCCACCGCGGTGTCGGGAAGCCCGACGATCGTGGTGCCGACAAGCCCAGGGGCGATGTGGACCTCAACGTCCACCACATGGCCCTCCACGCCGAGCACCACGACTCCGTGAGTGCGCGCCGTCACTCGACACCGCGCACATGGTTGATCACTGTGGGCCCGGTCAGCGGGCGCATGATGGCCACGACATCGACCCGGATCGCTCGGAACCTCTGCGGTGCGGGCTCTGCGGGACGCGATGCGAGCCACTGCACGGCAAGCACGCGCAGTCGCGCCAGCTTCGCCGGGGTGACAGCGTCGAGCGCGGATCCCTTCGCGCTGCTGCGGCGGGTCTTGACCTCGACCACGACCAGGTCCGTGCCATCGATGGCCACGATGTCGATCTCCCCGAGGGCGCACCGCCAGTTGCGATCGATGATGCGCAGACCGGCCCGTACGAGTTCCTCTGCGGCCCTCTGCTCACCCCATGCGCCCAAGTGTGCGGCTTCAACGTGTGGCACATCGACCTCCTCATCCCGGCGTGCGAGCGCACTGTGCCGAGCGGGGTCGTGCTTGCGCTGCCGGCGGCGCGACGGCGGTGGACAACGCAGGACTGCAGATTCGGCCTTGGGGACGCCGATGAGCGGATCGCGCACAGCCGACTCGGTATCTCGCTGCTGGCGCCGTCGATGAGGGTCTGAGATAAAGGGAGAGACAGTCCGAATCTGAACGAATCGGCGATGCCTGGAAACGTGCCGCACCCAGGTGTTTCAGCTCGCGGTTTCCCGCGCGACAGGCCGACGGCGAACTCTCAGCGGACGTCAGCCCGAGGCCGGCGGCAACAGGCTCCACGACAAGCGGTGTTCGACGCTCGGCCCGTGCGCGACGATGGCAGCACGGTGGGCCGCCGCTGCGTAACCCTTGTTGGCCGCCCACTCATACGGGCTGTGCATGTCTGACAGCGCGACCATGTGCGCGTCGCGCGCCACCTTCGCCAGCACGCTGGCCGCTGCGACGCTCGCACACGAGGTATCCGCCTTGACGCGTGTGACCACCGTCCCGGCCGCAGCGACGTCGAGGTTGTGGCCAGGGCAGGGGTCTGGGCGTACCGGCTCCAGCGGCAGTTGCCACACCTCGTCGGGGCGGGTGAGCCAGTTGTGCGAGCCGTCGAGCAGCACCAACGCCGACGGCAGGTCGGACAGGGCGCGCTCGGCGGCACGACGCAACGCTCCCGTGACTCCGACCGCATCAACTTCTGCGGCGGATGCGAAGCCTACGGAGACCGCATCCGCCCAGTCATGGATCTGCGGTACCAAAGACTCCCGGGCCGCCGCGCTGAGCAGTTTGGAGTCAGTCAGCCCCGCAGGCGGCGCGGCGCACTGATGCGGACGAATGGCGACAGCACCGACGCAGACGGGTCCGGCGAGCGCGCCGCGACCGACCTCGTCGACGCCGATGACGAACTCGGCCGCTGAGACCAGCCCCTGCTCGACAACGAGGTCAGCCGCGGCGCGAGTCACACTCAAAGGCTACGGCGCAGAAAGTGTCGTCTGGCTGTTCGCGGTCGGGCGCGGCGCGCCGCCCATACCGTTCCGCTGGAAGCGTGCACATCGAACGACGCCACAGACAACCGCTGGACGGGTGATGTGAAACTGCTACGGCGCAACCGGGGCGGTCTGACTTTTCGCAGTCGGGCGCGGCGTTCCACTGGCACCCGGGGCGGGGGTGCCGCTCGGAGCAGGGACTGAATCGAAGTTCTTGGGGATAGTGAGACGTGCGACTCGGTTCAACGGCCAGATGCGCATGACCACGCGGCCGATGACATCCTTGACCGGCACCGCCCCGTTGTTGTGGTCGAGATGGAAGCGCGAGTCGCGCGAGTCGCCGCGGTTGTCGCCCATGACGAACACCGAGTCCTTCGGAACCGTCACGTCAAAGGCCATCTGGTCGCTGCGCGCGCCGCGGATGTAGGGCTCGTCCAAACCGACGCCGTTCACCGAGATGCGCCCGAGGTCGTCGCAGCAGACGATGCGGTCGCCGGCCAACCCGACGATGCGCTTGACCAATTGCGGCTTGCGGTCGGCGAGGTGCAGCGCCACCAGCAGGTCCCGCCACGTCTTCGCGAATCCGTCTGGGGTCGGCCACGACTCAACCCAGTTGGAATTGTTAGCGACCGAGCCGGGGTCGCTGAAGACAACGACCTCGCCGCGGTGCACGCCGGTGACGCGGGTGGTGATGCGGGAGACGAGCAGTTTGTCGTTCACTTGGAGCGTGTCCATCATGGACTGGCTCGGCACGTAGTTCGACTGCGCGACGAAGGTGTGCATCAGCGCGGACAGCCCGAGGGCGAGCACTAAGACAACAACGACCTCGCGGACGGCGGCGAAGATGCTCGGCGGCTGGCCCTGATCCGGGGTGTCGGCGGCCGGCTGCTCGGAGGTCACGAAGCGTCGGGGCTGGACTTGGTGGTGTTGTCGCGAAGCTCGCGGATCTTGGCGGCCTTGCCGCGCAGGTCGCGCAGGTAGTACAGCTTGGCGCGACGCACGTCACCACGCGAGACCAGCTCGGTCTTCTCGATGATCGGCGAGTGGACCGGGAACGTGCGCTCGACGCCGACGCCGAAGGACACCTTGCGGACCGTGAAAGTCTCGCGGACACCGCTGCCCTGGCGGCGGATGACCACGCCCTGGAAGACCTGGACACGGGAACGGTTGCCCTCAACGACCTTGACGTGCACCTTGACGGTGTCTCCGGCGCGGAAAGTGGGGATGTCAGTGCGAAGGCTCGCGGCATCGAGTGCGTCGAGGCGGTTCATGTCTCTCCTTGCGCGACGCCGCAAGCCGTCCCGCGCTAAATCTTGCGATGAGTGTGAGGCGCTGAGCCCCCGCCCCGGACACCCTTGCGGCGGCGGCCGGGAAGGCTCAGCAGCCCGCGAAGTCTGCCACATGCCCGCCGCGGAACCGGCGGCGGTTCAGGCGGGCTGACGGTCTTGCGGCCCTGCGCTCGGCCAATGCGGCGAGGAGCCGGTGCATAGCAGATCGGGGCCGACGCAGCAGCCGGGCACGCCAGGGTCAGCGGCAGCCCGCGGCGTGTGCTACGCGCCCGGGCCGTGGGGTGCCACGAACTGACCAGGGCTCAGGATCCCTCGCCGCGCAGAAGGTCCGGCCGGTAGTCGCGTGTCGCCTGCAGCCCCTGCTCCCGGCGCCACGCCGCTATACGCGCGTGATCCCCGCTGAGCAGCACCTCCGGCACGCTCAAGTCACGCCACTGTGCCGGTCGCGTGTACGCCGGCGCGGCCAGCAGCCCGTCGGCCCCGGGGGCGAATGAGTCGTCGAGGACGCTCTCGTCGTTGCCCAGCACTCCGGGGATGAACCTCGCGAGCGCCTCCACCATCACCAACACGGCGGCCTCGCCGCCGGCGAGGACGTAATCGCCGATGCAGTACTCGTGGACGGCTGTGACCTCAGCGCGGGTGCGGTAGTGCGCGGCAATGCGCGCGTCGAGGCCCTCGTAGCGGGCGGGTAGGAAGACCAGCCACTCTTGTGCGGCTAGGCCCTCGGCGGCGGCGTGGTTGAAGCGGTGGCCGACCGGCGTGGGCACGACCAGCGTGGCGCGGGCGCCGGCGGCGGGCGGCTGCGAGAGCACGGCATCGATGGCCTCGCCCCACACGTCCGGCTTCATCACCATTCCGGGCCCGCCGCCGAACGGTGAGTCGTCGACGGTTCGGTGCCGGTCGTGTGCGTGCTCGCGCAGGTCATGCACGCGAACGTCGAGGCTTCCGGCCTCGCACGCCTTCCCTACCAACGACAATGCCAGCGGCGACAGGTATTCCGGGAAGATGGTGATGATGTCGATGCGCACGACTCAGGCACCGGTCTCGTCGGCGACGGCTGCTTCGCTCTCGTCGAACAGGCCGCCGGGGTCGAGGACGACCAGTGTGCCGGCTGCGCGGTCGATGCTGGGGACGATGGCGCGCACAAACGGCACCAGCACCTCGGAGCCGTCGTCACGCGTCACCGCGAGCAGGTCTTGCCCAGGCAGGTGCAACACGTCGTGGACGCGCCCGCGAACAGCACCGGAATCATCGAGCGCGGTCATGCCGATGAGCTCGTGGTCCCAGAACTCGTCCGGGTCGGTTGACGGCTCGTCAAGGTCGCTCTCGATGTAGAGCAGCGTGTTGCGCAGGGACTCGGCGCCGGTGCGGTCGTGCACTCCACGGAAGGCGACCAGCGGCGTGCCCTGGTGGAACCGCACGGACTCGATGTGCAGGCTGCCGGACTCGGTGAGCAGGTCAGCGCCCTCGGCGAACCGCAGTTCCGGCTCGTCGGTACGCGGCTCGACCGTGACCTCGCCACGCACCCCATGGGGCTTGCCGACGCGGCCGACCACGATCCGCATGCGCGGCTCGCTCAGCGACCGTCGGGGCCGACGAAGTCCACGCGCACCGGCTTGCCGCCGTTGAGTGCGTTGATGACCGTTCGCACCGCGCGCGCGGTGCGGCCCATGCGGCCGATGACTCGACCCATGTCGTCAGGGTGCACGTTGATCACCAGAGTGGTTCCGCGACGCGGGTTGGTCGAGGTGCGCACGACCACATCGTCCGGGTGATCGACGATGCCCATGATGAGGTGGGCAGCCGCCTCTTCGAGGACGCTCACGACTGCGAGTCTTGTGCAGCCGGCTCCTCAGCGGGGGCTTCCTCGGCGGCAGCAGGCTCGGTGGTCTCAGCAGCGGCCTCGACGACCTCAGCGGGGGCCTCCTCGGCGGCAGCAGGCTCAGTGGGCTCAGCAGCAGCCTCAGCGGCGGGCGCCTCGTCAGCGGCAGCTTCGACCACCTCGGCGGCAGGGGCCTCATCAGCAACCGGCTCCGCGGACTTCTTCGCCTTCGGGGTGGTGGCGGACGGCAGTGGCTCGTCAGCGGCGGACTTCACCGCGGCCTCGAACATCGAGCGCTTGTCGGCCTTCGGCGCCGCGACTTTCAGCGTGCCCTCAGCACCCGGAAGGCCCTTGAACTTCTGCCAGTCGCCAGTCACCTTGAGGATGGCCGCGACGGCCTCGGTCGGCTGCGCGCCGACGCCGAGCCAGTACTGCGCCCGCTCGCTGTTCACGCGGATGAGGCTCGGCTCCTCCTTGGGGTGGTAAATGCCGATCTCCTCGATCGCACGGCCGTTGCGCGCGGTGCGCGAGTCGGCGATGACGATGCGGTACTGCGGGTTACGGGTCTTGCCCAGGCGCTTGAGCTTGATTTTGACAGCCACGGTGGCGTACTTCTCCTGTCGAACGTTGGTGGGCAGTGCAGGCGCTCGCCGTGGGGCAGCGAACCAAACCATCGGTGGTCGGGCGGGGCGATGCCGTGAGAGAGGGCGGCTGCGTCCCGCAGACGCGCGGCAAAGTATGCCAGCGGCGGGGAAGGAGCCCGCCGGGGACCCTGACCGGCGTTGGCAGGCGCGGGCTAGGCCGACGGGCGCTGCCCGGGGCCGCCGCCACAGCCTCGCATGCGCAGCCAGGGCCGGAGCCGGCGCGGATATCGCGATTTGCGGCGGGCTGGCACGGCGCGGCCTGCCAGCGGGGCCGGGCGCAGGCGCGAGGATGACGGTCGCACTTGCCTCGCGCGGCTCAGATTCGGAACTTCGACAAGTCCGGCAAGCCGGTTGACTCAGGCGTGTTCGTGGGTGCAGCCGGCTCGACCTCGCCCCGCTCGGCTGCGGCGCGCTTGGCCGGGTTGCCGCTCTTGCGGGCCCCTTTGCCGGGCTTGGCAGCCTTCCCCTTCGCCCCATGCCCGCCCCCAAGGCCGGGCATCCCGGGCATCCCGGCGGGCAGACCGGGGACTGCCATGCCGCCGGGGAGTTTGGGCATGCCCTTGCCGCCAGCCATCTGCTTCATCAGAGTCGCGGCGGCGGCGAACTTCTTCACCAAGGCGTTCACCTCGGCGACGCTGGTGCCGGAGCCGTTCGCAATCCGCACGCGGCGGCGGGCGTCGAGGACCTTCGGGTCGCGGCGCTCACCGGGGGTCATTGACTGGATGATCGCCTCGATACGCACCAACTCGCGGTCGTCGAACTGTTCGAGTTGGTCCTTCATCTGACCCATGCCCGGCAGCATCCCGAAGACCTTGCTGATCGGCCCCATTTTCTTCACGGATTGCATCTGCTCGAGGAAGTCCTCGAGCGTGAACTGCTCGCCCTTGCTGACCTTCGCGGCTAGGCGTGCCTGCTGGTCGGCGTCGAATGCGCGCTCTGACTGCTCGATGAGGGTGAGCACATCGCCCATGTCGAGGACGCGGCCGGCGAGCCGGTCGGGGTGGAAGACCTCGAAGTCGGTCACTTTCTCGCCGACGCTGGCGAACATGATCGGCTGACCGGTGACGCCGACCACCGAGAGCGCGGCACCGCCGCGGGCGTCGCCGTCGAGTTTGGTCAACACGATGCCGTCGACGCCGATGGCCTCGTGGAACGCCGACGCAGTCGCCACCGCGTCCTGACCGGTCATGGCGTCGATGACGAGCAGTACCTCGTCCGGAGCGACCACGTCGCGTACCCGTTGCAACTGCGCCATGAGGTCGGCATCGATCGCCAATCGGCCCGCGGTGTCGACGATGACGGTGTCGTGCACCTGCCGGCGCGCAACCTCAAGGGACTCCCGCGCGACAGTCACCGGGTCGCCGACGCCGTTGCCCGGCTGTGGCGCGTACACCGGCACCCCTGCGCCCTCACCGACGATGCGCAGCTGGTCGACCGCGTTCGGCCGCTGCAGGTCAGCGGCCACCAGCAGCGGCGTGTGGCCCTGGTCGGCGAGGTGCCGGGCGAGCTTGCCTGCGAGCGTGGTCTTGCCGGCGCCCTGCAAACCCGCGAGCAGGATGACCGTCGGCGGCTGCTTGGCGTGCCGGATGCGGCGGGCCTGACCGCCGAGGGTGCGCACCAACTCGGCGTGGACGATCTTGACCACGTGCTGCGCCGGGTTCATCGAGCCCGCGAGCTCGGTGGATAGCGCCTGCTCCTTCACGCGGGCGCAGAACTCGCGCACAACGGGCAGTGCGACGTCGGCGTCGAGGAGCGCCACTCTGATGTCGCGGACAGCCGAGTCGACGTCTGCCTCGGTCAGGCGGCCCTTGCCACGCAGCCCCTTGAGGGCTGCGCCTAGGCGGTCTGAGAGCTGTCCGAACACACTCGCAAGGCTAGTCGCCGTGGTGGAACATGGACTGCTCAGCGTGCTCGACCGCGTTGTCAGCGACGTCCGGGACGACCACCTGGCGGGCGTAGGCGATCTCACCGTGCTCGACGAGGTCGATGCCCTCGCGCTCTTCATCCGCAGTGACGCGGAAGCCGATGGTCTTGTCGATGGCCATCGCGATGAGCAGGGTGACCACGAAGGAGAACGCTGCGACGGTCAGCGAGCCGAGCGCCTGCTTTCCGACCAGGCCCCAACTTCCGCCGTTGAGGACGCCGTCGGCCCCGAGGGCGTTGACCTTGGTTGTGGCGAAAAGGCCGATGAGGAGGCAGCCGACGAGTCCGCCGAACAAGTGGACCCCGACGACGTCGAGAGAGTCGTCGAACCCGAACTTGGTCTTCAAGTTGACGGCGTACGCGCACACCACACCCGCGACCAGGCCCAGCAGGACCGCGGCCCAGGGGGCGATGTAGGCGCAGGCAGGGGTGATCGCGACGAGCCCGGCGACCGCTCCGGAGGCCGCACCGACGCTCGTGGCGTGGCCGTCCCGGATGCGCTCCACCAGCACCCATCCGATCAGGGCGGCGCCGGTGGCCACCTGGGTGTTCAGCAGTGCCAGCGCGGCGGTGTCGTTCGCACCCAGGGATGAGCCGGCGTTGAAGCCGAACCAGCCGAACCACAGCAGGCCGGCGCCGATGAGGACCAGCGGCAGGTTGTGCGGGCGCATCGGGTCCTTGCGGAAACCGACGCGGCGGCCGAGCACCAGAGCCAGTGCCAGGCCGGCGGCACCTGCGTTGATGTGAACAGCGGTGCCGCCCGCGAAGTCGAGCAAGCCGAGCTTGGCGAGCCAGCCGGCGCCGGTCACTGTGCCGTCGGCGGCCTTGGTGCCGAAGTCGAAGACCCAGTGCGCGACTGGGAAGTACACCAGCGACACCCAAAGCGGCACGAACACGCACCAGGCGAGGAACTTGGCGCGGTCGGCGATGGCGCCGGAGATGAGCGCCGGGGTGATGATGGCGAACATCAGCTGGAACGCGACGAAGGCGAGGTGCGGGATGGGGTAGTCACCGCCGTTGTTGGGGAACCCCCCGACCAACTGGTCGAGCCGTGACCAGGAGAAGGAGCCGATGAGGCTGGACCCGGAGTCGCCGAATGCCCACGCGTAGCCGTAGATGACCCACAGGATGCTGACGATGCCGATGGTCATGAACGACATCATCATCATGTTCACGACGCTCTTGCCGCGCACGAGACCGCCGTAGAAGAACGCGAGCCCCGGTGTCATGAGCAACACCAGTGCTGCGCTGGCCAAGACCCACGCGGTGTCTCCAGCTGAGATGGTCATGTCTGTGCCTCCGTCGTCGAAGTTGTGACGGAAGTCTCAAAAACGTGTGTTGCAGGCGATTCGACCGCGTGTAACAGGTATGTAAGCGATAGGCGCCGATTGTTACGTCCGTGTGAACAGTTGCGGGGCCTGCGGTGGTCTCCCCCAACGCCGGGCAGAAGGCCCGGCACCGGCCGACGGCGCAAGGAGCCGGGTTCGGGTCGGTGGTCGCAGCCGCGGCGGTACCGCGCCGGGCAGTGCCGCGTTCAGGCGAGCAGGGCGTCGACGAACGTCTCAGGCTCGAACTCCGCGAGGTCGTCCGGGCCCTCGCCGAGACCGACGAGTTTCACGGGCACCGACAAGTCCTGCTGGACGGCGACCACGATGCCGCCCTTGGCGGTGCCGTCGAGTTTGGTGAGCACGACGCCGCTGACATTGACGACCTCGGAGAACACTCGGGCCTGCGCGAGGCCGTTCTGCCCGGTGGTCGCGTCTAGCACCAACAACACCTCCGAGACGGGCCGCTCGCGCTCGAGCACGCGCATCACCTTCCCGAGTTCGTCCATCAGCCCGGCCTTGGTGTGCAGGCGGCCCGCGGTGTCGACAAGCAGCACCTCGGCACCGGCGGCAGTGGCTTCACGCAGCGCGTCGTATGCGACTGCCGCCGGGTCCGCGCCAGCGTCTTTCCGCGTCACCGGCACGCCGACCCGGTCGGCCCAGGTCTGGAGTTGGTCGGCGGCGGCGGCTCGGAAGGTGTCAGCGGCGGCCAGGTGCACGCGGTAGCCCTCGGCGCGCAACATGCGCGCGATTTTGCCGGTGGTGGTGGTCTTTCCGGTGCCGTTGACCCCGACCACCAGCACCACCTGCGGGGCGGTTGCTGTGCCAGCTGCGGCGAGGTTCAGGCGTCGGCCCATGTCCGAGTCGACTGCGCGCAGCAGGTGCTCGCGCACGATGCCTTTAGCCGCGTCGGCGCCGGCGCGCCGGGACACGCTCCCGCGCAGGGAAGCGACCAGCGCCTGCGCTGGGCGTACGCCGAAGTCGGCCATGATGAGCGTGTCCTCGACGCTCTCCCAATCGGTCTCCGCGCTCTCATCCGACAGCAGCGTCATCAATGCGCCGCCGAACAACGCGTTGCTGCGGCCAAGCCGTTCCACGAGCCCGCGCATCCGGCCGCGAACCGGTAGGGGAATCTCGGTTACGAGCGCTGCCTCCACCTGAGGTGCCGGCGCAGCCGCGGGGGCTGTGGCGGGCGTTAGCGGCGCGGCGCTGGCCCCAGGGGGCGTCGAGGCAGGTGCGGGAGCGGATGAGACTGGCGGCGCGGCTGGCTCTGCGGGCGTCGTCGTGCGCACATCCACCCTCGGCTCAGCGGTCGGCTGCTTCGCAGGTGCCTGCGTCGAATCGGTGTCGGGCCGGACCGCCGGCTCGGGCTTTGGCGCTGGCGAGGCAGCCGCCGGTTGTGTGGTTACGCGCCACACCGGCTCGGCAGCATCAGTGCGCGGGGGCGCAGTCGTCGTGGACGAGCCTTGGTCGGCATCGGGCTTGGACGAGCGCGCGCGGCGCCACGCCACAGCGACCCCCGCTGCGGCGAGCGCGGACACAGCCGCCGCGACGGCTGTAGCAGTGTCGGTCATGCCGTTGCAGGCTCGCGGTCGTCGTCGCGGACGTCGCTGAGACGTTGTCCGATGACCACGCTGAGCCCGTCTCCACGCATGGATACACCGTACAAAGCGTCGGCGACCTCCATAGTGCGCTTCTGGTGAGTGATGACGATGAGTTGGCTCATGGCCTTCAACTCACGCATCACGTCGATTAAGCGGCCGAGGTTCACGTCGTCGAGGGCGGCTTCAACCTCGTCAAGCACGTAGAACGGGCTCGGCCGAGCCTTGAAGATGGCCACGAGGAACGCCACTGCGGCCATGGAGCTCTCGCCGCCGGAGAGCAGCGTGAGGGTGCTCGGCTTCTTGCCGGCGGGCTTGGCCTCGATCTCCACGCCGGTGCCGAGCAGGTCGTCCGGTTCGGAGAGATACATCCGGCCCTCGCCGCCGGGGAACATGCGTGGGAACAGGTCGGCGAAGTGGGCGGCGGTGGCCTGGAATGCGTCGTTGAAGACCTCGCGCACCCGCTCGTCGACCTCGGCGATGATCGTCATGAGGTCGGCGCGGCCGCGGCGCAGGTCTTCGAGTTGGTCGGTGAGGAACTTGTGCCGCTCCTCCATGGCCGCGTACTCCTCCAGCGCGAGCGGGTTCACGCGACCGAGCAGGGCTAGTCCGCGCTCGGCTTCGGCGAGACGGCGCTCCTGCTCGTGCCGGACGAAGGGATACGGCTCCCCTGCGGGCGTCTGCTCCTCATCCGCCGGCGAAGTCTGGCTGGCCGGGACGAGCACCTGCGGCCCGTACTCGGTGATGAAGGTGTCGGCCTCGATGCCGAACTCGTCGAGGACCTTGTCCTGCAGCGCCTCGATGCGCATGCGCTGCTCGGCGCGCGCGAGGTCGTCGCGGTGGACGCTGTCGGTCAGCCGCTCGTGCTCGGCCGTGAGGTCGCGCAGGCGCTGGCGCAAGTCGGAGAGCTCAGAGTCGCGGGCGGCGCTCTCAGCATGGCCGCGATCGCGGTCAGCCTCGGCCTTGGCCAAGGTCAACTCGATGACCGCGCCGAGCCGCTGCGCGCCGGTGGCCACGGCCCGCGCGACCACGATGCCCCGCTCGCGCTGCTCCTTGCGCCGCACGGCCCGGTCGATGGCGCTGCGCGACTCGCGCGCGGCACGCTCGTATGAGTCGGCCTGCGCCGCCGCCGCTCGCATCCGTTCCTCGGTCGTGCGCACCGCGAGTCGTGCCTCGACCTCGGCCGCTCGCGCACGCTCCACCTGCTCGGCGAGCGCGACCCGGTCGGCCTCGTCGGGAACCCGAACCTCAGGCTCGGCCTGCGCCTGCTGCAACTGCTCCTGCAGCCGCGCGACGGCGGCAACGTCCTCATCGCGCGCCGCAGCCGCGTCCGCCATCGCCTGCGCGATGCGCTGCGCCTCGGCTTGGGCGTTGCGGATGGCGCTGGAGTGCTCGCCGAGTTGCTCCGCGACCGCGGACATCGTGGCGTCGGACTCGTGTAGGCGGGCGAGCGTGCGGTCAGCGGCTTCCTGCGCAGAATCCTTGGATGCCTGCGCGGCCGAGATCTCGAACTGTGCCCGCTCGCACGCGGCCGTGAGCTCCGCGAGGTCTGCGGCAGCGGCGTCGTGCGCGGCCTGCATCTGCAGGCGTGACGCTGAGGCGTCGCCGGCACTGGCCCACGCGGCCGCGAGCACGTCGCCTTCGGCGGTGACGGCGATGAGTGAGGGGTCGCCCGCGACGATGCGCTCGGCATCGTCGACCGTGGCGACGAGGACGTAGCTGCGCAGCAGGTGAGACAGCGCCGAGCGGGCGCCTGCGTCACCGACGACGGCGTCCAGTACCCAGCGCGCGCCTGTTGGCGCGACCGGGTAGACCGCTTCCGGCACGCCGAGGACCAGCAGCGACGCCCGGCCGGCGGCGCGGCCACGGACGGTGCGCATCGCGGCAGCCGCCGCGTCGCGCCCGTGAACGGCGACAGCATTGGCCAACGGCCCGAGAGCGGCCGCGACCGCCGCCTCGGCTCCGGCCTCGACCGTCACCAGGTCAGCCAGTGGGCCAAGCACCGCGGACAGCGTCTGCGAAGCCTCGATCAAGTCAAGCGAGCCGTCGCGCTCCAGTGCCGACTTCAGCGCCTCCACGCGAGCCACGGCAGCGCCGCGGCGCTTGTCTAACCCGCGCCACTCGTCCTCTGCGGCGGCCAGCGCCGTCTGCGCGTGCGTGAGCGCGGCCATGGTGCGCGAGTGCTCAGCGTCGAGACCGACCTCGCCCTCGTCGAGGTCGGCGATGGTCGACTCCAGGTCGCGGAAAGCGGCCTGCGCGGCACTCGCCCGTTCCAGAGCGGCGTCGTGTTGCGCGGCGAGCCGGTCGGTCTCCACAGTTCGCGCTTCAACGCGGGACTCTGCTGCTGAGACAAGTCCCGCGAGCCGCGCCAAGTGCTCGCGGCGGTCAGCGACGGCCCTGGCGGCTCGCTCAACCCGCGCGTCGTGCTCCCCGAGCATCGTCTCGTCGTCCGCGCGTAGCCGGACCGCCTGCGCAAGCGCCGCGCGCTCCTGCTCGACCTGCCGGCCGAGTTCATGCTCCTGCGCCCGAGCCGTGCGCGCCGCGGCGTCGAGCTCCGCGGGGTCGCGCACGACTGGCTGGTCGTCTGTGACTTCATCGGTGAGCAAGCGCAGTCGCTCCGCTGCGAGGGCAGCCAGACCGGACGTCCGCTCGCGCAGCCCCGCGAGGGAGAACCACACGTCCGACGTCTGCTGCAGCAAAGGTGCGGCCTCGCGCTGCTGGGTCTCCAGCAGGGCCTCGCGCGCCTGCATCTCGGCGAGCGCGGACTCGACCTCGGCGCGACGTTCGCGCAGCGCCGCCTCGTCTGCGACTTCGCGGGCGAGCAGTTCCTGCATCGCAACCAGGTCGTCGGCGTACAGGCGCAGCCGCGCGTCGCGGGCGTCGGCTTGGATGATGGCCGCCCGGCGGGCCGCCTCGGCCTGCCGGCCCAGCGGCTTGAGCTGCCGGCGGATCTCGGCGGTCAGGTCTGTCAACCGCTGCACATTCGCCTCAGTCGACTCCAGCTTGCGCAGCGCCTTCTCCTTACGGCGGCGGTACTTCAGCACGCCGGCGGCTTCCTCGATCATGGCGCGGCGGTCCTCGGCCGAGGAACGCAGGATGCGGCCGAGCTGGTTCTGGCCGACGATGACGTGCATCTGCCGGCCCATGCCGGTGTCTGACAGCAGCTCTTGGATGTCGAGCAGGCGGCACTGCTCGCCGTTGATGGCGTACTCGCTGGTGCCGTTGCGGAACAACGTGCGGGTGATGGTCACCTCGGTGTACTCGATCGGCAGCGCCCCGCTGGTGTTGTCGATGGTGAGGCTGACCTCGGCGCGCCCCAGGGGCGGCCGGGTGGCGGTGCCGGCGAAGATGACGTCTTGCATCGACGCCCCGCGCAGGGCCTTCGCTCCCTGCTCGCCCATGACCCAGGCCATGGCGTCGACGACGTTGGACTTGCCCGAGCCGTTCGGCCCGACGACACAGGTGACGCCCTTCTCGAACTCCAGTGTCGTGCTCGATGCGAAGGACTTGAAGCCCTTGAGCGTGAGCGACTTGAGATACATGGCGCGCAATCCTGCCAGCCTCGCCGCAGCCGCGGCGCGAGGGCGGCGGGCGCGCCGCCCGGCTGGCTGCGGGCCTTAGGCGAGCTGGGCACGCGCCACCTTCCGACTGCCGTGGTGAGCGGCGCACACAGCCCAAGGCATCACACGCGCTGTGCGTGCACCGGGGGCCCGCGTTGCCGAGGGTTGCCTGGCCGTGGCTTGCGGCATAGCCACCTGCCCGCGCAGGCCCCGGTGGCAGGATGTCCGCATGCGCGTACACCTCGGTTGCGACCACGCCGGATTCGAGTTCAAGGAGATGCTGAAGCGGTGGCTCGTGGAAGCAGGGCATGAGCCCGTGGACCACGGGGCCCTTGGCTACGACGCCGACGACGACTACCCGGAGTTCTGCATCCGCGCCGCCGAGGGAGTCGTCAACGACCAGGCCCGCGGCATCACCGCGCTTGGCATCGTCATCGGCGGCAGCGGCAACGGCGAGCAGATCGCTGCCAACAAGGTCGTAGGCGCTCGGGCTGCACTGGCATGGAGCGTGGAGACCGCCAAACTGGCGCGCAACCACAACAACGCCAACCTCATGGGGATCGGCGCGCGCATGCACGACCCGGCAGATGCGTTGGCCATCGTGGATGCATTCCTCAACGCGCCGTTCGCCGTGGCGCAGGACGCAGTGCGCCACGAGCGGCGCATCGCAGTCATCAGCGGCTACGAGGCGACGCGAGAGATCTGAACGGGCCACATCCGCTATCGGACCCTGCGCGCCCCCACGGCTAGGCGCTACCGTCGACGGCTCCGGCGCTGCTAGTGTCGCCGGCGCCTGCACCGGCACGGCCGCGACCTGCGGCTCGCCACCGGCGCAGGTGACGGTGTGGCAGCGAAGCCGGTGAGAATCCGGCACTGTCCCGCAACTGTGAGCCTTGGCTCGGCCGAGGCGAGTCAGGTCGCCTGGCACACCGTCGACGACACCGCCTCGGAGGAAGGCCGGTCCGTCGTGCGGCCCCGGCTGGCGGGCTGTCGATGAATCGCACTTCCTCCCTCATGAGCATGAGGGAGAACATGAGACACACCACCCATCGGCGCACCTGGCGCCTCGCCGCGGCATTGGCCGCGTTGTCCGTCACGGCGCTTGCCGCGTGCGGGAACGGCCCGAAGGTCGAGTCCGCCAACGACGTAGCCCTGCCCAAGACGCCATCGCGCATCGTCTCGCTGTCGCCCACCGCGACGGAGTCGCTGTTCGCCATCGGCGCAGGCGGGCAGGTCAAGGCCGCGGATTCACTGAGCAATTACCCACCAGTCGCGCCGGACACGGCGCTGTCAGCGTTCAACCTCAGCATCGAGGCGGTGGCGAAGTACAAGCCGGACTTGGTCATCATCTCCAGCGACACCACCCCGGGCAAGAACGCGCTCGCCGGTTTCGCGAAACTGAAGATCCCGGTGCTCGTGCAGCCCGCGGCGAAGACCCTTGAAGAGGTCGACAACCAGATCCTCGAACTCGGCAAGGTGACAGGACGCGTCAAGGATGCGGTGACGCTCGTCGCCAAGATGCGCAAGGAGATCGGTGAGGCGATCCAGACGGCCAACCCCGGCGCTGGCATCAAGATCTTCCACGAGGTGGACGCCACGCTCTACAGCGCGACCTCCGACACATTCATCGGCCGCGTCTACAAGGACTTCGGCCTCACCAACATCGCGGACGCCGCCGCGGCAGCCGACGCGCAGGGGTACCCGCAACTCACGAGCGAGTACGTGGTCAAGGCCAACCCGATGGTCATCTTCCTCGCCGACACGGCGTACGGCGAGACTTTCGACAACGTCGCTGTGCGCCCGGGTTGGGATCAGATCGACGCCGTGAAGATGCGCTTCGTGGTGCCGCTGGACTCCGACATCGCCTCCCGGTGGGGCCCGCGCGTGGTGGAGCTCTACAAGGCCGTCGGCAAAGCCATCCCGGCGCTGAAGTGACGCGCCAATGACGACGGCGACCTCTGTGGCGGCGGCGCCGGTCCGCTGGCACTCGGGTGCGCCGCGGGTCTGGGTGTGGACCGCAGCCAGCGCCTGCGCGTTGGTGCTAGTCGTGGCGGTTGCCTGCACCATGGGCCCGGCGCACCTTCCGCTCGGCGCGACTGTGCGCAGCCTGCTGGGGCTGCCGCACGGCCTGACCGGCGTGGACGCGACGGTCCTGACCCAGATCCGCGTGCCGCGCGTGCTGCTCGCAGCCGCTGTGGGGGCGGCGCTGGCGACGAGCGGGGCGGCGTACCAAACGGTGTTCCGCAACCCGCTGGCAGACCCGTATCTGCTCGGAGTGGCTGCCGGCGCCGGGTTTGGCGTGACTGTTGCAGTGGCGCTGCGGGCCACGCAGAACTCGCCGTCGTTGCCGCTGTTCGCCTTCGTCGGTGCGATTTCGGCGGTGGCCGTCACCCTCGGCCTCGGCGGCAGGCTCGGGCACGACCCAGTGAGCACAGTGCTCGCAGGCGTAGCGGTCGCGTCCTTCGCCACCGCGCTTCAGACCTACATCCAGCAGCGCAACAGCAACGTGCTGCGCCCGGTCTATTCATGGATTCTCGGGCAGTTGACCACGGCGGGCTGGGACAGCCTGCGCATGGCAGGCGGCTACATCGCTGCGGCGGTCGGCGCCCTCATCGTGCTCGGCCGGCGCATGGACGCGCTCATGCTCAACGACGACGAGGCGGTGTCACTTGGCGTGCATCCGCGGCGGATGCGACTGCTGACCATCGGCGCGGCCACCATGGCGACCGCAGCAGCCGTCTCCGTGAGCGGGCTCATCGGCTTCGTCGGCATCGTGGTCCCGCACCTGATGAGGTACGTCACGGGCTTGGCTTCGATGCGACTGCTTCCGGCGGTGGCGCTGTGCGGAGCCGCGTTCCTGGTCCTGGCAGACCTCGGCGCGCGCACCCTGCTCGCGCCGGCAGAGATGCCCATCGGCGTCATCACAGCGTTCGTCGGCGCCCCCTTCTTCCTGCTCGTGCTGCGCACTCGCACCGGCGGCGCCCGATGAACGCCGTCGCGGCACGCGGACTGACAGTCGCGCTTCACGGAACGACCGTGCTCCGCGACGTCGACCTCGACGTTCCCGAAGGAGGCTGGACCTGCCTGGTCGGCCCCAACGGCGCTGGCAAGACGACTCTGCTACGGGTTCTCGTCGGCGCGCAGCCATTCCATGGCGAGGTGCGCGTGGCCGGTCGAGCCCTCGACTCCCGCGGCTCCGCCACGAGTACCTGCGCGTTCGTCTCCCAGCGGCCGGCGGCGCCGGCGGGGATGCGCGTCGAGGAATACATCGCACTCGGCCGGTTCCCCTC
>JAGWWW010000005.1 GCA_018970205.1 Actinomycetales bacterium
CTCGGACGCGTTGGAGGCGAGCCAGGCGGCCGCGGTGGAACCGGACGAGACCACCTGCGCCAGCGGCAGCACGACCGCCGTGCCGTTGGCCCAACCGAATGCGATGTTCGGCCCCTCGATGTGCACTCCAGCGATGCCCGCCTCGGGGGGTGACATTGACTCACGCCAGGCATCGAAGGTGTCGACGACGGTGATCTCGGGCTCCTCCGTGGCCGATGGGGCGGCGCCTGCAGATGCTCCACCCGCGAGACCGGGCACGCGTGCCAGCAAGGTCCGGAACTGCAATGTGTCAAACAGCGTGCGCACTGCCTCCGCATCCGGCGCAGGGAGCGCGAGTTCCGGCACTGACGTCGGCACGTCCACCTCGTCGTGCAGTTGCGTGAGTTCCCGGTTCAGCCGTACCTGCGCGGCTGCGGCGCGCAGCGACTCGCCCACCTTGCCGGCGATCTCGTCTGCGTGGGCGAGCAGGTTCTCGAGGTCCTGGTACTGCACAAGCCACTTAGCGGCCGTCTTCTCCCCCACGCCGGGAATGCCGGGGAGGTTGTCGCTCGGGTCGCCGCGCAGCGCCGCGTAGTCGGCGTATTGGTCCGCGCGCAGGCCGTACTTCTCGACCACGAGTTCCGGCGTGGTGCGCTGCAGGTCGCTGACGCCCTTGCGCGGGTACAGGACGGTGACCCGGTCGGTGACCAGCTGGAACGAGTCACGGTCACCGGTGAGGATGTCCACGTCGAACCCGACGGAAACGGCGCGTTTCGTTAGGGTGGCGATGATGTCGTCGGCCTCGAACCCTTCCGCGTCGAACATCGGAATGCGCAGCGCCGCGAGGACTTCCCGGATGAGTTCCACCTGGCCGCGGAAGGACGGCGGGCTCGCGCTGCGCGTCGCCTTGTACTCCGGGTACCGCTCGGTGCGGAAGGTCTTGCGCGAGACATCGAAAGCGACTGCCGCGTGTGTGGGCGCTTCGTCACGCAGGACGTTGAGCAGCATCGATGTGAAGCCGTAGACGGCGTTCGTCGGCTGGCCCGTCGCGGTGGAGAAGTTCTCCTCAGGCAGGGCGTGGAACGCGCGGTAGGCGAGGGAGTGGCCGTCGAGCAGTAGCAGGCGCGGGCGGCTCGTCACGCCGCGCGACTATACGCGCCGCCTTCTTGTGCCGTGGGTGGGATTCGAACCCACACTGTGTGGTGTTTGAGACCACCCTCTCTACCGTTGGAGTACCACGGCGCGTGCGGCGCACAGCCTACGCGAGCGTCACAACGGCAGGGAACGACCCGGCACCGCGGCGGCGATGCGCGCGAGGACCCCGTTGACGAAACCTGCCGACTCGTCCGTTGACAGGTCCGAGGCCAACTCCACCGCTTCGCTCAGGACAACCGAGCCTGGGACCTCGAGTTCGTGCGCGAGTTCGTACACCGCCATGCGCAGGATGCAGGCGTCGACGACCGGCATCCGGTCGATTTCCCAGCCGCGCGAGTACTGCGAGATGGTGTCGTCGAGGTCTGCGCGGTTCGCGCACACACCCCGCACGAGCGTCTCGGTGTAGGGGTTGAGCGCGGCATCGGGCTGTTC
The DNA here is from genome assembly GCA_018970205.1 of Actinomycetales bacterium. Taxonomy (GTDB): domain Bacteria; phylum Actinomycetota; class Actinomycetes; order S36-B12; family UBA5976; genus RFTO01. The sequence continues at coordinate 1,567 of JAGWWW010000005.1, forward strand.
AAGCCTGGACTGGAGGACCTCTAGCGGGTCGAGGTCGCGCAGTTGCGCCTCGAACAAGATGTCCAGCGCGCGTTTGCGGGCTTTGTGGCGAGCGCTCACGAGGAGGCGCGGCCGAGGTACGAGCCGTCGCGCGTGTCGATGCGCACCTTCTCGCCGGAGCCGACGAACAACGGGACCTGCACCTCGGCGCCGGTCTCCAAGGTCGCGGGCTTGGTGCCGGCGTTGGAGCGGTCGCCCTGCAGGCCCGGCTCGGTGTACGTGATGGTTAGCTCGACGCTGGCCGGCAACTCGACGTACAGCGGCGCGCCCTCGTGTTGCGCGACGATGGCGGTCTGGTTCTCCAGCAGGTATTTGCCGCCGTCACCCACGACGGAGTCCGGCACGTTCACCATCTCGAAGGACTGCTTGTCCATGAATACCCAGTCGTCGCCGTCGCGGTACAGGTACTCCATGTCGCGCTTGTCGACTGTCGCGGTCTCCACCTTGATGCCGGCGTTGAAGGTGCGCTCCACGACCTTGCCGGTGAGGACCTGCTTGAGCTTGGTGCGAACGAACGCCGGGCCCTTGCCGGGCTTGACGTGCTGGAACTCCACCACGGCCCAGAGTTGTCCGTCGATGTTGAGGACCAGGCCGTTCTTGAGGTCGTTCGTCGTTGCCACAGCGCTTCCTTTGCTCAGCACAACACGCGCAGGCCGCGCGGCGTGGTCGTCAGTGATTCGGCGTCAGACTGCCGCACCACCAGGGTGTCCTCGATTCTGACCCCGCCCTTGCCGGGCAGGTAGACCCCAGGTTCGATGGTGACGGCGTTCCCGGCGGCAAGGATACCGGCGCCGTTCGGGGCGAAGAACGGCTCCTCGTGGATCTGCAGCCCGACGCCGTGGCCGAGCCCGTGGATGAAGCCCTCGAGGTGGCCGGTGTCGGAGAGCACGGCACGCACCGCTGCGTCAACCTCGCCGAGGGAGACCCCGGCGCGCAGCGCCTCCCGGCCGGTGCGCTGGGCAGCCTCCACCGCGGCGTGGATCTCGACTTGCCAGTCGGCGGCCTCACCGATGACGAAGGTGCGGGTCTCGTCGGCGTGGTAGCCGTCGGCAAGGGCGCCGAAGTCGACCTTGAGCAGGTCACCGCGCTCGATCGGCCTGTCTGTGGGGCTGTGGTGAGGGATGGCGCTGTGCGGGCCGGCAGCGACGATGCTCTCGAACGCGCGGCCGTCGGCGCCGAGCTCCACCATCGCGGTCTCGAGGATGAACGCGAACTGCTTCTCGGTCATGCCGATGTGCAGGTGCTTTAGGGCCTTCTCGAGTGCGGCGTCACTGAGCTCGCAGGCGCGGCGCAATGCCGCGATCTCGTGCTCGTCCTTGTCCATGCGCAGCTGCGGCAGCGGCAGGGCCGCAGCCTCGACGCTGATGCCGTGCTCAGAGGCTGCCTCCTGCAGCCGGCGCAATCCGGCGACGGTGGCGACGGACTCGTCGACGAGCACTCGACGCCCTCCCGCTGCCGCCAGCCGGGACAGGAGGGAGCCCATCGGCGGGCGCGGCGGGATGTACACCTCGATGTCCGGGCAGTCGGCGAGCGCGCGCTCGGTGTAGCGGTTGTCAGTGATGAGCAGGTGCGCGACCGCGCCGACCACCGCCTGGCCGGAGGAACTGGTGACGCCGGTGAATCCCGTGAGCCAACGCACGTCGACCGGGTTGGTGACATAGACCGTGGTGTCCTCGGGAACCCCGAGGCTGGCCAGCAGGCGGGCGCGGCGGGCGGAGTAGTCGGGCGTCATGGTGGTCCTCTCAGAGTTGCGGGCTGCGGGCACTCGCGACGCGGGCAGGGCAATCCGTGCGCCTGCGCTGGCTGTAGCGGCGAGCGGTCAGCCCTCGTTGGGTGCGAGGGCCGCCACGGCTTGCAACGCGAGGATGTATGAGAACACCCCGAAGCCGCTGATGACGCCGTTGGCGACTGCGGACACCACCGACGTGTGACGGAAATCCTCACGACTGGCGGGATTGGTCAGGTGCACCTCGATGAGAGGGCCGGGGACCATCGCGCAGGCGTCGCGCAAGGCGTACGAGTAGTGGGTGAAGGCCGCGGGGTTGAGCACGACCGCAGCACCGGCATCGGCGGCCTCGTGCAGCCACCCGATGAGCTCGGCCTCGGAGTCAGTCTGGCGCACCTCGACGCTCAGCCCGAGGCTCTCAGCCGCTTGGGTGCAGTACGCCACGAGGTCCGCGTGGCTCGCGGTGCCGTAGACGTCCGGCTCGCGTGACCCGAGCCGGCCGAGGTTCGGGCCGTTGAGGACAAGAACGTTCATGGCGACTCCCGCTTTGGTCGGTTGTGCGGCACTGCAGGTCGGGTCAGGGTATGCGCAGCGGTTGCGGTGGCGGTCATGGCGACGACTCTCGGGTGCGGGTAAAGGCTTGCTCCACGGCGGCGAGCTTGACCCCGTCTGCTGTGACGGGGTGCCCGGGCGCGCGCAGGAGCACGAACCGCAGCACCCCGCCCCGCGCCTTCTTGTCGCGGCTCATCAGGTGCAACAGTGGTTGGAGGTCGTCATGCTCGTGGGCTGTGGGCGCTCCGAGCGCGGCCAGCGCCGCGCGGTGTTGCATAGCCAGGCCAGGACGGGCCTCGCCGGTGGCTTCCGCGAGTTCAGCGGCGAACACCATGCCCACGGCCACCGCGTCCCCGTGGCGCAGCAGGTATCCGCTGGCGGCCTCGAGCGCGTGACCGAAGGTGTGGCCGTAGTTCAAGACCTCGCGGCTCAAGGCGCCACCGCCGCCCTGCTCGGTGAAGTCGGCGCTGACCACTGCCGCTTTGACCCGCACTGCGCGTGTGACCAGGTCAGCCAGCGCGGAGGATGACGGGTCGAGAAGTGAATCTGCGGAAGCCGTGACGAGTTCCAGGATGCCGGTGTCGCTGATGAACCCGCACTTCAACGCCTCGACCAGCCCGGCGACATAGTCCGCGCGCGGCAGGCTGGCCAAGGTTTGCGTGGCGCACAGCACCGCAACCGGGCTGTGGAATGAACCCAGGAGGTTCTTTCCCGCGTCGGTGTTGATGCCGGTCTTACCGCCGATGGCGGCGTCGACCATGCCGGCGGTGGTGGTCGGGACCGCAACCCAGTCGATGCCGCGCATCCACGTGGCAGCGGCGAACCCGGCGGCGTCCGTGACGGTGCCGCCGCCGACGGCGACCACGATGCTGCCGCGGTCAAGTTGCGCGCGTGCGCACTCGCGCCACAGGTCAGATGCAGCGCTCAAGGTTTTTGCGGCCTCCCCGCGGGGCAGCCGTGTCGTCGACACCTCCATGCCGGCGTCGAGCGCCGCGTTCTCGACGTCCGCGGCGAACGGCGCTGAGTCGTCGTTGCACACGAGCAGGGCGCGACGACCCGGCTGCGTCCAGGTCGCGGCCCGCAAGAGCTCCGGCAGGTGCTCAGCCACGCCGACCTGGTAGGTCCGTTCAGCGTGCACTGAAATCTCCGCGTGGATCATCAGGACAGTGACTCCCCCGGGGCGCTTGCGCCGCTGCGTCCGTGCCTGCGCTGGACCGGCGCGCTCCCGGCCGCTGCCCTCACGGCGTCACCGATCCAGGCTTCGGGTCGCCGTCATCGGCAGGCGCAGCAGACGCTGCCGGCTCCACCTGCCCGCCATCGGGCGCCGACAGCCAGCGCACCACCTGCTCCGCGATCTCCTCAGCACTCGCTGTGCTGGTGTCGAAGGAACGGGTGGCTACCTCGGCGTACCAAGGCGTGCGCTCGTCGAGCAGGCGCGCCAGAGTGGTTCGGACATTTCCCAGCAGCAGCGGCCGGGCTTGGTTCAAGCCGGCTCGGGTCGCTGCGTCAGACAGCGACACCTGCAGCCACGCCACTTGTTGGTGCCGCAGGTCGTCCCGCGTCGCGGGGTCGATGACGGCACCGCCGCCGAGACTGACAACGGCAGCCTCGGCTTGCAACGCAGCAGTCACTGCAGCCCGCTCTCGCGCTCGAAAAGCGGCCTCGCCTTCGGTGACGAAGATGTCGGAGACGGACATCGCCGCCGATGTGGCGACAAGGTCGTCAGTGTCGATGTGAGCCGCCCCGAGTCGACGCGCGACCTCCGCCGCGATGGTTGACTTGCCCGCACCGGGCACGCCGACGAAAACCACGCGTGGGGGCATCAGCGGATGTCCATCGACTCGAGGTAGCCGAGCAGGTTGCGCCGCGTCTCGTCGACGCTGTCGCCTCCGAACTTCTCCAGCGCCGCATCGGCGAGGACCATGGCCACGGCCGCCTCAGCGATCACGCCGAGAGCGGGTACTGCACAGGTGTCTGACCGCTGGGCGTGCGCCAACGCCTCCTCGCCGGTTGCGGTGTCGATGGTCCGCAGCGCGCGTGGCACGGTGGAGATGGGCTTCATCGCGGCACGCACGCGCAGTGGGGCGCCGTTGGTCATACCGCCCTCAGTGCCGCCGGCGCGGTCCGTGAGCCGGACGATCTCGCCGTCGACGCGGGCGATCTCGTCATGTGCGACGCTGCCGCGCCGGCCGGCGCTGGCGAAACCGTCCCCGATCTCCACGCCTTTGACCGCCTGGATGCTCATGACAGCGCCCGCAAGCCGCGCATCAATCTTGCGGTCAGCATGCACATACGAGCCGAGGCCGGGCGGCAGACCGTGGACCAGGACTTCGACGACGCCGCCGAGAGTGTCCCCGTCTTTGTGCGCGGCCGCGATCTCTTCCTGCATGCGCTGCGACGTCTGCGCGTCAGCGCACCTCACGGGATCGGCGTCGATGCGCAACTGGTCCCCGGGCACGGGCATGAGCCCGTCGGGGGCGACCACGCTGCCGATCTGGACCACATGGCTGAGCACGCAGACCCGCAGAGTTTGCTGCAGGAAGGCTTGTGCGAGGGCTCCTAGCGCGACCCGCATCGCGGTCTCGCGAGCGGATGCCCGTTCCAATACCGGCCGGGCGTCGTCGAAGCCGTACTTCTGCATGCCGGCGAGGTCCGCGTGCCCGGGGCGAGGTCGGGTCAGGGGCGCGTTGCGCCCAGCACCGGCCACAGCCTCGATCTGCTCCAGACTCAACGGGTCTGGACTCATGACCGTCTGCCACTTGGGCCACTCGGTGTTGGAGATACGGATCCCGATCGGCGAGCCCTGGGTCACTCCGTGGCGCACACCGGAGAGGAACTCGACGTCGTCGGCTTCGAACTTCTGCCGTGCGCCGCGGCCGACGCCGTGGCGGCGCCTCGCCAACTGGGCGGCCACGTCCCCGACGGTGATGGTGATGCCAGCGGGCAGGCCCTCACAGATGCCGACGAGGGCAGGCCCGTGCGACTCCCCTGCCGTGAGCCAGCGCACCATGCGCAGAAGTGTCCCATGCGCAGGTTCAGTTGCCGCCGAGGGCGAGTGCTAACGGGGCCGCGAGGAGGAGGAAGGGGCCGTACGCCAGGGGCACGCCGATGGGCACTCGGCGAATCGCGCGACGTAGCAGGATGGTGGCGGTCGCTGCGGCGCTCACCAGCCACAGCGCGGCGAGCTCGCTGGTCACGTCGGCCAGTGCGAAGACCGGTGCGAGCGCCAGGACCAGCTTCGCATCACCCATCCCGATCGACATCGGCGCCGCGAGCGACCAACCGGCGAGCAGAACTGCGACGACTGCCGTGAACCACAGCGCGGTGTAGTCAGGCCCGGTGCCGGAGTCCAGGCCGAGCCGGTCCAGGACAGCCCACAGACCGACCATCAGCCACAGACCGGCACCGAGCCGCCACACGAGCTTGTTGGGCAGCCTGTGGGTGCGGATGTCGATGACGGCCAGGCGCAGGCCGATGGCGAGGCACCAGACCAGGGACGCGAGGGTGAAGAGCAGTCGCATCACCACATGATGCGCAGGCGTGTGAGCAGATGACTAGGAGCTTGGCGCAACATGTGCCCGGGGTCAGATGCCGCGTCAGCGCTCCTCGAGGCTGTCGCGCACCGTCCTGCGCGCGCTGTCGACCATCGGCGCGAGCACCTCATCCGTTAGTTCTCGCCTGAGGAACAGTCCGGCTTGGACGACCCCTTGATAGATGAGCAACTCCACGCCGTCCTCGCCTTGCCCTCCGGCGGCAAGCCACCGACGCAGATTCGGCGGGTCCGGGTAGTTGACGTCCACAAGGTACTGCCCGGGCAGCGGTGCGAGCGGGTTGTCCACCGTCTTCGGCAGGGTGCACAGGACAACGTCCGCCTCGACGACCGCCGGCGCCGCGACGGCGTCGCCAGATGCCGGCCAGTCCACGAATCGCAAGCGGAGTTCAGGGAACCGCTCGATGAGGCCCAAGAACTTGACCAGGTCGCGCCCCACGACCACGACCTCGCGGGGCTCGTAATCTGCGAGCGCGCTGAGCGCGCTGCGGGCCGTCGCACCCGTGCCCACAACCGCCGCGGTGCCGCCGTGTGGCAGGCGGGGACGCAGCACCTCGCGGAAGCCGATTTGGTCGGTGTTGAACCCGGCCACCACCCCGGGCCAGAACACGATGGTGTTGATGGCCCCGATGCGCGTGGCGGACGGCTCGAGATTGTCGACGAGCGTCAACGCCTCCTCCTTCAGCGGCATCGTGAGGCTCAGCCCCATCCAGGTGTCGTCCAGATGTTGCACGAACGCAGCCAGCCCTCCGCGGCGGACCTCGATGCGTTGATACGTGCAATCCGGGCGCCGGAGGACGTCGTAGCAGGCCAGGTGCAGTTGCGGTGAGCGGGAGTGGGCTATCGGCGAGCCAAGCACCGCCGCACGGAACCTGTCTGTCATTGGCGCGCCAGCCATTGCTGGAACTTGCGGCGCAAGGACGCGAATTCGGTCTCGGTTGCCGCGAACTCGGTCAGCCCGGTGTCGGGGTCGGTGGTCACGAAGAACAGCCATGGGCCCTCGGCCGGCTTCAGCGCGGCAGCGATTGCGGCCGCATCCGGGGCTCCGATGGGGCCAGGCGGCAGGCCACGCACGGCATAGGTGTTGTACGCCGAGGGGTTGCGTCGCTCAGCGTTCGTGAACACGAGCTTGGAGGAGCCGAGCACGTAGTTCAAGGTTGAGTCCATCTGCAGCCGCTGCCCTCGCGCGAGCCGGTTGTAGATGACCCGGGAGACCTTCGCGAAATCGCGTTGGTAGGCCTCAGCCTGGACGATGCTGGCCAAGGTGAGGACCTCGCGGGGCGTGAGACCCTGTGGCCCGCCTTTGCGCAACCCGAGCGCACGGTGCTGCCGTTGAGCGGAGGTGACCAGTTCTTCGATGATCCCCTGCGCGGTCGCATCAGGGTCGAATTGATACGTGGCGGGCCAGAGCATGCCCTCGATGTCACCGGCCGCGTAGCCTGGCAGCGACGCCTTCGCGCGGGCGATCGCAGCCTCGAAGTCGATGACTGGGATTCCGGTGCGGTCGCTGAGTCTTTCGAGGATTCTGCTGACGCGCGCACCGGCAGGGACCAGGACTTTCGTGCGCACACGAGCGGCGGGGTCGAAGAACCTGGCGAACGCGTCGCGGCTTCGCATGTGCGCGTACATCGCGTAGTAGCCGGGCTGGATGCGGGTGGCACGCGGGTCAGCCGAGGCGGTGCGCACGAAGAGCGACACGTCCTTGACCACATCGGCCTTGTGCAGCGATCTCCCGATTGCCGAGAGGCTGTCGCCTCGCTCGACGCGGACGGTGACCTGGGCGCCCGAGGGCCCTCTGTAGTCCTTCGATGCCAATGGCCCGAAACCAAGCGAGGTGGCAGTCAGCAGGACCGCAACGGCCGCGACGCCACCGCCGATCGCTCGACTGCGGGCCGTGCGCGCACGGCGGATGAGTCGGCTGATTGACGATGGCGAATGACCGCGAGCCGGCGCTTGCGGAGCCGCTGGTGCCGCAGGTTCAGGCGTGCCCGGCACCTCGGGTGGTAGCGGATCGCCGGGCATTTCGGGAGGCTGGGTCATGAGGCTCCCGCCTGGAACAACTCCCCCGGCGCGCAGCCGCTCGCGGCCTCGGCATCGATGACATGCTGCAGCAGCAGCGTGGCTGCAGCGGCGTCGATACTGGACTTCTGCTCCTTCGCGGACTTGCCTGCGCGTCGCATCTGCTGGGCTGCCTGCACCGTCGTGAGGCGCTCATCCACCAGGCGCACGGCGAGCCCCGGGAGCGCGGTGGAGATTGCGGCGGCGAAGGCGCGCGCGGCTTCGGCACTGGCTCCTTCCACGCCGCTGAGGGACACCGGGATCCCGATCACGATCTCCGCCACACCATGCTCGTGGGCAAGGTCGCAGATCTGGTGCACATCCCCTTCTCCTCGCACGACCGCTCCGACCGGGAAAGCCAGCGACCCGGCGCTGCGGGCGACGCCGATGCGCACGGCACCAGGGTCGAGCGCCAACCGCGTCGCGGGCCGGACAGCCGCTGCGGCCGGCGCCAGCGGTCCGTCGGCTGAGTCCTCGCCGCCGGGGCGGGCTGGAACCTGCATGACTTGATTATCGGCTGTCCGTGGTGCGAGCAGACTCAGGCTCAGCCGTGTAGCGCAGCGGTGACCGCCGCCAGGGCCGCGGTGATGCCGGCGGGGTTCGTGCCGCCGCCTTGGGCGAGGTCGGGCTTGCCGCCGCCGCGGCCGTCGATGCTTGGCGCAGCCGCCTTGAGCAGGTCGCTGGCAGAGACCCCGGCGGCGACGGCGGCTGCGGTCGCGGCGCACACCACCGTCACCTTGCCCTCACCGGCTGAGGCGGCGAACACAGTCGCGGGTGCTTGCCCGGCGCGCCCACGGATGTTCATGACCAGTTCCCGGACTTCGTCCGCGCCGAGGCCGGCAGGGGCCTCGAACACCCAAGCCTTTCCGCGGCTGGTGTCGATGCCAGCGGCGAGGATGTCGTCGAGGTTGGACAGAAGGGCTGCGGACCTGAACTTCGTGAGCTCGCGGTCGAGGTCCTTGACTTTGGTGAGGAGCGCGTCGATGCGCTCGGGCAGCTCCTCCGGGCGCGCCTTGACCATCTCGCTTATGCGCGAAAGGAGCAGGTGCTCGGTCGCGAGGTGCTTGTACGCGTCGACGCCGACGAGCGCCTCGACTCGGCGGACGCCGGCGCCGATGGACCCTTCGGAGAGGAACTTCACGACCCCGAGTTCGCCGGAGCGGTGGGCGTGCGTGCCTCCGCAGAGTTCGCGGGCCCACTCGCCCACGCTGACCACGCGGACCGTCTCGCCGTATTTCTCGCCGAACAGAGCCATTGCGCCGATGTCCCGGGCGGCGGCCTGGCTCATGGTCTCGATGTTGACCTGCAGGTCCTCGATCAGGACCTCGTTGACCCGGTGCTCGACTTCCGCGAGGACCGAGTCCGGCACCGCCTGCGGGCTGGGGAAATCAAAACGCAGCCGCCCCGGGGAGTTCTCCGAGCCCATCTGGGTGGCGGTGTCACCGAGGATCTCACGGAACGCCTTGTGGAGCATGTGAGTGGCGGTGTGGGCGCGGCTGATGGCGCTGCGGCGGGAGGTGTCCACGTGGCCGACGGCGTCCACGCCGAGGCTGGCCTCGCCCTCGATGACGGTCGCGCGGTGGACGTAGACGCCAGGCACGGGGGTTTGCACGTCCCAGACCTCGAGGCGGGCGCCGTTGGCGAGGTCGATGACGCCGTGGTCGCCGAGTTGGCCGCCGCCCTCGGCGTAGAACGGTGTGCGGCTGAGCACCACATCGACGTGCTCGCCGGGGGTGGCGCTGGTGATTTCGGCGCCGTCGCGCAGCAGGCCGCTCACGTTGGACTCGGTGGTGGTCTCGGTGTAGCCGGTGAAGGTCGTGGCGCCGGCACGCTCCATGACATCGGCGTACGCCTTCACGGTGGTCAGCCCGGTCTTGCGAGCCTTCGCATCCGCCTTGGCCCGCTCTCGCTGCTGCTTCATGAGGGCGGTGAACCCGTCGCGGTCGACCTGCAGCCCGCGCTCGGCTGCCATCTCCAGAGTGAGGTCGATGGGGAAGCCGTACGTGTCGTGCAGAGCGAAGGCGTCGGTGCCGGAGAGCAGGGCCGCCCCAGAGTCCTTGGCCTTGACCGCGGCGCTCTCGAAGATGCGGGTGCCGGTTGCCAGCGTCTGCATGAAGGCGGCCTCCTCGCCCTGCAGCACAGAGTTGATGCGTCCGCGAGCCGCCTCCAGCTCCGGGTACTGCGCGGCCATCGCGTCGATGGTGGAGTCCACCAAGACCTGCGCGACGTTCTCTTGCGTGCCCAGCAGCCGCATCGAGCGCACGACCCGGCGCATCAGGCGGCGCAGGACGTAGCCGCGACCCTCGTTGCCCGGCAGGATGCCGTCGGCGACCATGAACACACAGGTGCGGGAGTGATCGGCCACAACGCGCAGCGCCACGTCTTTCGCGGAGTCAGAGCCGTACTTGACCCCGCTCAGGCCGCTTGCCGAGTTGAGGATGGCCATCGTGGTGTCGATCTCGTAGATGTTCTCCACGCCTTGCAACAGGGCGGCCATGCGCTCAAGGCCCATGCCGGTATCGATGTTCTTCGCGGGGAGCTCACCGAGGATCGGGAAGTCGTCCTTGGTGCCGCCGTCTGCGCGCTCGTATTGCATGAACACGAGGTTCCACACCTCGAGGTAGCGGTCCTCGTCGGCGACCGGCCCGCCCTCCTTGCCGTGCTCAGGGCCACGGTCGTAGTAGATCTCGCTGCACGGGCCGCAGGGGCCGGCGACGCCCATCGACCAGTAGTTGTCCGCCATGCCGCGGCGCTGGATGCGATCCAGCGGGACGCCGACCTTGTTGTGCCAGATGTCGATGGCCTCGTCGTCGTTCTGGAAGACCGTCACCCACAGTTTGCTCTCGGGGAAGCCGTAGCCGCCGTCGCTGACCGGCCGGGTGAGCAGTTCCCAGGCGAACGGGATGGCGGACTCCTTGAAGTAATCGCCGAAGGAGAAGTTCCCGCACATCTGGAAGAAGGACGCGTGCCGGGTTGTCTTGCCGACTTCCTCGATGTCGCCGGTGCGCACGCACTTTTGCACGCTCACGGCGCGGTCGTACGGCGGCACGGCCTGGCCGAGGAAGTACGGCTTGAACGGGACCATGCCGGCGTTGACGAAGAGCAGAGTGGGATCGTCGAGCAGCAGGGATGCTGAGGGCACCGCGGTGTGGCCGCGCTCGCTGAAGAAGTCGAGGAACCGTTGCCGGATTTGGGCGGACTGCATGGTGGTGGCCTTCCCGTGACGCGTGCCTGAGCAGGTGCGAACCCTACCGAGCGGTGACAGGGGAGCCGGCGTTGCTCGATGCCCGCCGGCCTCTGGGCGCCGGGGTTCAGTCAGCGGCGGTCGGCCACTCGGTCTGGCCGGAGTCGACCCGCTCGAAAGCTGCGCCTAGGGCATCTACAACCGCTCGGGACTTCGGTGCGTTAGCGCATGCCAGCGTTGCCTGGGCCAACGCGTATGCGCACTCGGGCAACCCGACCCTCTCGGTGACGCCGGCTGCGGCGTCGGCGATGAGCAGCGCCTGGGGGTCGGCAGCGCCGACGTCCTCGCTGGCGAATATCGCGATGCGGCGCGCGATGAACCGAGGGTCCTCCCCGCCGCGGAGCATGACTGCGAGCCAGTGCATCGCCTGGCCCGCGTCGCTCGCGCGCATCGCGCCGATGAAGAGGTGCGCGACGTCGTAGTGCCGGTCACCGGCGCGGTCGTAGCGCACCAGAGCGCGCGAGGCAGCCGCCTCCACGTCAGCCAGCACGACCTCGCGACGGTTGTGGGACTGCGCCGCCCCGGCAGCGGCCTCAAGCACCGTCAGGAGGCGCCGTGCATCACCGTCGCTCACCGCCAGCAGGGCCGACCGCGCAGAGTCAGAGACAGTGTGCGCGTCTGCCAATCCGACCGGACTGAGCAGTGCGCGCTCGAGCACAGCCGCTAGGTCCGCGGACGCCAGCGGCGACAGTTTGACGACGATGCTCCGGGACAGCAGGGGGCCGATGACCGCGAACACCGGGTTCTCGGTGGTCGCGGCCAGGAGCGTCACCGTGCCGGACTCCACCGCCGGCAGCAGCGCATCCTGCTGCGACTTGGAGAACCGATGGATCTCGTCGATGAACAGCACTGTGCGCTGGTCTTGCATCTGCAGCCGGTCCTGGGCGGCGGCAATCGCCTCGCGCACGTCCTTGACGCCGGCGGTCACAGCGGAGAGTTCCACGAACCGGTGGCCGGCAGCCAGCGACACCAGAGTTGCGATGGTGGTCTTGCCCGAGCCTGCCGGCCCGTGCAGCACCAGACTCGGCACGCGTTGCCCATCGAGCAGCCGCCGAAGCGGGGCGCCAGCGGCCAGGATGCCGGCGCAGCCGACTAGTTCATCGACGCTTCGCGGGCGCATCCGGGCGGCCAGCGGCTGGTGCCGCGCCAACCCCTCCCGCGAGCCGAAGAGGGAGTCCTGCGCCATGACTGGTAACCCTATGCGCGCTGCAGGCACACAACGGAAAGCCGTCGGGCGCTGTCGGGCACCGTCCGCTTTCGCAGCCAGCCCGCGGGCCCCCGGATAGCCGGCCCGCCAGCAGCATCGCGCCTGTGCTGAGACCTGCACCGCTCCTGCGGCGCCCAGAGGCACCGTGCCTGCCGCCGCGAGGCGGGGCCGGCCTGCACCGGAGCGCACGCGGCCTGTTAGCCCGCCGCCGGACCGGCGTACGTCACAGCGTCTGCCGGCTGCCGCAGCCAGGCCCCTAGGCAAAGATGGGCCCGTGGCATCCGCTGATCCGCTGTGGCCTACCGCCTCCGCATGGCTGTCGCGACCCCCGCGCCGGGACGGCCAATGGGCTGCACCGGACTTCATCGTCGTGGGTGTGCCGAGCAGCCGGCGAAGCATCTCCCCCACCAATGCGCACACCACCCCCCAGGCGGTGCGCGAGACGCTGCGCAAGTACTCCACCTGGGCGGCGCACCGCGGCCCGGGTGGGGTCGACATCGGCGCGTTGATCGCTGCGGACAACGCGAACATCAGCAACCCGGACGGCGCTGACGGCTTCGAGCGGAGCGTCGCCATCCTGCGCTCGGTGCGCCAGCGCGACGCATTCACCGTGCTGCTCGGCGGCGACAATTCCGTCACCTATGCGGGGGTGGTCGGCATGCTCGGACCAGACCTGTCTGACGCCGCCCTCATCACTCTCGACGCCCACCACGACCTGCGAGACGGCTGGTCGAATGGCTCCCCAGTGCGACAACTGCTCGACGCGGGCCTGCCAGGCCGGAACATCGTCCAGGTCGGCATCGCGGGCTTCGCGAACTCCAAGGCGTATCACGACCGCGCGCGGGAGGCGGGCATCCGCGTCATCTCGCGCGAGGACTGCCACCGCCGCCCCGCCGAGGACGTCATCGCCGAGGCCCTGAGTGTGGTCGGCGACCGACCCACGTACCTCGATGTGGACGTCGACGTGTGCGACCGGGCCGTCGTCCCGGGCTGCCCGGCCTCAAGTCCGGGCGGGCTCAGCGCGGATTACCTGCGGGACCTTGTGTTCCATGCGGCAAGCGCGCCGCAGGTCCGGGCGATGGACATCACCGAGGTAGATGCCGCCGCAGACGCCCCCGACGGCCGTACTGTGAGACTCGCGGCGCTGTGCCTGCTCGAGGCCGCCGCCGCCGTCGCTCTGCGCACGACCACTGCACCCGAGAGGAACCAGTCATGACCCTCGCCCCGAGCGCCCCGCGAACCGTCCGCGCAGCGCGCGGCTCGGCGATGTCCGCCTTGGGCTGGCCGCAGGAGGCCGCGCTGCGGATGCTGCACAACAATCTCGACCCCGACGTGGCGGAGCGCCCGCACGACCTCGTCGTCTACGGCGGCACCGGCAAAGCAGCCCGCAACTGGCAGGCATTCGACGCCATCGCGCGCACACTCACCACTCTCAAGGCCGACGAGACGCTGCTGGTGCAGTCGGGCAAGCCGGTCGGGGTCGTCCAGACGCATGAATGGGCCCCGCGCGTGCTCATAGCGAACTCGAACCTCGTCGGAGACTGGGCGACCTGGCCGGAGTTCCGCCGGCTCGAGTCACTGGGCTTGACGATGTACGGCCAAATGACCGCGGGGTCGTGGATCTACATCGGCACGCAGGGCATCCTGCAAGGAACCTATGAGACCTTCGCCGCCGTCGCCGCGCAGCGCTTCGGCGGAACACTGGCCGGAACCTTGACGGTCACGGCGGGGTGCGGCGGCATGGGCGGTGCGCAGCCGCTCGCCGTCACGATGAACGAGGGTGTGTGCCTCATCATCGACGTCGATGCGAGCCGGCTTCAGCGTCGGGTGGAGACGCGCTACCTCGATGCGGTGGCTCCTGACCTGATCACCGGCGTCAAGCGCGCCCTCGCGGCCAAGTCAGAGCGCCGCGCGCTCTCGGTGGGCGTCGTCGGCAACGCCGCGCAACTGCTGCCTGAGCTCCTGCGTATGGGCGTCGAGGTGGACATCGTGACGGATCAGACGAGCGCCCACGACCCGCTGTTCTACGTCCCCGCCGGGGTTGCAGAAGCGGACGCACAGGACCTGCGCGAGCGCGACCCGGAGGGTTTCACCGACCGCGCGCAGGCCTCGATGGCGACGCACGTGCAAGCGATGGTGGAGTTCCAGGACCGCGGCGCCGCGGTGTTCGACTACGGCAACTCCATTCGAGACGAGGCACGCAAGGGCGGCTACGACCGCGGCTTCGAGATTGAGGGCTTCATCCCCGCTTACATCCGGCCGCTGTTCTGCGAGGGCAAGGGCCCCTTCCGCTGGGTCGCCCTCTCCGGCGACCCCAAGGACATCCACCGCACCGACCAAGCAGTCCTGGACTTGTTCCCCGACAACGTGCACCTACGACGTTGGATCAACATGGCGCAGGAGCGGGTCGCCTTCCAGGGCCTGCCCGCCCGCATCTGCTGGCTCGGTTACGGCGAGCGTGACAAGGCCGGCGTCGCATTCAATGACCTCGTGGCTCGCGGCGAAGTCGGCGCGCCGATCGTCATCGGCCGCGACCACCTCGACTGTGGCTCAGTTGCCTCTCCCTACCGCGAGTCCGAGGCGATGACGGACGGCTCGGACGCCATCGCTGACTGGCCGCTCTTGAACGCGCTCGTGAACACCGCATCCGGAGCGTCGTGGGTCTCCATCCACCACGGTGGGGGCGTGGGCATCGGTCGCTCGATCCACGCCGGTCAGGTCAGCGTGGCCGACGGCACCGCCTTAGCCGGGGAGAAGCTGCGACGCGTTCTCACCAACGACCCCGGCATGGGAGTCATCCGCCACGTGGACGCGGGCTACCCCGCCGCGGACGCAGTCGCCCAAGAGCGCGGCGTGCAGATCCCGATGCGGCCGGACCTCGCATGATGTGCGTGCGGCGCTCGGCCGGGATGTCCATGCCGCCCTCCCGCTGGGGCGGTTGGGACCTTCGTGCTTCTGACTCTGGGTCACACGGCGGGGCCGCCGCATGAGCGTCGACATCACTGCGGCGGGCTTGTCCGCGGCTGACGTCGTCTCAGTGGCACGTTACTTCGCACCGGTCAGTATCGACGAGGCCGCGCGTTCGGCGATGGCGAAAGGGCGTGCCGCGGTCGAGGCCCTGGCAGCGTCGCCAACCCCCGTGTACGGCGTGAGCACGGGCTTCGGCGCGCTCGCCGGCGTGCACATCGAGCCGGAGCGCCGCACCGACCTGCAGCACTCCATCATCCGCAGCCACGCCGCTGGGTCGGGTGAGCCAGTTGCGGTCGAGGTCGTGCGCGCGCTGATGCTGCTGCGGCTGCGCACCATCTGCAGCGGCATGACCGGGGTCCGCCCCGAAGTCGCCGAACTTATGGCCGGGCTACTCAACCACGGCATCACCCCGGTAGTGCCGCGGTTCGGCTCCCTCGGTTGCAGCGGCGACCTCGCGCCGCTGTCGCACTGCGCTCTCGCGCTCATCGGCGAGGGAGATGTGTTCGACGCCCACGGGGCGCGGATGCCGTCAGCGCAGGCGCTTGCCGCCGCTGGTCTGACGCCGGTGCAGTTGCGTGAGAAGGAGGGCCTGGCGCTCATCAACGGCACCGACGGGATGCTCGGCACCCTCATCCTCGCCCTGCATGACATCGGCTCGCTGCTGGACTGCGCGGACATCGTGGCAGCGATGAGCGTCGAGGCTCTGCACGGGACGGACGCGGTGTTCGCGCCGGAGTTGCATGCCCCGCTGCGTCCCCACCCGGGCCAGACGACGTCTGCCGAAAACATCCGACGCATGATGGCTGGTTCGCCCATCGTGGCGTCGCACAGCGAAGACACCACGCAGGTTCAGGACGCGTACTCGCTCCGCTGCGCCCCGCAGGTGCACGGCGCTGTCCGCGACGTCGTGGACTTCGCCAACACAGTGGCTCAGCGCGAGCTTGCAGCGGTCATCGACAACCCCGTGGTGCTTCCCGACGACACGGTGCGCAGCAACGGGAACTTCCACGGCGCGCCAGTGGCGTATGCCTGCGACTTCCTGTCCATCGTGCTCGCGGACCTAGCCTCCATAAGCGAACGGCGCACAGACCGGATGCTCGACACGTCCCGCAGTTACGGCCTGCCGGCGTTCCTCGCGCACGAGCCGGGGGTCGACTCCGGCCTGATGATCGCGCAGTACACACAAGCCGGGCTGGTCGCAGAACTCAAACGTGAGGCGGCACCGGCGAGCGTGGACTCGATTCCCTCCAGCGCGATGCAGGAGGACCATGTCTCCATGGGTTGGGCGGCTGCGCAGCGCTTGCGCTCCAGCGTGGACGCTGCATCGCAGGTGATTGCGATCGAGTTGATGGCAGCCGCACGGGCGCTGGACCTGCGCGCACCCGTTGATCCCTCACCCGCGTCGGCCGCTGTGGTGGCCAAGGTCCGCGAATCCGTGCCCGGGCCGGGACCCGACCGGTTCTTGGCCCCGGAAATCGCCGCCTGCGCCGAGATTGTGCGCAGCGGGGTGCTGCGCCACACCGTCGAGGCGGTCGTGGGCCTACTGTCACGCAACGCAGATGCACGCTGACACCTTCATAGCCCGGCAGTTCACGTGCCGCAGGGCCATCGCAGAGGCACCGATTCCCGGTCGCATACCGGCTCGGATGGCACGAGCATGACCAGCACTCTCATCTGCAACATCGGGGAGTTGGTGACCAACGAGTCGGCCACAGGTGAAGGCTCCCCGCTCGGCTTGATGCGCGACGCGGCGATGGTGGTGCAGGACGGCCGAGTTGCCGCGTTGATCGCAGCGGGCGAGCCTCTGCCGCAGTGTGACGAGTGCGTCGACGCCGGCGGCGCCGCGGTCATCCCGGCCTTCGTCGACTCCCACAACCACCTGTTGTTCGCCGGCGACCGGAGCACGGAGTTCGCTGCCCGCATGGCCGGGCAGTCGTATGAGGCCGGCGGCATCATGACGACCGTCTCAGCCACCCGCGCAGCGACATCCGAGGCGTTGCTCGCGAACGCACTCCGACTCGCTGCCGAGGCCCGCAGCCAGGGAACCGGCACGTTGGAGACGAAGACCGGCTACGCGCTGACGCCTGACGGGGAACTGCGACTCCTGGATGTTGCCAACCAGGCGGCTGCCGCCGACCCCAGCATCACCGACATCACTCTGCTCGCCGCCCATGTGGCACCGCCGGAGATGAGCGCGGACGACTACGTGCGGCTCATCGTCGACGGCATCATCCCGGCCGCTGCTGGTCGGGCGCAGTGGATCGACGCGTTCTGCGACGTGGGTGCCTTCGACGTCGAGCAGTGCCACGCCGTGCTGACTGCGGGGGCTGCTGCCGGCATGGGTCTACGCCTGCATGCCAACCAGTTGAGCAACATCGGGGCCGTGCAGTTGGCGGTCGAGTTGGGTGCGGCCAGCGCGGACCACTGCACGCACCTGTCAGACGCTGACATCGCCGCACTCGCCAGCTCCGCCACGGTGGCGACGCTGCTGCCGGCATCGGACTTCTGCACCCGCTCGCCGTACCCCCCGGCACGGCGCTTGCTCGATGCCGGCGTCACGGTGGCGCTCGCAACCAACTGCAACCCTGGGTCGTCATTCACCACGTCAATGCCGTTCGTCATCGCGCTCGCGGTGCGGGAGATGCACATGACGTGCGCTGAGGCGCTGTGGTCGGCGACAGCCGGCGGCGCAGCCGCCCTGCGGCGCACGGATGTGGGGCACCTCGGCGTCGGCGCCCAAGCCCGATTCGCGATTCTCGATGCTCCCAGTCACACGTACCTCGCATATCGACCTGGAGTACCGCTTGTTCGCCGGGTGCATTCTCAACCCGTCGGCTAGGCAGCCCTATACGAGCCGCCGACCTACTCCTTCTCGGCGAACGGGTCTACGTCGATGCCGGCCTCGAGCCGCTGTTGCGCAGTGATCGGCGTCGGCGCGTCGGTGAGCGGGTCGGCGCCGCCCCCGGTCTTGGGGAACGCGATGACATCGCGCAATGACGGGGCGCCTGAGAGCAGCATGCAGATGCGGTCCCAGCCGAAGGCGATGCCGCCGTGCGGCGGCGGCCCGTATTTGAACGCCTCAAGCAGGAAGCCGAACTTCTCGTTCGCCTCCTGCTCAGACAAGCCCAGCAGTGAGAAAACGCGCTGTTGCACATCGCCACGGTGAATACGAATCGAACCGCCGCCGATCTCGTTGCCGTTGCACACGATGTCGTAGGCCCAGGCCAGGGCCCGGTCAGGCGCCTCTTCGAACTTGTCGACCCACTCGCTGTTCGGCGAGGTGAACGGGTGGTGCACCGCGGTCCAGCCGAGGTTGCCGTGGTCATCCTCGACCTGCTCGAACATGGGGGCGTCGATGACCCACAGGAACGACCACTCGGACTCGTCGATGAGCCCGCACCGCTCGCCAATCTCCAGACGTGCCGCGCCGAGCAGGGCGAGGGCGTCGGACCGCCTGCCCGCGGCGAAGAACACGCAGTCGCCGGGCGCCGCGCCCACGGCGGCCATCAGCCCCGCACGCTCGGCGTCTGAGAGGTTCTTGGCCACCGGGCCGCCGAGTTCAACGCCACCATCCACGACGTCAAAGGTGACGTACGCGAGGCCCTTGGCGCCGCGTTGCTTGGCCCACTCCTGCCAGGCGTCGAACGCGCGCCGAGGCTGGTCAGCGCCGCCGGGCATCACGACCGCACCCACGTGCTCCGACTGGAACACACGGAAAGGGGTGTCCTTGAAGAACGCGGTCAAGTCGATGAGTTCGCAACCGAAGCGCAGGTCGGGCTTGTCGGAGCCGTAACGGTCCATCGACTCGAAGTACGTCATGCGCGGGATGTCGCCGACGGTGTAGCCGAGAACGCCCTCCCACAGCGCGCGGACGATGGCCTCGCCGACCTCGATGATGTCGTCCTGCTCGATGAACGACATCTCGATGTCGAGCTGGGTGAACTCCGGCTGGCGGTCCTTGCGGAAGTCCTCGTCGCGGTAGCAGCGGGCGATCTGAAAGTAACGCTCCATGCCGGCGACCATGAGCAGTTGCTTGAACAGTTGCGGGCTCTGCGGAAGCGCGTACCAGTGACCCGGCTGCAGGCGCACCGGCACGAGGAAGTCACGGGCGCCTTCGGGGGTGGACCGCGTCAGCGTCGGGGTCTCGATCTCCACGAAGTCGCGCGCGAGCAGCACGTCACGGGCGATTCGGTTCACATCCGAGCGCATGCGCAGGGCGCGGGCCGGCGCTGGCCGGCGCAGGTCGAGGTAGCGGTGGCGCAGGCGCGCCTCCTCGCTGACGTTCACGTGCTCGTCAATCGGGAACGGCAGCGGCGCGGCCTCGCTGAGGACCTGCAGGTCCTCGACGATGACCTCGATGGCGCCGGTCGGCAGGTCGGGGTTGTCGTTGCCCTCCGGGCGCGCGGCGACGGTGCCGACCACCTTGATGCAGTACTCGTTACGCAACTCCCCCGCAACCTCCGGGTCGCGCACGACGACCTGCACGACCCCGGAGCGCTCACGCAGGTCCAGGAACGCGACACCCCCGTGATCTCGCCGGCGGGCCACCCACCCGGCGAGGGTGACGGTGGTACCGATGTCGCCGGAGCGCAGGGCGCCGGCGTCGTGGGTGCGGATCACGGGTGTCTCTCCTGTCGTGGTGCTGCGGAAGGTGCTCGGAATTCAGGTCGTGCTGGTTATCGCCAACCCTGGTGGTGCGGTGGTGCGGTGGTGCGTCGCCTACGTCTCCGCCGGCAGGACGGCCGCCGAAGAAGCCGCGCCCGCGGAGCTTGGCGTGCCCGACGGTCCGTCCGCAGGCACCAGCGCCGACAGGAGGTGCCGGCGGCGCCTAGGCCCCGCCTGAGATGCGCCGTGGCGGCGCCCCGAGGCGATTAGCGAGGTATTCCACCACCTCGTCGATGCGCACCTGCTCCTGGGTGCCGTCTTGCAGGTCCTTCACCTGCGCGACGCCCGCCTCGATGTCACGGTCACCGAGCACGAGCGCGTACTGCGCGCCGGAGCGGTCCGCCCCGCGCATCGCGCCTTTCAGTCCGCGGTCACCGTATGACAGGTCGGCGCGCATCTCTCGGCGCCGCAGGTGGTCCACGATTTCCGCGAGCCGTTCGCGCGCTGCAGCGCTGAGGCCCACCCCAAACACGTCGACCCGCGAATCCTGGTAGGGCGTCAGCCCCTCGGCCTCGCAGGCGAGCATGATGCGGTCGACCCCAAGCCCAAATCCGACGCCGGACGCAGACGGCCCGCCGAGCTCGGCGATGAGCCCGTCGTAGCGCCCACCGCCGCCGATCGAGGCCTGCGCGCCGAGCCGGTTGTGAACGAACTCGAACGTCGTGCGGGTGTAGTAGTCCAGCCCGCGCACCAGGAACCGGTCGATCTCGTAGTGGACGCCGAACGAATCCAGCGCGCGCCGCACCACCGCGAAGTGCTCGGCGCAGGACTCGCACAGTGCGTCCAGCATCACAGGCGCCTCGGCGACCTGAGCCTTGACCTCCGGGCGCTTGTCGTCCAGCACTCGCAGCGGGTTGAGTCGCGCCCGCTCGCGGGTCGCCGCATCGAGGTCGAGCCCGGCGAGGAACGAGGTCAAAGCCTCGCGGTACGGCGGTCGGCACTGCCCGCAGCCCAGGCTCGCGAGTTTCACCACGTAGTCGCTCAACCCGAGGTCGCGGAAACCCGCATCGGCCACTGCGATGAGTTCCGCGTCGAGCAGCGGGTCATCCAACCCGACGGCTTCCGCCCCGACCTGGGTGTGCTGGCGGTACCGCCCCGACTGCGGCTGCTCGTAGCGGAAGTTCGGGCCGGTGTACCAGAGTTTGACCGGCAGCGCCCCGTCTAGCAGGTGGTGCTCGATCACGGCGCGCATCACCCCGGCGGTGCCCTCCGGGCGCAACGTCAATGAGCGGCCGCCGCGGTCGGTGAAGGTGTACATCTCCTTCTGCACGACGTCGGTGGACTCCCCGACGCCGCGCTCGAACAGCGCGGTGTCCTCGAAGATCGGGGTCTGAACATGCTCGTAGCCCGCCCGCGCAAGCCGGGTCGTCAGAGCCTGAACCACAGCGAGGAACAGTGCCGAGCGCGGCGGCAGCAGGTCGTATGTGCCCTTGGGCGCCTGAAAACGCGCGGTCACCGGCGGCCTCCCGCAAGCAGCGACTCGATGTCCGCCCGGGCGTACTTCTGCGCCAGCGCCTCGCGCAGGAACCGGCTGCGGCGACGCTCGTCACCGATGGTGGTCACGGGGCCGTGCCCGGGGTAGACCAGCGTGGCGTCCTCATACGCGCTCATCAGCCGCAGCAGCGATTCAGCCATGGCAGCGGAGTCCCCGCCGACGAGGTCGGTGCGCCCGATGCCGTTGTTGAACAGCACATCCCCGCTGATGAGGTGCTCTGGAGCCTGCTCGGACGGGCCGATGTGGAACACCGTCGAGCCGGGCGTGTGCCCCGGCGTGTGCATGGGCACGAGGTCCAGCCCGGCGATGGTGATTCCGGCGCCGTCGGCCAGTGCGCGCACATCCGCGGGCTCGGCCGTGGTCAGCTCCCCGCCGGTGGAAGCCAGGATCGCCTCGCGCAGCGCCGGGCTCATGAAGTCGTTAGGCGAGACCAGCCGCTCCCGGTCGCCGGGGTGGATATACGCGGGGACGGCGTGCTCCGCGCACACGGGGACCACACTCCAGACGTGGTCCATGTGGCCGTGCGTGAGCACCACCGCAACCGCCCGCAGCCGGTGCTCGCGCAACACATCCGCCAGCGGTCCCGGGGCCCCGAAGCCGGGGTCTACGACGATGGCGTCGTCTCCCGCCCCGGGGGCGATGACGTAGCAGTTCGTCTCCCACGGGCCGGCGGGGAACACCTCGATCAGCACCTGCCAAGGCTATCCGTTGGCATTGCGCCTCATCTGTACGCCAAGGGCGCAATTCCGTAGACTTTTCCCCTTGTGCGCCGCGCAATCACGGCCCACCGGATCGGCGGAACGACCCGCTGACCCGGCAGCGGTGGCAGCCGGCGCGCTCGCGTGAGCGAACCCGGGACGCCGTGGCCAGCCTCAATGCGGTCGTCAGACCGGTTGCGGGCAGTCGTCGCGGCGCAGCGGGTCGACCACACACCAGCCCAGATTGGTCAGAGAGGATCGTGATGGCGTCATCCAACCGCCGGCAGCGCGAGCTCGCCGCGGCCCGAGCCCAGCGCCGTCAGACGCGGCTGCAGGCAGCCGCCGGCAAGCAGGCCCGCAACCAGCGTTACGGCCGGATTGCTGTCGCGCTCGGATTGCTCATCGGGTTCCTCTTGGTGTGGAACAAGCCGTGGGATGCCAAGCCGACCAGCGCCACGCCGCAAGTCAGCGCCACACCGAGCACCATGCCCACATCGCAGTCCACGCCGACCAGCCCAGCGAACAGCTCGCCGTCAGTCAACCCGACGGCGCCGACTATGCCCCCGGCGGCAACGGCATACCAGCCGCGCCCCGGACGCTTCGCCACCATGACCCTCGCGTTGGAGCAGGGCAGCGTGGCCATTGAGTTGGACAACCGCGCACCCCGAACCCTGGAGTCGATGGCCAAGCTCTCCGCGAAAGACTTCTTCAACGGCACCGCCTGCCACCGCCTCACGAACAGCGGCATCTTCGTGCTGCAATGCGGAGACCCCAAGGGCAACGGCACGGGCGGGCCGGGCTACACAATCCCGGATGAGAATCTCCCAAGCCCAGCGAACGGCCTGCTCTCGACCACCGGCGGCGCGGTGTACCCGCGCGGCATCGTCGCGATGGCCAACTCCGGGCCGAACACGAATGGAAGCCAGTTCTTCCTCGTGTACAAGGACAGCCCCCTGCCGCCGAACTACACGGTTTGGGGACGGGTGACGTCGGGCCTCGACGTCATCGACCGCATAGCCGCCGCCGGAATCTCCGGCGGCTCCCCCGACGGGCGGCCCAACCTGCCCGTCGTCATCAAGGCCACGAGCGTCAAGTGACGTCCGCGGCGGAAAGCGAGTGACCATGAGCGACACGGCTACCCACGGCCGGGTTGATGCTGACGGGACCGTCTTCGTGCGGCTCGCCGACGGCACCGAGGTATCAGTCGGCCAGTACCAGGCCGGGACGCCCCTAGAGGGCCTTGCGTTCTACCAACGCAAGTACGACGACCTCAAGATCGAGGCGGAGTTGTTCCTGCGCAGGCTCAAGGACGGCCGCGGCCGACCCGACGGCGCGAAGGCCCTCATCAGCAAGCTCACCTCGGCGGTGACGACCCCCAACTGCGTCGGGGACCTCACCGTGTTCACCTCGCTCGCAGCAAGCATCGAGGCCGCCGCCGGCGAGCGCGCCGAGCAGCTCAAGGCCGAGCGTGAGGTCGCCCGCGCCGCGGCGCTGCAAACCCGTATGGACATCGCGATGCGCGCGGAGATGCTCGCGGACTCCACCGCTTGGAAGAGCACCGCTGACTCGTTCAAGGAGCTGCTCGAGGAATGGCAGAAGGCGCCACATGCCGAGCGCGCCGCCGAGCAAGACCTGTGGAAGCGGTTCAGCGCCGCTCGCAACTCCTTCGAGAAGCGCCGCCGCGCCCACTTCCTGCAGCGCGACGCCGAACGTGCAGAGAGCAAGGCGGTGCGCACCGGCCTGGTGAAGGAGGCTCAGCAGTTGGCACAGTCGACCGACTGGGCGGCGACAGCCAAGGCGTTCGGCGCGCTGATGGCCCGCTGGAAGGCGGCGCCCCGCGGTCGTCGCCAGGAAGACGATGCCCTCTGGGAGCAGTTCAAGGCGGCCCAAGACGCGTTCTTCGACGCCCGCAATGCCGACCTGGAGAAGCGGGACGAGCAGCACAAGGGCAACCTGGTCATCAAAGAGGAGTTGCTCGCCCAGGCGCAAGCACTGCTGCCGGTGACTGATGCGAACATCGACGCGGTGAAGCAGGCGCTGCGCGGTATCGCCGAGAAGTGGGAGAAGGCCGGTCACGTGCCGCGTGCGGACAAGGACCGGCTCGAAGGCGGCCTGCGCAAGGTCGAGGAAGCCGTGCGCAACCACGAGCGCGACCGTTGGCGCCGCACCAACCCAGAGGCGCGCGACCGCGCCTACGGCGTTGTGGAGCAGTTCCGTGCATCGCTGGCCAAACTCGACGCGGATATCGCCAACGCAACCGAGGCTCGCGCCAAGGCCGACCTGGAGAAGCGCCGCGCCACCACCGCGCTGCTGCTCGAGGCCGCAGAGAACGCCGCGAAGGAATACGCCTGAGTCGCGCGCAGTGACACTCAGCGGTTGTGCCCCGGCGATGACGCCGGGGCACAACTGTTTGGCGGCTCGTTTCGCGCGGCGGTCCCGGTCCGCGTCCTCTGCGGCAACCGTGTGCCGGGGACGACGCCGCCGGCTGTCGGCGCGCAGGTGTGTGGTCGGCGCCAGAGTCAGGAATCACGCGTTCTTCGACCCACCGTGCGCGGGCTCGCCAGCGGCCGATCAGACGCGGTAGGCGTCGTAGACCCCGTCGACGCCGCGGACCGCGCGCAAGACCTGTGCGAGATGCCGCAGGTCGGCCATCTCGAACGTGAACCGGTTGACGGCGGTGTTGTCCCCACGTGTGCTCGCTGACGCGTTGACGATGTTGATGTGCTGGTCGGCGAGCGCGCGGGTGATGTCCAGCAGCAGTCGAGGCCGGTTCAGTGCCTCCGCCTGGATGTTCACGAGGAAGACGGACTTCGCGCTCGCCACCCACTCCACCGGCAACAACCGTTCCGGCTCACCGAGCAGGCTGGCGGCATTTGTGCAGGTGCGGCGGTGGACTGAGACGCCTGAGCCTCGCGTGACAAAGCCGATGATGTCGTCACCGGGCACCGGAGTGCAGCAGCGGGCGAGTTTGGTCCACACATCCGGTGCGCCCTTGACGACCACCCCGGACTCATTGGTGCCTCGGCTGATGCGTCGAGTGACGAGTGCCGCGGCGGACTGCTCCTCGACCATCTCGTCCTGTGCGGCGTCCTCACCCCCGTGCAGCGCGACCAACCGGGCGATGACCGTGCCCGCCGAAGTGTGACCCTCGCCGACCGCGGCGTAGAGACCGCTGACGTCAGCGAGCCCCAACTCGTTCGCGACCGCGCCCAGGGATGAGTTGGTGAGCAGCCGCTGCAGCGGCAGGCCCTGCTTGCGCATGGCGCGCGCGATGGCCTCCTTGCCGTGCTCGATGGCCTCGTCTCGGCGCTCGCGGGTGAACCAGGCCTTGATCTTGCTGCGCGCCCGGGGGGATTTCACGAAGGCGAGCCAGTCCCGGCTCGGCCCCGCGCCCTCGGCCTTGGATGTGAAGACCTCGACCACGTCTCCGTTGGTCAGGCCCGACTCCAGAGACGCGAGTTTTCCGTTGACTCGCGCGCCGATGCAGCGGTAACCCACCTCGGTGTGCACGGCGAAGGCGAAGTCGACGGGTGTCGATCCCGCGGGCAGCGCGATGACGTCGCCCTTGGGCGTGAACACGTAGACCTCGCCGCTGCCGAGCTCATAACGCAGCGCGTCGAGGAACTCGTCGGGGTCCTCGGTCTCCCGCTGCCAGTCGAGCAACTGCCGCAGCCAGGAGAAGTCGTCCACCTGCTTGCCGCCGACGGACTGTTGCTTGTAACGCCAGTGGGCAGCGACGCCGTATTCCGCAGCCCGGTGCATCTCAAAGGTTCGAATCTGAATCTCCACCGGTTTGCCCTCCGGGCCCATGACGGTGGTGTGCAGGCTCTGATACATCGTGAACTTGGGCATCGCGATGTAGTCCTTGAACCGCCCCGGAAGGGGGTTCCAACGCGAGTGCACCACGCCGAGCACGCCGTAGCAGTCGCGCACGTCCTCCACGAGGATGCGCAGGCCGACGAGGTCGTGGATGTCTCCGAGGTCTCGGCCCTTGACGCGCATCTTCTGGTACACGGAGTAGATGTGTTTGGGCCGGCCGGTGATGGTCGCCTTGAGGCGCGAGTCGCGCAGCGCTGAGTCGACCTCGCTGATGAGGGCCTCCAGATACGCCTCCCGCGCCGGCGCGTACTGCCCGACCAGGCGGGCGACCTCCTCGAACACCTTCGGCTCGAGGGTTGCGAAGGCGAGGTCCTCGAGCTCCCACTTCAGCGTGTTCATCCCTAGGCGGTGGGCCAGTGGGGCGTAGATCTCCAGGGTCTCGCGGGCCTTCTTCTGCTGCTTCTCCGGCGGCATGAACGAGAGCGTGCGCATGTTGTGCAGCCGGTCAGCGAGCTTGATGACGAGGACGCGGATGTCCTTTGCCATCGCCACGACCATCTTGCGGACCGTCTCGGCGGTGGACGCTTGGCCGTACTTGACCCGGTCGAGTTTGGTGACTCCGTCGACCAGGCGGGCGACCTCGTCGCCGAACTCGGCGCGCAAGTCGTCGAGCTCGTAGCCGCAGTCCTCAACAGTGTCGTGCAACAGCGCGGCCGCGAGGGTCGGCACAGTCATACCGAGGTCGGCGAGGATCTCCGCCACTGCAATCGGGTGTGTGATGTAGGGCTCGCCGCTGCGGCGGGACTGGTCTGCATGCAGCGCTGCAGCCTTCTCATAGGCCTGTTGCAGCAGGCGCAGGTCCGAGCGCGGGTGGTAGACCCGGAGCGAGCGGATGACCCCGTCGAGGTCAGATGACGCGGCGGTGGCTCTGCGCAGGGGCAACCGCCGCTGGCTTGCGGCGGTCGTGTCTGTCACCTGCGGCTACCTCACTTCATCGCGTGAGGCGAGTTTACGCGGCGGTCACCGCTTGCGGCGCGGCACGTTGCGCTTGGGCTGCTGGCGGGTGCCGAGTTGACGGACCGAGGTGGTCGTGGCACTTCCCGCGCTAGCGGCCGTCGTGGTGCCTGACGGCGCTTCCTCCCCGCGGCTGCTGCGACGGGCGGCAACCCGCTTGGCTAGCGCGATCATCTGGGGGTCGCGCTCACGGATCTGCGCGAGGATCGGGGTCGCCACGAAGATCGAGGAATAGGTTCCCGCGAGGGTGCCGATGAACAACGCCAGCGCAAGGTCCTTCAGCGTGCCGGCGCCGAGGAAGCCCACTCCGATGACCAAGATGCAGGCCACCGGCAGCAGCGCCACGACGCTGGTGTTGATGGAGCGCACGAGGGTCTGGTTCAGAGCGAGGTTGGCAGCCTCGGAGTAGGTCATGCGGCTGGTGGACGCGATGCCGACGGTGTTCTCACGGACTTTGTCGAAGACCACGACGGTGTCATAGAGCGAGAAGCCGAGGATGGTGAGCACGCCGATGACCGTGGCGGGGGTGACCTCGAAGCCGCTGAGGGCGTAGATACCCACGGTGATCAGCACGTCGTGCGCGAGCGCGACGATCGCGGCCAGCGCCATCTGCCACTGGAAGTACAGCGACAGGAACAGGGCGACGAGAATGAGGAAGACGATGAGGCCCTGGGCGGCCTTGGTCGAGATCTCGCGGCCCCAGGTCGGGCCGACGGTCTCGGTGGCGACGTCGGCCTCGGAGACGGAGAACTTCTGAGACAACGCCTTGACGATCGCGGCGCTCTCGTCGGTGGTCACAGTGGACGTGCGCCACTGCATGCGGTCGCCGCCGACCTTTGTCACGACCGCCTCAGGCATGCCCGCCTCCTGGGCCGCGGCACGGCCCTGCTCGACGCTGGCGGTGGTCTTCACCTGGAACTGCGACCCGCCCTTGAAGTCAAGGCCGAGGTTCAAACCGGTGGTGAGCAGACCTGACAGCGCGACGATGATGATGACGCCGCTGAGGACGTACCACGTCTTGCGGCGTCCGACGAAGTCGTACGAGACCTCGCCGCGGTAGAGCCTGGATGCGATTGAACGGCTGGCCATCATCACTCCTGGGTGCTCGAGCCAGCGGTCGCCGGCGTGGGTCGGGGCGCCACTCCGAGGCGCTCGGGGTTCATGCCGGTCATCTTGCCGCCGCTGCTGAACCAGCGGCTGCGCACCGCGAGTTCAACTAGCGGGCGGGTGAAGAAGAAGGCCACGAAGATGTCGATGATCGTGGTGAGGCCCAGGGTGAACGCGAAGCCGCGGACGCCGCCGACGGACAGGAAGTACAGCACCACGGCGGCGAGCAGCGAGACGCCGTCAGCGGCCAGGATGGTGCGGCGGGCGCGGGTCCAGCCGCTGCTCGCAGCGGACTTGATGGACCGCCCCTCGCGGACCTCGTCACGGAGACGCTCGAAATAGACGATGAAGGAGTCGGCTGTCACACCGATGGCGACGATAAGACCGGCGACGCCGGCCAGGGTCAGTGCCAAGCCGAGTTGGTTGCCCAGCAGCACAACCGTGAAGTAGGTGATCGCACCGGCCAGGGCGAGCGAGGCGAGGGCGATGAGTCCGAGCGCGCGGTAGTAGACGAGCAGGTACAGCGCGACGATGAGCAAGCCGATGAGGCCGGCGAGCAAGCCGCCCTGCAGCTGGTCGTTTCCGAGGGTCGGCGAGAGCTGGCTGGAACTGGCGACATCCAAGGAGACCGGGAGCGCGCCGTACTTGAGCACGTTCGCAAGGTCGGTCGCCGTCTTCTGCGTGAAGGTGCCGGTGATGACCGCGCGGCCGCCGAGGATGGCCTCGTTCACGCTCGGCGCGGAGAAGACCATGCCGTCGAGCACGATGCCGAGTTGGTTCTTCGGGCTGGCGTTCTTGGTGATCTCGCTGGTGACGGCGGCGAAGTCAGAAGAGCCCTTGCCGTTCAGGGTCAGAGCGACCTGCCAGGCGCCGGCGCCCTGAGTCGGAAGCTCCGGGGCGGCCTTGGAGATCTGGGTGCCGAGCACGCGCGCGGGGGCGAGGATGAACTTCTGCGCGCCTTCGCGGTCGCACGTGGCGACGTACTTGGTCGGGTCTACCGGCACGCCGCCGACCAAGGCGCCCTTGGCGTTGCAGTCGATCTTGGCGTAAGCCGCGCGGAAGGCCGCGTCGTCAGAGGCCGATTGGATCGGCGGAAGTACCGCAGGAGAAGCCGGTGTGGGGGTCTGGCTGGGGGTCGACGTGCTCGGCTTGACCGTGGCTTGGGTGCCGATGGCGATGTCGAGCACAGGGCGGAAGTCCAGTTTGGCGGTGGATTTCAGGCTGTCGATGACGTCGCTGTTGGTCTTCCCGGGGATGGAGACGATGATGGTGGAGTTCGCGCCTTGACCCTGCACGCTCACCTCGGCCTCAGAAACGCCGAAAGCGTTGACGCGCTGACGGATGATCGAGACCGCCTGCTTCATCGCGCTATCGGTCACTTTCTGGCCCTCGACGTTCTTCGGGGTCAGGATGACCTGGGTGCCTCCGCGCAGATCCAGACCCAGCCGTGGGGTCGATGCGCCGCCGGGCCAGAACGTCCAGACGCCCAGCAACACGATGACGAGGGAAAAGTACGCAAGGACACGACCGGCTCGGTACGAGGTGGTCACGCTCGCCATATTCGGCACTCCTCAGGTCGACGCCCGCCCGGGGTCGGGTGGGGCGGGCAGCGCCAAGCGGCGCCACAAACCCCGAAGTATCGCGTATGGCACCCCCGGGGCGCACCTGCGCCCTGCCGCGAGTCCGGGGAAGTTTCCACCGGACTGGCCGATGGGCGCTGTGGCAGCTGGGCGGGCGGCTTGTGCCCGCTCGGTGAGGAGCCGCACATTGACTCGCGGGCCTAGATCGCCGGCCGCACGGCTAGGCCTGGTTGAACAGGTCCGAGGCGACCTCGGTGTCGCCTGAATCCGCCGACGGCAGCATCGTGGTCTTAGGCGGCGTCAGCCCAAGGTGTCGCCAGGCGGCAGCGGTGGCCACGCGGCCTCGCGGGGTGCGAGCCAGCATGCCGCAGCGCACGAGGAACGGCTCGCACACCGTCTCGATGGTCTCGGCCTCCTCACCGACAGAGACCGCCAGGGTGCTCAAGCCGACCGGCCCGCCGCCGAAGTTGCCAGTGAGCGCGCGCAGCACCGAGCGGTCAAGGCGGTCCAGGCCGCGCTCGTCCACGTCGAACAGGGCCAGCGCGGCCTGCGCAGCGGGATGCGTGAGCACGCCGTCGCCGTGTACTTGGGCGTAGTCGCGCACGCGACGCAGCAGGCGGTTGGCGATGCGCGGCGTGCCGCGGGATCGTCGGGCGATCTCGTGCGCCCCGTCGTCATCCATCTGCACCCCGAGCAACCCTGCGCTGCGGCGCAGCACGGAGAGGATCTCGGCGTCGTCGTAGAAATCCAGGTGGGCGGTGAAGCCGAAGCGGTCGCGAAGCGGGCCGGGCAGAGCCCCGGCGCGGGTGGTTGCCGCCACGAGTGTGAAGGGCGAGAGTTCCAACGGAATCGCCGTCGCACCGGCGCCCTTGCCGACGATGACGTCGACCCGGTAGTCCTCCATGGCGAGGTAGAGCATCTCCTCAGCACTGCGCGCCATGCGGTGGATCTCGTCCAGGAAGAGCACCTCGCCGGGGACCAGGCTCGAGAGCACGGCCGCGAGGTCGCCTGCGTGCTGGATGGCCGGCCCGCTGGTGACCCGCAGCGGCACCTGAAGTTCTGCAGCGACGATGCCGGCCAGTGTGGTCTTTCCCAGCCCCGGCGGGCCAGCGAGCAGGACATGATCGGCCGAGGAGTTGCGTTGCCGGGCGGCCCCGAGGACCAGCGCGAGCTGCTCCTTGACCCGGGCTTGGCCGATGAACTCGGCCAGGCGCTTCGGGCGCAGCGCACCCTCGGCCAACAACTCGTCTTCGCCCGCACCAGGCTGGAGCAGCTCGCTCATGAGCGGTCCAGACTGCGCAAAGCCGCACGCAGCAGCGCCTGCAAAGGCTGCTCAGCGGCGTTCCCGCCGTCGTCGAAGGCCATGGTGGCGACGGTGTCGATGGCTGTCTGCGCGTCACGCGGGTTCCAGCCCAGACCGAGCAAGGCGGTGCGCACCTGGTCTTGCCAGGGCTCGGCCGTCGTCGTCCCTTCAGCGGGCACCGAGCCGGCGGGTGCCGGCCCGAGCCGGTCACGCAGCTCGATCACCAACCGCTCGGCGCTCTTCTTGCCGACTCCGCTGACTGCAGTGAGTGCCGCGAGGTTGCCGCTGCCGATCGCCGCGCGCAGGTTCGCCGGTGGCAGTGCGGAGAGGATGGCCAGGGCCAGGCGTGGCCCGATGCCAGACACGGACGTCAGGGTCAGGAAGTCGTCGCGCGAGACGGCGTCCGCGAAGCCGTAGAGGGTGATGGCGTCCTCGCGGACGACCATGGTCGTGGACAACGCGACGGGCTGCCCGATTCTCGCGGCGAGGGCGACGGGGCTCGGCACATGCACACTCAACGCCACCGGGCCGATGCTCACATCGAGCCGGTCGTCACCGATGGCGAGCACCTCGCCGTTGACGGCCGCGATCATGAAGCCCTCGATAGTTCGAGCGTGCCGCCGGGCGCCGGCTCACACGTCGAGTCGATGTATGTCCACAGCGCCGGCGGCGCGGACCTCGCAGCGCAGCCAGCAGCGGGCATGGGCACCACCGGCGGCGGCCTCACAGTGCCGCCGCCAACCGGGCCCGCATCGGCGCCTGCCAGCCGTGGCATAGTGCGAGCGCGAGGGCGTCCGCCGCATCCGCAGGGTGCGGGCGCGTGTCCAGGCGCAGCAGTTTGGTCACCATGGTGGTCACTTGGGCTTTGTCAGCGCGCCCGCTGCCGGTGACGGCGGCCTTCACTTCCGTGGGCGTGTGCATGCCGACGGGGATGCCCCGACGGGCCGCTGCGAGCAGCACCAGCCCCGCGACTTGGGCTGTGCCCATGACTGAGCGCAGGTTGTGCTGGCTGAACACCCGCTCCACCGCGATGGCGTCCGGGGTGAACCCGTCGACGACATCGGAAAGGGCCGTGTCGATGGCCAGCAGCCGACGCTCAAGCGGGTCGTCCGCCGGCGTACGGATGACCGCCACGTGCACCAGCCGCGGCTGTTGTCCCGGGCTGGCATCGACGACGCCGACCCCGCACCGGGTCAGGCCGGGGTCGACGCCGAGGACGATCACGGCACGCCTCCTGACGCAATCTCACCTGACCCGGCCGCAGGACAGCCGTGCAGGATGATTCGAACAAGTGTGCGAATGGTAGCCCGAACCGACACCGAATCCCCCGCCACCACGCCGAAGGTTCGGTGTCGGGCGTGACAACTACCCGGGCCCAGGTTCGCTGCCCTGAGATGCCGCAGCCGCCGGCGAATCTGGCGGCCATCCGGCTCTCATAGGCGCACCCTCAGCAACCCGCAGCGGACTCGCAACGGCCCGCCCAGGCTCGCGTCAGCCGATTTGGGCCATGACCTCGTCGGAGACGTCGAAGTTGGCGTAGACGTTCTGCACCTCGTCAGAGTCCTCGAGGGCGTCGATGAGTTTGAAGACCTTGGCGGCGCCGTCGGCGTCCAGGGGCACGCTCATGCTGGGCCAGAAGATGGCCTCGGCGGACTCGTAGTCGATGCCGGCGCTTTGCAACGCGGTGCGCACCTCGACGACATCGGTGGCCGCGCAGAGAACCTGGAAAGTCTCACCGAAGTCATTGACCTCGTCTGCGCCGGCGTCGAGCACAGCGGCGAGCACGTCGTCCTCGGTCACGCCGGCGGCCTTAGGCACCATGATGACCCCGCGACGGGCGAAGAGGTACGACACGGAGCCGGGGTCGGCCATCGTCCCGCCGTTGCGCGTCATGGCCACCCGCACCTCCGAGGCCGCGCGGTTGCGGTTGTCCGAGAGGCACTCCACCAGGACTGCGACACCGTTGGGGCCGTAGCCCTCGTACATGATGGTCTCGTAGTTCGCCCCGCCGGCTTCCGCGCCGGATCCGCGCTTGATTGCGCGGTCGATGTTGTCTGCCGGGACCGACGACTTGCGCGCCTTCTGGATGGCGTCGAACAGCGTGGGGTTGCCAGCGGGGTCAGCGCCGCCGTTGCGGCAGGCGACCTCGATGTTCTTGATGAGTTTGGCGAAGAGTTTGCCGCGCTTGGCGTCCAGTGCCGCCTTCTTGTGCTTGGTCGTCGCCCATTTCGAGTGGCCACTCATGCGTGCTGCCTCACCATCTCAACGAACAGTGCGTGCACCCGGGCGTCAGAGGTGAGCTCCGGGTGGAACGAGGTCGCCATGGCGGCGCCCTGCCTGACAGCGACGATTCTATCCGCGCCGGTCGGGGTGACGACCCGGCTGAGGACCTCGACCTGCTCCCCCACCGACTCCACCCACGGGGCGCGGATGAACACCGCGCGCAGCGGCTCCGGGCCGCAGCCGCTGACGGCGATATCGGCTTCGAAGGAGTCCACTTGAGCGCCGAAAGCGTTGCGGCGCACGACCATGTCGATCGCGCCGAGCGCCACCTGGTCGGCTCGCCCGTCGAGGATGGACGCGGCCAACAAGATCATGCCGGCGCAGGAGCCGTAGACAGGCATGCCAGCGCCGATGCGCTCGCGCAGAGGGTCGAGCAGGCCTTGGAAGTCCAGCAGTTTCGACATGGTCGTGGACTCCCCGCCAGGGATGACCAGGCCATTGACGCCCTGCAGGTGCGCCGGGGTGCGGACCTCGCGCACGTCGACATCGCATGTTGCGAGGGCGCGGGCATGCTCGCGCACGTCTCCTTGCAGGGCGAGCACGCCGACAATGGGCCGGCGGTTCATGGGCTTCAGGTCACCAACCGCGCTCGGCAAGCCGGTGCGGGACCGGGATGTCGTCGACGTTGATGCCGACCATGGCCTCGCCGAGGCCGGCGCTCACGCGCGCGATGACATCAGGGTCTTGGTAGTTCGCGGTCGCCTCCACGATGGCCTTGGCGCGCTTGGCCGGGTCGCCGGACTTGAAGATGCCGGAGCCGACGAAGACACCGTCAGCACCGAGTTGCATCATCAACGCGGCGTCGGCAGGCGTGGCGATGCCGCCCGCTGTGAACAGCACCACCGGCAGTTTCCCGAGCTCGGCGACCTCTGCGATGAGTTCGTAGGGCGCGCGGTGTTCCTTGGCGGCGGAGTACAGCTCGTCCTTGGGCATCGCGCTGAGCGCGGCGATCTCCGAGCGGATGGTGCGCATGTGGGTGACGGCGTTGGAGACGTCGCCGGTGCCGGCCTCGCCCTTGGACCGGATCATTGCCGCGCCCTCGGTGATGCGGCGCAGAGCCTCGCCGAGGTTGGTCGCGCCGCACACGAACGGGACGGTGAACTGCCACTTGTCGATGTGGTGGGCGTAGTCGGCCGGGGTCAGGACCTCGGACTCGTCGATGTAGTCCACTGCCAGGGACTGCAGAACCTGCGCCTCGACGAAGTGACCGATGCGGGCCTTGGCCATCACCGGGATCGAGACTGCGGCTTTGATGCCCTCAATCAGGTCCGGGTCGCTCATGCGGGCAACGCCGCCTTGGGCGCGGATGTCTGCCGGCACGCGCTCGAGAGCCATCACCGCGACCGCGCCGGCGTCCTCGGCGATCTTCGCCTGAGTGGCGTCGACCACGTCCATGATGACGCCGCCCTTGAGCATCTCCGCCATGCCGCGCTTGACGCGGGTGGTTCCTGTGGCACGCTCGTTGGACACGGCAGTCTCCTATCGCTTGGGGTGGTTGGTCCGGGCCGGCACGTTCCGGTGCGGGCTTGGGGCTGCGCAGTCGCGGGAAGTTTATTGCCGCGGGCTAGAACTCGCAGAGGCGGAGGATGACGGCGCTGCAGGCTTGGTGACCTGCACCGGGCGCTCCCGTGGGATGAGCAGGTTCCAGATGGTGCCGCGCTTGAACGCCACCGGGGCGCCGGTCGTGGCGTCGGCCCAACGAGTCGGATCGGAATCCGTGGCCCGGGTCCAGCGCACCTGCCACATCTGGCCGTCGCGCAGCAGTAGCCCCGTGCCGCTGCCGACTGTCTCAGCGAACGGAGTGACCCCGCCGTGGCGGTCGTGGAACGCAGACGGCCGCTGCACGACGTATTGGATGAGGACATCGGCTGGGTGCACCGGGGTGCCGTCGGCTTGGGGGTCAGTGGCCAACGCGGGGGTGCCGTCGGTGATGACGTCACGGCCGGCGGTCACCTGCCAGAGTTTGGCCGCCGGATCCCAGTCGATGGTCATCGACTCCGCCGGGTACGCGGCCTTGACGGACGCCACCGGCGTCCCGCCTGTGGCTGTGGTTACGTCGAATGTGCGGCCCATGTCGGAGGCGGTGGCGATGCTGTCGCCGGCCTGGTCGAGCAGCCCGGCTGGGTGGCCGTAGAGGTTGTGCGGGGCGCCGCGGAGAGTGGAGCGGGTCCAGCCGTCGTTGCGCTGCTCGCGCACCTGCTTGAGGTTGGCCGCGGCAAGCACCGGCGCCATGCGCGCCTGGGCGCCGGAGTAGACGAACGCGACCCGGCCGAACTGGGCGACGAGTTGCGGGTCGGTGATGCGCGCGCTGCGCACGGGGCCGACGGTGTCCGGGCGTTGGGAGGAGAAGACCGCGGCGAACCGGGTGATGCCGCCTTCGACCTCTTCGACGAACACCATGTCCGCGGCGGAAAGGCCGACTTGCGGCCGCGCGGCGGCGGTGTTCTCGACCTTGACGACGAGCACACGCTGGTCCGGGCTGGTCACGACGCGGCCGGAGATGGGTGAGTACACCGGCGGCGGGCCGGTTCGAGCGTGCTTCGCAGCCTGGGGGCTGCCTCCGCAGGCGGCGAGCAGCAGCGCGGCCACAGCGGCGATGCCGGCGGCGGCCGCGCGGGTGCGCACAACTGCGGGGGAAGTCACGGGCTTCAGCGTAGACAGCGGCGGTAGACCTCGATCATGGACTCCGCGATGCGCGAGACGTCGTAATCAGCAGCCCGCTTCAGCCCGGCCGCGACGAGTCGTGCGCGCTCGGCATCGTCGTCCAACACGGCCACGACGGCCGACGCGAGTGCGACTGGGTCGGCCACCGGCGTGTGCCGTGCGGCACGGCCTTCGGAGACTGCAGTGAATGCCGGGAGGTCCGTGGCTATGACTGCGGTGCCACTGGCCATCGCCTCGACCAGCACCATGCCCATCGACTCCCCGCCGCGGTTGGGAGCGACGTAGACGTCAGCCCCGGCGTACACACCCGGCTTGTCAGCCGCCGACACCTCGCCAAGCACGACGGCGCCGTC
Organism: Actinomycetales bacterium; assembly: GCA_018970205.1. Classification (GTDB taxonomy): domain Bacteria; phylum Actinomycetota; class Actinomycetes; order S36-B12; family UBA5976; genus RFTO01. The sequence continues at coordinate 37,894 of JAGWWW010000005.1, forward strand.
CGGGAAGTCGCTGCGCTGCATCCTGCCCGCTATGACGAGTGCGGCGTGGGGACGTGCGGCGCGAATGAGCGGCCAGGCGGCGAGCAGGTCGTCGAGCCCCTTGCGCGGCTCATCGCCCCGGCCGAGGAACAACACCTGGCCGCCTTGCCGGCCCGGGCTCGGCTTGCTCAGCACCGCTCGCGAGTAGTTGGACACGTCAACAGGGTTGGCGATGATCGTGGCCGGGACCCCGCGCCGCACGGCTGCGACGGTCGCGGCCGCGGCCTCGCTCACCGGCACCGCGGCCGTTAATCGCGAGAGCGTTCGGCGCAGCAACGGCCGCGCCAGGAGCAGCAACGCGGTCGAGTCCACGGCGGCGTGAAAGGTGCCCACTACCGGGAGTCCTGCCCCGCTCGCGGCATGGACTGCGGGCCGGGCCAACGCCGGCACGAACGGTTCGTGCACATGCGCGATGGTCGCGCCGGTGTGCCTCAACCAGGCCCGCACCTGTTCGCGCTGGCCGCGTGCGATGCACACGGGCGCGGATGAGCCGTTGATGCGGACCTGCCGCGCGGGGCCGGCGTTGGTGAGCCAGTCCGGCCACTGGCCGAAGCGCCGACCGATTGCCGCGGTCTCACCCACGGGGGCCAACACGTTGACGTGCACGCCCCGCGCCGCGAGCCCGGCCACCATGTCAATTACGTGGGACTGCACGCCGCCGGGCACGGCCAGGTCGTAGGGGCAGACGACGCCGATACGGGGGCCGGCTGCGTCAGTCATGGGCGGGCACCTGCTCCCACACGGGTTGCAGCGCACGCCAGTCGGCCGGGTGCTCGGCGAGCATGCCGGAGAACGCGTCAGCGAGGTGCTGCGTGGCTGCCGGGACGGCCTCGCGGCGCGGCGCGGCGCAGTCGACAGCGATCGGCTCGTGGAAGTGCACGTGCATCGCGCGGCCCTCGTAATACAGGCTCACGGGCAGCAGTGGCGCGCCAGTTTGGTGCGCCAGCAGCGCCGGGCCGGCGGGCATCGCGGCGGTGCCGCCGGCAAAACGCACAGGCACGCCGGTGGAGCCGGGGATGACCCGGTCTGCGACCAGGCACACCACTGCCTGCGCATCCAATGCCTGCCGCAGCCGTGTCAGCGCGGATGCCCCGGAGTCCAGCGGCACCACCGTCATCCCCAGCCGAGTGCGCAGACGCGTGAAGGCGCGGAACAGCAGTGCCGGCGTGACACGCTCGGCGACAGTCACCACGGGTTGGTACTGCGCGAGCCAGGCCCCCGCCAGATCCCAGTTGGCCATGTGCGGCAGAGCGAGCACCACTCCACGTCCGTGCGCGAGCGCGTCTTGCAGGTGAGAGGTCTGGTGCGCGATGACGCGTTCGATGAGCAGATTCCGGCGACGAGAGGCCAGTTCGAACAACTCGGCCCAGTAGCGGCCGTACGACCGAACATTCGCGAGCAGCAGCTCGTCGAGTTCGGCGTCACTGAGGTGTGGCGCGACGGCGCGCAGGTTCAGGCGCAGCGAACGCTCGTCGATGATGCCGCGCTTGAGGGCGCGCGGGATGATGATGGTGATGAGCCTGCGTGTCACAGGCGCGGGGAGCGCACGGCCCAGCGCCCAGACGAGCAGCCAGGTCACGCGCCGCGCACGCCCTTGCGCACGAGGTTGACGCGCTGGAACACCGTGATGGTGCCGAGCAGCGCCAGCAGCGCGAAGGCGTAGTAGAGGCCCGGCATCCAGCCGAACGCGGCGCAGGTGGTCCCAGCGGCCATGAGGATGAGCCGCTCGGCGCGCTCCATCAGGCCGCCGCTGACGGTGATGCCGCCGGCTTCGGCGCGTGCTTTCACATACGGCACCAGCGCGCCGGTGACCACGACGGTGACACCGCTGACGATGGCCCACATCGGGGCGATGGGCTCGTGGTGGGCGTGGCGCAGGAGGTACACCGCGACCGACGCCGAGAGCGCGCCGTCGGCGACCCTGTCCAAGGTGGAGTCCAAGAACGCGCCCCAGTCGGAGCTGGTGCCGCGGCTGCGGGCGATGGCCCCGTCAAGGATGTCGAGCACGACGAACACCGCGACCAGCGCTGTGCCGAGGCCGAAGCGGCCGAAGGGGAACGTGGCCACCGCGCTGACGCTCGCGCCGAGGCCGCCGATGACCGTGATGACGTTGGCATTGACCTTCTTCGCCGCCATCGCCTCCGCCACCGGGTCGATGACCTTCGACACGGTCTCCCGAGTGGCGTCGTTGTTCAGCACACGGCGCATCGTACGCACCGGCAGGCAGGCGGTTCTCGGTTTCAGCCGGGAAATCCCAGGTCCTTCGGGTCACCCTCTCGCGGGTGCCGGCCGACTGACCGAATACGGCAGGCTACGGGCGTGGTCAGCGCCCTCGTCTTCGGTCTGCCGGCCAGTGGGCGTACCTCGCTCGTTGCGGCGCTGAAGGCTGTCGGGGTGGATGCCCGCGAGGCGAGTGCGGATGACCTTGCCTCCCGGAGTGAAGCCGCCGCGGATGCGCCGATGCCGTGCGTGGTGGTGACCGCCTCCGCACGTGACGGGATCAGCGCGGAATTGGCAGACATGTGGGAGGCGGTGGCCGAGCGCTACCAGCCGCGGGTGTTGGTCTGGACCTTCAGCGACGTCGGCAGGGCGGATGACGACGACATGCGCGCCATCGCCGAGCGAGTTCTGGGGGAACCTTCGACTGCAGTTGCGCTGCCTTTGGCGGATGACGATGACGAGTTCGCCGGGGCGCTCGACCTGCGCGACTGGACCATCACCGACGCCGCAGGTCAGCGCCCAGCGGATGCTGAGCATCGGGAAGCCGCTGCCTCGTTGCGCGATGAGCTGATCGACGCGGTGTTGACCGTCGTCGACGATGAGGCAGCGCTCGGGCAGCGCATGGCCGGCATGGAACCGAGCCCGGCTCGACTACGCGCACTCGTGGGTCAGGCCTTGAGGTCAGGACAGTTCGTGCCTTCGATGTCGATCAGGGCGACGGGTGCGGCTATCGGCGTCGGAGTGCTCGCCGACCTCTTGCGCTCTGCAGATTGAGCGCGAGAAACACGCGCGCTGCGGGCAGAAACGCTGGTGCCGCCGGTGCGCGCGAGTAAGGCCCGGCCAAGCGGCGCTATCGGGCGGTGCGTTCACCTGGCACCGATCGGGAGGTTGCGCGCACCGCGCCGACGGTCGCTGCTGCCCCGCACCTACTGCGGCTCCCTAGCAACCCGCTGCCACGCCTGGGCGACGAGTTCGCGGGTGGTCTCCAACAGCGCCGGCATCGTGCGAGTGCGGGCCACGATGGGCATGAAGTTCGCATCGCCGTTCCAACGCGGCACCACGTGCTGGTGAAGGTGGGCTGCAATCCCCGCTCCCGCCGCAGAGCCTTGGTTCATGCCGATGTTGAACCCTGGGGCGTTGGACACCAGCCGCAGCGCCTTCATCGCCACTTGCGTGAAGTGCGAGAACTCGGCCGTCTCGGCCTCGCCGAGGTCGGTGTAATCAGGGATGTGGCGGTACGGGCAGATGAGCAGGTGGCCGCTGGTGTAGGGGTAGAGGTTCAACACGGCGTACGTGTGCTGACCGCGGGCGACGATGAGCCCTGCGACGTCGTCATCCTGCGGCACGCGGCAGAACGGGCATGTGACGTCGTTATGCGGGGTGGGGCGGTTCTCCCCGCGCAGGTAGGGCATGCGGTGCGGGGTCCACAACCGCTGCCACATGTCCGCTAGCCCGGGGTCGTCCACGCCGGCGATCTGCCCGGGCGTGAACTCCTCCTCCCCGCTGGTCATGACCGGCTCAGACCTGCGCGCGCGTCTCGACGAGGCCGGCGAGGTAGTCGATGGCCTCGGCCACCGGCACGCCGTTGCGTTGGCTGCCGTCACGGAAGCGGAACGACACCGCGCCGGCAGCCCGGTCCTCCTCGCCGGCGATGAGCATCAGCGGCACTTTCTGCTTCTGCGCGGTCCGGATCTTCTTCTGCATGCGGTCATCCGAGGTGTCGACGTCCACGCGTAGCCCGCGGCTGCTCATCTGAGCGGCCACATCGAGCAGGTAGTCGTCGAACTCCGAGGCCACCGGGATGCCCACAGCCTGCACCGGGGCGAGCCACGGCGGGAACGCACCGGCGTAGTGCTCGGTGAGGACGGCGAAGAACCGCTCGATGGAACCGAAGAGCGCACGGTGGATCATGATCGGGCGCTGCCGGGTGCCGTCGGAGGCTTGATACTCCAGCTCGAAGCGCTGCGGCAGCTGGAAGTCGAGTTGGATGGTGGACATCTGCCAGGAACGGCCGATGGCATCACGGGCTTGCACCGAGATTTTCGGTCCGTAGAAAGCAGCACCGCCCGGGTCTGGCACGAGTTCGAGGCCGGAGGCGGCAGCCGCCTCCGCGAGGGCGGCCGTCGCAGCATCCCAGTCCTCATCGGAGCCGACGGACTTCTCCGGGTTGCGCGTGGAGAGTTCGAGGAAGAAATCGTCGAGGCCGTAATCACGGAGCAGGTCGAGCACGAACGTCAGAAGCGACTTCAACTCGTCCTGCATCTGCTCGCGGGTGCAGTAGATGTGCGCGTCGTCCTGGGTGAAGCCGCGGGCGCGCGTCATGCCGTGGACGACGCCGGACTTCTCGTACCGGTAGACGGTGCCGAACTCGAACAGCCGCAGGGGCAACTCGCGGTAGGAGCGGCCGCGGCTGCGGAAGATGAGATTGTGGAACGGGCAGTTCATCGGTTTGAGGTAGTAGTCGTGGCCCGCGCGCTTGACGCTGCCGGCCTCGTCGCGCTCCTCGTCCATGGTCATCGGCGGATACATGCCCTCGGCGTACCACTGCAAGTGACCGGAGGTCTCGAACAGTTGCGACTTGGTGATGTGCGGGGAGTAGACGAACTCGTAGCCGGACTGCTCGTGGCGGCGGCGGCTGTAGCTCTCCATCTCGCGGCGGATGATGCCGCCCTTGGGGTGGAAGACCGCGAGCCCGGAGCCGATCTCATCGGGGAACGAGAACAAGTCAAGCTCCACTCCCAGGCGGCGGTGGTCCCGCTTCTCGGCCTCCTCCAGCATCGTGAGGTACGCCGTGAGGTCTGACTTCTCCGGCCAGGCGGTGCCGTAGATGCGTTGCAGCTGCGGGTTCTTCTCGCTGCCGCGCCAGTACGCCGCCGCGGTGCGCATCAGTTTGAACGCGTTGGTGGGGATGTAGCGGGTGTTGGGCACATGCGGGCCGCGGCACAGGTCGGTCCAGCAGCGATTCCCGGTGCGCGGGTCGATGTTGTCGTACATCGTCAGCGTGCCGCCGCCGACCTCCATGACCTCTGAGAGGTCGGCGTCGGCACCAGACTTCAGCCCCACGAGCTCGATCTTGTAAGGCTCGTGGGCGAGCTCGGCGAGAGCCGCGTCGTCGCTGGTCTCACGGCGCTTGAAGTGCTGGCCGGTCTTGATGATCTCCACCATCTTGGCCTCGAGGGCCACGAGGTCTTCGGGCGTGAATGGTCGGGCGGGGTCGAAGTCGTAATAGAAGCCGTCCTTGACCGGCGGGCCGATGCCGAGCCGGGTCTGCGGGAAGAGCGCCTGCACGGCTTGCGCGAGCACGTGCGCGGCGGAGTGGCGCAGCACGGCGAGCCCCTCCGGCTCGCTGGTGCGTACCGGCTCAACATGGGCGCCTGCGGCGATGGGCTGGTCGAGGTCAGTGAGCACACCGTCCACTCTGGCGACGACGACGTCCTTGAACGCCGCGCCCTTGAACAGGTCGGCACCCGTAGTGCCCGCGGGCACCTGCTGGTGCTCGCCGGAGACCGAGATGCTCATCTGTTCGCTCATAGGCGCAGCGTACCGGCGCAGGTTGTTCTCAATCCTCTGCGCCGCTGCCATGCTTGACCCCATGCTTCCTTGGAGCCATGACTTCATCGGCCGCCTCGAACAGCGGGAGATCGACTCCCCCGCCTTGCGCGGCAACCATCTCGGCGACCCGCATGTGCGGCCCATCTGGGTCTACCTACCGCCCGAGTACGACGCCCACCCGGACCGACGCTTCCCCACCGTCTACGTCATTCAGGGCTACACCGGCCATGTCGTCGCGTGGGCGAACCGCGGCCCGTTCCGCCAGCCGTATGTGGAGACGGCGGACCTGCTGTTCGCGCGCGGCGACGTTCCCGGCTGCGTCATGGTCTACGTCGATGCATGGACGGCGTACGGCGGCTCGCAGTACGTCGACTCCCCCGGTACCGGCAACTACCACACGTATCTGTGCGACGACATCGTCTCGTGGGTCGACGCGAACTACCGCACCATCCCCGACCGCCGCTCGCGCGCCATCACCGGCAAATCCTCCGGCGGCTTCGGAGCGATGATCACGCCGATGCTGCGCCCGGACCTTTTCGCGGCGCTGGCCACGCATGCCGGGGACACCCTCTACGAGTCGTGCTACCTGCCGGAGTTCGCGCAGGCCGTGCGCGTGCTGCGCAACTACGACCACGACATCAACATCTGGTGGCAGGACTTCAACTCCCGGGTGGCGTGGACGAAGCCCGGCGACGAGGCGCTCATCACCGCGCTCGGTTGCTCTGCCGCCTTCTCAGCCGATACTGACGGCACGCCGCTGCTGCCCTTCGACCAGGTGACGGGCCGGGTCATCGACGACCGCTGGCAGCGTTGGTTGGACTGGGACCCGGTGCGGATGGTCGCCAAGCACCGAGACGCCGTGCTCGCGCTGGACTGGGTGTGGATCGATGCCGGCAAGTCCGATGAGTACTACCTCGACCTCGGCGCGCAGGCCTTCCGCGCGGAACTCGAGAACGTGGGTGTGCCGGAGGAGAAGGTGTTCTTCGAGTTGATTGAAGCACGCCACGGGGGCATCGACTACCGGTACCCGATGGCGCTGGAGTGGTTGGCTCACCGGTTGGTGCGTGAGTGAGCGAACCGCAGTTCACGGTCTACCCGGCACTCGACGTCGCTGCCGGGGCACTGGCAACCCCTGGCGGCGCGGCCCGTGCGTCGGTGCTCGGGCACTCCCCTGCGCAGGTGCTTGCGGCACTGGCAGACGCTGGCGCAGCATGGGTGCACCTCGTTGACTTGGACCGCGCGCGCGGGGCCGGGGCCAATGACGACGCCATAGCGGCCAGCATCGCGCTGGCGCACTCACTCGGCATGCGGGTGCAACTCAGCGGCGGCATCCTCGATGCCGCTGGACTTGCGCGCGCGGTCGGGTCCGGTGCGGATCGGGTGAACCTGGCTTGCGAGTCGCTTCAGGATCGGCGCTGGCTTGAGGGCGTGCTCCGCACTCCCCCAATCGAGGTCAATCTGTGTCTGGATGTTCGCGGCGAGCTGCTGATCTCTCGCGGCACCGGCATCGTCTGCGGACCGCTGGCCGATGCCTTGGAGTGGCTTGCGCCGATGCACCCGCGCTTGGTTGTCACGGACATCGACGCGGACGGCGCGCTCGCCGGGCCGCCACTAGGACTGCTTGGCCGCGTCGCCGATCACGGTTTTGCCGTCATCGCCAGCGGCGGGGTGCGCGACACGGCCGACCTCGGGGCACTGCGAGGCCTTGCTGCACGGGGCGTCAACGGCGTCATCGTCGGCGCGGCGCTCCACGCGGGCGCGCTCGCTCTTACCGACTGCTGACGACGGTCTAACAGATCAGACGGTGAGCAGGCTGAACGGCAGCCTCACCCGCGACTCAGCGGTGCGACTGCTATCGAGGTAGTCCGCCACTGCTTGTGCGCTGACCCGACCGAGCGACTCTGGTGAGACGGTCAGGACAGCCACTGCGGGGGACGGCACGGCGCGAACGTCCTCGTAGAAGACCGTGGGCAGCGTGCCGGGCAGCATCAGCCCGCCGGCTTGGGCGAACCCGGTGAGCGCTGACTGCCCAGCGACCATGGACAGAACCCCGTCGCAGCCCTGGGCCAGACCGCGTTCGTACGCTGCCGTGACGTCCTCGGCAGAGAAGCCGCAGCGCTCAACCACGAAGTCTTGACCGGCCTCAGCGCAGGCTCGCGTGAACGCCGCCACATTGGCGTCACTGACCACTGCGCCCTCGGTGCGCGCGAGCATGAGCAAGCGCGCGCATCCTTGGGCGCGCAGCCATCGCATCGCGGCACCCATCATGCCCTCGGAATCGTGCTCGATGTGGATCCCCGGCCCGCTGCCGTCAACCCCGCTTGCCAGCGGAATCCCCAGCGCGCGGAGTTGTTCGGCGATGCCGTCGTCGACCACCGCGTCTGCAACGAGCGCGAGGTCGACGGCGACTCGCTCGAGGATGTCGATGTGGTTCGGTGGCACCAAGACGACCGCATAGCCTCGTTCGGCCAGACCGAGCGCACACTCGTTGACAGCGTCACTCCAATAGGCGGAGAAGGCTCGTGCCTCGGCGGCGTCGCGGTACGCCGCCATCACGATGGCGACCAGCCGGCTACGGCCCTCGCGCAGGGCGACCGCACGGGGGTCCCTTCTGTAACCCATTTCCGCAGCCTTGGCGTGCACCCGGGCACGCGTCTCCGGCGAGATGCGACCCACCCCGCGCAACACCATCGAGACCGTGGCGACGGAGACGCCGGTGGCGTCAGCAACGTCCCGCAAGGTCGGAATCGGCTGCACCCGTGCACCCCAATCTCCTGTGTGTGACGTGGTCTCGGGCCGCAGGGCTGGGCACGCAAAAGCCCCGAAACTGTGCGGTGTTTAGCAGAATTTACCTCCGAGTGCATCTCGAGCCGGAGCAGGGGCGACAGCGGCAACCGGACCGGTGTGCAGTGGCGTATGCGGGTCCTGTTCACCGCCTGCGGCCCGTCACTCCCGACGCGCCGCGGGACGCACCCCAGCAGCACTGCGCAACGCCTTGGAGCCCTGGTTCGGTCGCCGGCGTTGCGCCTCTCTCAGTTGCGGGAGGCGTAGCCGGCTGACAACGTCGCCGCGATGACCAGCCACAACTGGTACGGGATGAGAGCCAGGCCGAGCGGCCGGCTCACCTGCCACGCGATCCAGAGCAGCGGTGCTGTTGCGAGGGCGGCCAGAGCCAATGCGACGCAAGCCGCTACGAGGGCGTGCGGGACGTAGAACAGGTAGGACCACGTGAGCGCTGCCGCGACGCTGAGCGCGAAGAGCAGCAGCCACGGCCAGAGCCGGGCAGGCTCCAACCGCCGGGGCACAGCCACCATGGCGATGCCCAGGACGGTGAAGTTGTAGGGCCAGATGAGGCCGAAGACCCAGTCCGGTGGCTGCCACGGCGGCCTGGAAAGCGACGAATACCAACTGCCGGACGTCTGCACCCAGAACCCCGACCCGGCGATATATGCAGCAAGCAGCACAAGGCCCAGCGAGATGACCGCGTTACGCGCCGACATGACGTTCAGGCTAGTGCCGTCGAAGGACTCAGCCGCCCAAGTACGCCGCCGCGACCTCGGGGTTGCGGGCGAGGTCTGAGGCTGCGCCAGACAACTTGATGTGTCCGGACTCCAACACATAGGCGCGGTCCGCCACAGCCAGCGCCGCGCGCGCATTCTGCTCGACCAGCAGGATGGTCGTGCCCTGCTCGCGGATGCGGCTGATGGTGTCGAAGATCAGGTCGACCAAGACCGGCGCCAATCCCATCGATGGCTCGTCGAGCAGCAGCAGCCGCGGGGCGGCCATGAGGGCGCGCGCCACAGCGAGCATCTGCTGCTCGCCGCCGCTCATCGTGCCCGCGCGTTGGTTGATGCGCTCAGCCAGGCGCGGGAACAGCTCCAGGGCGCGCTCGCGGTCGCGGGCGACGCCAGCGGGATCCTTGCGCAGGTAGGCGCCGAGGTCGAGGTTCTCGGCGACTGTCATGCGCGGGAAGATGCGCCGTCCCTCGGGCGCGTGTGCCATGCCGAGGGCTACGACCTCGTGGCCGGGCACACCGGCGATGGACTGGCCCGCGAACGTGATGGTGCCGCTGCGGGGGTGGAGCAGACCGGAGATGGTGCGCAAGGTGGTCGACTTGCCGGCGCCGTTGTTGCCGATCAGGGTGACGATCTCGCCCTCACGCACGTCGAGGGACACGCCCTTGACGGCGGCGATCGCGCCGTAGGAGACGTGCAGGTCTTCGACCTGCAGGAGCATGGTGCCCGAGGTTTGTGTCATGTCACTGCCCTGCGCTTCCGGCCGCGCCGGTCCCGAGATAAGCCTCAATGACACGGGAGTCGGACCTGATTTGCTCCGCCGTCCCCTCGGCGATCTTCTCACCGCGGTCGAGCACGGTGATGCGCTCGGACACCCGCATGACCACTGACATGTCGTGCTCGATGAGCAGCACAGCGGTGTCACGCTCCTCGCGCAGTCGGTAGATGAACTCCACGAACGTGGCGGACTCCTGCGGGTTCATGCCCGCTGTGGGCTCGTCGAGCAGCAGCACCTTGGGTTGCAGCGCAAGGGCGCGAGCGACCTCAAGCCGGCGCTGGTCACCGTAGGAGAGGTTGCGGGCGTACTCCTCGCGCGTGTGGCTGATGCCCACGAAGTCGAGGAGCTCGCGCGCCCGCTCGCGTGACTCGTGCTCCTCGCGGCGTTGTGCGCGGGTGCGCAGCAGAGTTGCCAGGACCCCTGCGCGCAGTTGCGAGTGCATCGCCACCATCACGTTCTCCTCAGCCGTCATGAGACCGAAGAGTCTGATGTTCTGGAAAGTGCGGGCGAGCCCTGCCTCCGCGATGCGGTGCGGCGGCAGGCCGGTCACATCCTTGTCGAGGAATTCGACGCGGCCGGAGTCGGGCTTGTACAAGCCCGTCAACACGTTGAAGAAGGTGGTCTTTCCCGCGCCGTTCGGGCCGATCAAGGAGACCACTGAGCGCTCGGGCACGGTGAACGTCACGGAGTTCACCGCCACGAGGCCGCCGAAGGCGACTGTGATGTCGGTGGCGCGAATGGCGTCGCTCATCGCTGACCGCCTGCCTCGCCGGGCTCAGTGCCTCTCGCCGGCGGGGACGATTCACCCGGCGGGGCCGGGTCGTCTGGCGGTGGCGCCGCGCCGTGGTCGGTGTCGATGGCCGCTTCGGCCTCTGCCAGTTCCGCATCCGCGCCGAGGGCCATCATCTGGCCGCGCTCAGGCTCGCGCAGCAGCAGTTTCGTGCGGCTCTCCGGGATGAGGCCCTCGCGCCGGAAGAGCATCATCAGGATGAGGATGATGCCGAAGAGGAGGAAGTTGTAGGACGGGAAGTTGATCTGGGTGCCGAAGGCGTCGTTGAACGTGCGCCCGATCTGCACGAGGCCGGTGGAGTTGATCCACGCGAGCGCGAGGGCGCCGACGATGACACCCCACACGTTTCCCATGCCGCCGAGCACGACCATGGCGAGCAAGATGATGGAGATGGAGAAGTTGAATCGCTCGGCGAAGACACCGTTGACCTGGGTGGCGAAGGCCGCGCCGCCGAGGCCGCCGGAGAATGCGCCGACGGCGTAGGCCGCGAGCTTGGTCTTGCGCAGCGGTACGCCCATCATGCTCGCGGCGAGCTCGTCCTCTCGAATCGCGAGCCAGGCCCGGCCGAGCCGGCCTTCGCGCAGACGCAGCGAGAGCAGCACCACGAAGGCTGCCATGGACGCGTAGATGAGGAACTTCAGCGCGAGGTCGAACGGGCCGAGAACCTTCCCGAACAGGTCGATGCCGTCGACGGGGGTGATGCCTTTGCTGCCGTTGGAGAGGTTGAAGCCGTTGATGTCCTCGCCGTTGACGAAAACCTGCGGGATGATCTCGCCGAAGCCGAGGGTGACCAGGGCGAGGTAATCACTCTTCAGGCGCAGCGTCGGCCAGCCGATGATGACGCCCCAGAGCGCGCAGAACCCGCCGGCGAGCACCAGCACCAGCCAGAAGGAGATGTGCACCCCGTTCGGCAGCCCGATGGGCGGGTGCCCCAGGATGTTGATTCGAGCGCTGTCGAAGAACCCGCTCATGAGCCAGCCGACCACGTAGCCGCCGATGGCCCAGAACGCCACGAACCCGAGGTCGAGCAGGCCGGCGTAGCCGACCACGATGTTCAGTCCGAGTGCGAGGATGACGTAGACCGAAGCCTCGTTCAGCGATGTCAGCGGGAGCCAGTTGTCGACGAATGTGGCCACTTGGTACGGCAGGTGCGGCACGACGAACTGGTAGCCGAGGAAGACGCCGACCACGCCGAGGGCGAAGCCGGTGGCCCACTTGCGGTCGTTGCTCATGCGCGCCCGTTGGCGGGCGGCGGCGCGGGTCAGAGTCATGGCGTCACACCTTCTCCACCGCGTTGGAGCCGAACAGACCGGCGGGTTTGAACACCATCAGCAGGATGAGGATGGTGAAAACGACCGACTGCGACCACTTCTGCCCGAGAGCGAAGGGCAAGCCGTCGTTCAGACCCTGGATGAGCCCGATCAGCAGGCCACCGATGACCGCCCCCGGGAGGCTGCCGATGCCCCCGAGCACCGCCGAGGTGAATGCGATCAGGCCGAGTTGGAAGCCGAGGTTGTAATTGGTGGTGCCAACCGTCTGCTGGTACATGACCCCGGCCGCGCCGGCGAGCGCACCGCCCATGGCGAAGGTGAACGAGATGGTGCGGTTGACGTTGATGCCCATGAGCCGTGCGGCGTCCTGGTCCTGCGCCGTTGCCCGCATGGCCTTGCCGGCGCGGGTGCGGGAGACGATGAATGTCATGAGGCCGAGAAGCGGCAGCGTGACCGCGAGCACGATGACGGCCTGCGAGTTGATGGTGATGTTCATGAACGTGTAGTCGTGATCGGGAAGGACCGTGTCCCAGTTCTTCGGCCCGGAGCCGTTCCACGAGAGCCCGATGAACTGCAAGATGAAGGACACGCCGACGGCCGTGATGAGCGGTGCGAGTTTGGGGGCCTTGCGCAGGCGGCGGTAGGCGAAGTACTCGATGGCCACGTTGATGGCGCTGCAGAAGAGCATCGCGCCGATGAGCGTGGCGGCAAACCAGAGGTAACCGCCCATAGACGGGGATGTCTGTTGCAAGGTCTTCGTCAGGATCCAGGCGCTGAACAGCGTGCCGAGCATGAACAGGTCGCCGTGGGCGAAGTTGATGAGTTCGATGATGCCGTAGACCAAGGTGTAGCCGAGGGCGATGAGGGCGTACAGCGCCCCGTTGCTCAACCCCTGTATTCCCACGGTGAAGAACTGGGCGGGCGCGTGGATGAGGTTGTATCCAAGCCACGCGACGACGCCGGCGAGGATGAGGGCGGCGCTGGCCCGCTGCGCCGCACCGGCTGCGTTGAGCCGGCTTCGAGTCAGTGACTGCGTGGCCATAAGAGGTGCCCCTGTCGCAGTGATGCCGGCGCGACGGCGCCGGTGGGAGGAGTCCCGGTGGGTGCTGAAGAACCTTAGCCCCGAAACACCGGTGGCGGTGGGACTTCGCGCCCCACCGCCACCAGCGCGTTCACGAGGGTGCTACTGGACCGGCCACGCCTTGAGTGTGGTCTCAGCCTTGTTGTTGATGACCTCGATGGTGATGTCGATGGTGTTGACGTCACCGGTCTTGGGGTCGATCTTGATCTCCTTGCCCAGCACGGACTCGCTCGCGGGGATCGTGATGCCCGAGCCGGAGAACACCGCGTCAGTCACGCCCTTGCGGGTGCCGTCGGAGTTCTCGATCGCCTTGAGGATGACCTGCAGCGCGGCGACGCCGTACAGCGGGTACGAGCCGACCGGGTCGGCCCCGTACTTGGTCTTGTAGGCCGCGAGGAAGTCCGCTCCCTTGCCGCCGGCGGCCTTCAGAAGGTCTGCCGACAGACCGGCGAAGGACAGGTACATGCCGTCAGCCTCGGGCAGCGCCGTCAGGTCCGGGTAGCCGGTGAAGCCGTCCGGGCCCATCATCTTCACGCGGGTGTTGTCGCCGAGGACCTTGACCTTGTCCTTGACCAACTGGCCGCCATTGTTGTCGAAGATCCCGCCGATGTAGACGCAGTCCGCGCCCTTGGACTTGATCTTGGTGAACAGTGCGGTGTAGTTGGTCTGCTTGGCGTCCCAAGCCTCGTCGTCGACGATCTCAATGCCCTGCTTCTTCGCCTCGGTGATGAACGCCTTAGCGACGCCCTGGCCGTAGGTCTGGTTGTCGTTGAGGACGGCGCACTTCTTGACTTTGGCCTCCTGGGCGAGGAACTGCGCACCGGCAGCGCCCTGGAAGTCGTCAGTGGTCACGACGCGGGCGTAGTTGCGCACGCCGCGCGGGTAGTACTTGCCCGGCTCGCCGGCGTCCCAGGTCTTGGTCAGGCCGGGGTTGGTGTTCGCGTGCGACACCATGAGCATCGGGCCGTTCGGGTCCTGGTTCAACACCGGCACGATGATCTTCGCGCAGCCGGAGTTGTAGGTGCCCATGACGGCGACCTCGTTCTTGTTCGCCACGTGCTTCTGCGCGTTGGCGGCGCACTGGGCGTCGTCCCATGAGCCCTTGGCGGCGGTCGCGTCGTCGTAGGCCTGGAACTCAAGTTCGTACTTGCCGACCTTGTTGCCGATCTGCTCGAGGTAGAGCTTCAGCGCGTTATTGGTGGAGTCGTTGGCATCCTTCGCCGAGCCCTGCAGCGGCAGGTCGGAGGAGATGATGAGTTTGGTGGAGCCGCCGCCGCCGCAACCGGCGAGCAGCAGACCAACCGCGGTGGCGGCGACTGCCGCCTTGACTGACCGCTTCATGGGTGTCCCTTCTGGGTTGCTGAGCGGATCGGAGTTCCCTCCGCTCACTTGCGCGGGAGCATGGCACAGAGTGTCCGGAAAGTGAACGAATACGCGCCAATACGCTGAAACGGATAATTCGGGCGTCTGCCCCGCGGGTCTGCCCTTCAATGCGCGGACCGGAGTATCAGCCGCTCCTTGATGCGGCGCAGGCGTTGAACCGGCCGGCCGATCCCAGCGGCGGCCCGGACGTCGCAAGGTGCGGCGCTGCTGCGACGCCTGAGGCCCGGCCCTCTAGCCACCTCAGTGGACGGCGCCTGACTTCAGGCGCGTCGCGGGGCAGGTGTCAGACCCGAGCCGCATACTCCTCTCCCCCCACGAGGTGGACCAAGCCTGGGACTAAACCCCCGGGCTGCTTCGCCTCCCCTCAGAGAGGAGCCCGATGCCGACCAAGACCAAATCCCGCCCGAATCGCGCCCTGCATTTGATAGACCTCGAGAACATCGTCGGTGGCAGCGTCTGCGACGCGCAGAGCGCGGCGCGCGTCTACCGCACGTACACCTCGAGCGTGCCGCAGACACCGTACGACCACTACGTGCTCGCCACGAGTCACCACAACCTGCTCGCGACAAGCAGTTGGCCCGGGGCGCAGCGGCTGTGCAAGTCCGGACCCAACGGCGCCGAGATCGCGCTGTGCGAGTACGCCGACGAGCTGGACCTGCCAACGCTCTACTCGAACATCGTGGTGGCCTCCGGAGACCACTACTTCGCCACATCTGTGAAGACCTGGAAGGAGTCCGGGCTCTACGTGACGGTGGTGGGGGTGCAGCAGCAGGTCTCGCACGAGCTGTACCGGGCGGCTAACACCTACATCGGCCTACCGAACCTGTCCGTGCTCGGGAATGCGGCATGCGTGGGCACAGTCGGCCGAGTCAGGGGGTTCGCGCCAAGCCGTTGATAGATCGCCGGAATCCCGGCCCCGCACAGCGCTACGCACACACACACACCGCAAGGAGAACGCATGACACACCGACACGACCACACCGATGAGAAACTTTGGAATTCGCTGAAATCCGCAACTGATTCCGAGCGGGCTGAGATCCTGCAGATACTCGGCTGGCGGCATATCCGGCAGCAGAAATGGGCACGTGCCGTGGCTCTGCTTGAGGAAGCCAAGGATGCGTACCTGCGCCTGGGCCTTGAGTCGCAGATGCGCGAGTGCGCGAACTGGATCGGCCGGTGCCTAGGCAACCTCGGCGAGAACGAGCGGGCGATCCTCGCCCACAAGGAGGTCTTGGCCTCGCTGATTGACAACGACCCGACGAACGACTGGGTCGGCAAGACGCTGGACGCGATCGGCTGCCAGTACCGCGACGCCGGGATGCATGACCTGGCCGAGGCCTGGTTCGGCCAGGCGGCCCGCCAGCATGACGCCAACGGCGACGCCGAACTAGCCGTGAATAGCGCCCGCAAGTGGATCAACTCGATCGCGGCCACACGCCAGTGGTCCTCGATGGCCGAGGCGGCGTCGATCGTGCTTCGCAACAGTGACACGATCATCGACCACATCAGGGCCCACGTGGGCACCGTGCATGCCGCCTGTGCGGGCGTGGCCGAGGAGGTCGACGTGGTTGTGCTGCTGGCCAAGTGCGATCGGCTCGTCTCAGCCTGCGACGACGTCGAGTCCGCGTTCGAAGTCGAATTGGCGCACGTCGCCGCAATGCGACAAAGGGGCGACTTGGCCGGCGCGAGCGACCGCGCGCTCAAGGGCCGTGCCGCCGCCCGGGAGTACGACTCTGCGGACTACCAGGCGGAGTTCCTCCTTCAGGCTGCGGCGTGCCTCGCGGATGTGGAGCCCGCACGGGCCGAGTCGTTCCTCCTGGTGGCGAAGGACCTCGGCGAGGTCCTCGGAGACACCTCGATCGAGGACCGGGCTGAGGCGTCCCTCATGCAGGTGCGCGAGCACATGCGTTCCGCGCATGACGAGCTCACAGGCTCCCAACAGTCACTGTGGTGAACCCGTTCGGCCAGTTACGCGTGAAATGTGCAAAATACAGAGTGGGCGATACTGGGTTCGAACCAGTGACCTCTTCGGTGTGAACGAAGCGCTCTACCACTGAGCTAATCGCCCTGACTATTCAGAGGTGAAGGTTACCGCAGAGGTCTGGACGGCTCTGCGCCGCATCGCCTGCAGATGACCTGCGGCGTGCACCCGCTTGTGCGCTTGTTTTCGCACGGCCTGTCAACGTCGAGCGCGTCCGGCGATGCAAGCGCCGTCCCCCTCGCCCCTGACCCTCGCCCCTGTCTCATCGAGACACTCGGCGACAGAGAAGTCCAGGACCAGATGCGCGTGTGGGGCTGCCGGGAAGGGTCCGGGCAGCCCCACACTGGTCTGATGCGTCAATCGTCGAGCCGGCACGGGCCAGATCTCAGCGAGGCCTCGACCTTCGGACCCACGGTCTTTGTGCCAAGGTGCACGAGGGTTGCACCGGAGTCTGCGCTGCCCTCGACGCACACGAACGCCTTCGGCTTCTCTCCGCCGGACCGGTAGGTCCACAGGACCTTGGTGATGAGCGAGGCGTCTGGGGTGGACCTGGCCGCGCTGACCGGGAACGCTGACTGATTGCCCGAGGTAGGGAGCCCGCCGGCGCGGATGGCTGCGAGCATGTAGTCCGACCCCGCCTTCAGCGCGTCCGCCAGGCCGGCTGGGAGGTCCTTGCGCTCGCTGCCCCGGCTTGGCTTGTCGTGGGAGTCGCCCGCGTCATCGTCGACGTCTTGACTGTCCTTGCCCTTGCAGTCCTTGCCGTTCCCGCCGTTCAGGCGGTCGTGGCCTTCATTTCCGTCCAGGGTGTCATCGCCGTCCTCACCGTTGAGGTCGTCGTCGCCGGCACCCCCGTTAAGAGCGTCGTTGCCCGCTCCGCCGTTGAGCGTGTCATCGTCGTTGTCACCGTCGAGCGTGTCGTTGCCCGCTCCGCCGTTCTCAGTGTCGGCGCCGTCACCGCCCTTCATCGTGTCGGCGCCGTCACCACCGTTCATCGTGTCGTCGTCGGTGCCGCCGTTCAGAGTGTCTTTGCCGGCATCGCCGCGGACGACGTCATCGCCTGCCCCGCCGGACAGGGTGTCGTCGCCGGCCCCGCCTGCGAGGCCGTCGTCGCCAGCGCCACCGGACAGGCTGTCATTGCCGGCGTCGCCGGTCTCTAAGTCATTGCCGTCTCCGCCGTTGATGGAGTCGTTGCCGGCTCCGCCTGCAAGCACATCGTCGTCACCGTCGCCGTTGAGCGTGTCGTTGCCTCCATTGCCGAACTCGCGGTCGTCGCCGCCGCCGCCGGAGAGGGTGTCGTTGCCGGCGCTGCCGCACACCCGGTCGTTGCCGCCGAGGGCGTAGACGGTGTGGGAGCCGTTGCCCTGCACGACGATGACGTCGTTGCCGGCCGTCCCTGTGATGACAGCGGCGCTGGAGACGATGGTGGCTTTCAGCCCGTCGCACTTCACGCTGGTCGCGGCGCTGGCAGCGTTGTGCACCGACGCCGGCCACACGACCAACAGCGAACTGGCTACAGCACCCACTGAGCGGCGCTGCTTCGGTGACATTGACATTGGTCCTCCTCCTGGGGTTCCAGAGCGGCCGCGCTACACGGCGTGCTCACCATCGCACGAAATCTGCAGCCCGGACATGAGAGCAGCCTGTGACACGGATGAGCGAGGGATGAAATACGGGCAGCGCCCGTGGAAGCCCCGTTTCCAGCGGCTACCCGAACGGCAGGTTCCAGCCGTGCCGGCGACCCCAGATCCACACCAACGAGCCACCCACGCCGCCGAGCACCGCCACAGCGATGACGAGCCACTTGCGCCGCGGGGACCCGGAGGTCACGCCGGCCCGCTCCATGAGCCGGCGCACAGGGCGCAGCGGCCGTTCGAACCAGACGAACTCGCTGGCGAGCACCACCAGACCGAGTGCGATCACAGCCCAGCCGGGGCCGGGCAGCACCAGCATCGCCCCGCCGGCCACGAGCAGGCCTGCGCCCACAACACCGACGAGCACCTGCCAGACCACGCGCGTCACCGGGTTGCTGCGCACGGCGCGGCGCGCCCGGCGCGCCTGCCCGGCGATGCCCCGGTGCTCCTGCTCGGACATGGCGCTCAGCCTAGGCGGCGACCCCCTGCAACGCCCTGCGGAGCAGGGTCACCGCGGTGCGGCTCCGGCCAGCGAAACCGCCGTGCAGCCCGGGCAGCCAGGGCAGCGCGCCTGAGACAGCCGCGCTGCTCGTTGGGCGTGCGCAACCACCCCCCAGCCACAGCGCACCGGCGTGGCGATGCGGGCAGGTGTGGAGGCAGCCCCCGCGGGGAAGGACTCAGGCATGCGGGGGCAGCCAACGACGGGGGCGGACGGAGGGGACGTGAGCCGAATTCGCCATCAACGAGTGGTCGTCAACACGCCATGCTGGCTCATGGGCCACCCGAGCGACAGCACCGGGCGCGAGATTTCCTCGACCTGGCAGTTCACGACCGCCAACCCGTACGCGGTGCAGGTGACGTTCCACGTGAGCAGCGGGCCGGTCACATGGCTGTTCGCCCGTGAGTTGCTCGATGACGGCTGCCAGGCCACCAGTGGGCTCGCGGACGTGCGCATCTCACCGACCGACCACAGCAGTTACGGCCGGGTGATCGAGTTGCACCTCTCCAGTCCCTCGGGCAGGGCGTTGTTGCTGGTGAGCGTGCCGGCGATCGCGGACTTCCTACGGCGCACATACGCCCTCGTCCCCGCCGGCATGGAGGGCAGACACCTGCAGATGGACAAGTGGCTGTCGTCGGTGCTCAGCGCCTGAGCCGACCTTGCTCACGACCCGCGCCGCGCCGCAGCGATTGACGCGCGTAGACGCGGGCGTGGGCGAAGCCGGTGCTGGCCCTGCGGCCAGCCGTAGCAGGTCAGGGATTGAGGGTCCGCGCGTACAGCGACGCGAGCTGGGCGGCGGCCGCAGCGATGAGGGGGTTCTCGACATCGAGGTCGCGGGTGCTGCCGTCTGACATGAGGACGTGGGCAACGGGGTGCACATCGCGCGTCGATGAGAGCACGGCTGCGCCGGCGCACTCGCGCAACGCCGACTCCCCCACCTCGACCTCCGCGACATCACAGGTCTGCAGCACGAGCGCCCGCGTGATCCCCGCAAGACATCCGGTGGTCAGCGCTGGCGTGACGAGTCGTCCGCCCAGGCTCAGCAGCAGGTTGCTGCCTGTGCCCTCGCTGACGTTGCCTCGGGTGTCGAGGAAGACCGCCTCATCGGCACCGACCCCGCGGGCCCAGGCCAGAGCGACGACGTTCTCCGCATACGAGGTGGTCTTCACCCCCGCGACCGCTGAGTTCTCATTGCGCGGCCAGGGGCACACGGCCAGCCGCGAGGTGGCGGGCCACGGCGCGGCGGCCTGCGCCCACACCACCAGCGTGCCGGGGCCGGCACCCCGGGCCGAGCCCAGCGGGCCGTCGCCGCTGGTCCAGGTCAGACGCATCCGTCCGCAGGCGCGGGTGGCGGCATCGCATTCGGCGAGAACAGCGTTGATGGCCGTGTTCACAGACGCGGCATCGGGAGATGCCATGCCCATGCGCGCGGCTGACCACATCAGGCGCGCGACATGCCGGTCTCGGGCTACGGCCTCGCCGCCACGCACAGCCAGTGTCTCGAACACGCCGTCTCCGACCGTGAAGCCGTGGTCACTGACCCCGACCAGTGCCGACTGCGCGGGGACAAGCCCATCCGCGCACCACACCGGATTGGTCAACGTTGGCTCGCCCACGGGGTGAACCTTCTCAGACTGATGGGCCGGAACAGCACACATCCGCGCCCCCAAGAACAACACCGTTGCGCTCGCCCTGCACGGTGACGCCGGCAAGACATTCGCGCCAAACGATGCTGTGACCCGGGCGCTGCGAGCGCCGTGTGCGGCTTCGAGGGCGCGACGCTTGCGCCACGCGCCCGTGTGACCGGGGCGCTGCGATTGCCATACCGCTTCCCGGCCGTCACCGACATCGCGATGCCTATGCGGCACCGTGTGCGAGGCACGCGCCGCAGCCGGCGACCACCGAGCCGGCCGATGGATCACGACAGCGGCTTACCGCCGGTGGCTCACGACAGGGTGGAACCGCGGCCGGCCGTCAGCAGCGCCCAGCCGCGACGCGTAGCAGGTTGTGGGCCTTGAGTTCGGTCTCCTCCCACTCTCCCTGCGGGTCGCTGCCAGCGGTGATGCCGGCGCCGGTGCCGAACCACAGGCGGTCGCGGTCGATCCAGAACGTGCGGATGCCCACGGCCAACTGCGCCTGGACAGTATCCGCATCCACCCAGCCAATGGCGCCGCAGTACGGGCCGCGGGGACCTCGCTCCACCTCGGCGAGCAAATCGACCGCCCGCGGCTTGGGGCAACCGGTGACAGACCCCGGCGGGAAGGCAGCGGACAGGATTTGCGGCCAGCCGCAGTCGGAACGCAGCGTCCCTGTGACGGTCGAGACAAGGTGCACCAACCCCGGATGCTCCTCGGGGACGACCACCTCTGGCACATCCACGGTCCCGGGCGCGCAAACCACTGACAGGTCGTTGCGCACGAGGTCGACGATCATGACGTTCTCAGCGATGTCCTTCTCGAGCATCTCCCCGGCCGTCGCCGCCGTGCCCTTGATGGGCCGGCTGGTCAACGTGCGGCCCGCACGTGAGAGGAACAACTCCGGCGACGCCGTCACCACACGCACCCCGGCTGTGGGCAGGTTGATCGCCCCGGCATACGGCGCCGGGTTGCCGTGCGCGAGCAACGAGGCCAGTCCAGCCGGGTCTGCGGCGGCGGGATCGGGAAGCGGCGCGCTCAAGACGCGGCACACGTTCCCTTGGTAGATGTCCCCAGCGGCGATGCGTTCCTTGACGCGTTCGACGGCGGCGATGTAGCCGCGTCGGTCCAGCGACGTTTCCCAGCGCTCGGGCGAGGGACCCTGCCAATCGCCCGCCGGCAGCGGTGCGGTGCGGACGTCTGCGAACCGGGCGAAGGTGGCTGCGCCCTCGTAGGTGATGCAGACGGCCCAGAAGCCTGAGGAATCCAAGGCTTGCGGGTCGTCCGTCACGTCGACCAACCCTGTGGCGAGGCGGCCGCCGAACCATGAGTAAGGCTCACTGCGCGCGGCTGCGGCGGCTGACTCGGACACATCCGCACCCTAGTGCTGCAGGCGCGCAACGGGGTGCCGGGCGGATGGCTGGCGCGGGCCAGTGCAGGCCCGACGACGTCTGGCCGCTAGCCGCCTGTCACTTGCACCGATTGTGTGCGACGCCGGCAAGGTGCGGCAAGGCGCCCAACATCCAGCGATGACCTGCACAGCGGACTCAAGGCTGTTTCGCGAGCCCATGGCCAGCGAAAAGCGCTGGTCCTACGGTTTGAAGAAGATGGCCGCGAGGTCGCTTCCAGCGCCCCACTGCACTCGCGTGTCAGGGACTTGAGCCGCAGTTCCCGCAGCACACACTGCAGTGACTGTGAGGTAGGCGTTCTCGCCGCTGGAAAGGCCGCTGACTTCTGGCACGGTCTCGCCGCCGACCGTCCACTCTTGAGACATGGCCGAGCATTGCTCGTCCAAGCTCACAGCAGTCGGCGGCAAAAGGACCAAGGAGGGGACTTGATCGAACGAGATGGCATGCGGCGACGGATTCGCGAACCACGCCTTCACCGTCCATTGCGGCTCGTCAGTGGCAAAATCGAATGAGTCCGAATTCACCGAATCCAAGCGGGGCTCGGCCACCGAGACTGTTGGCAACGGCGCATCCCCTTCCGCGGGAATCGTCAACGGAACCTGAGCGTCGTAACTTGTGTCGTGCCCGCAGCCCGTGACCAACGGCGACGCGGGCTCGCATATGCCCGCAGTCAGCCGAGACGCGACGGTCGTGTCAGGCGCGTCCACTCGCTTCTTCGAGTCGGCAGTAAGGCCCACGGCTGAACTTTCGACGGCTGCGGAGTCCACCTGGGCGGGGTCCGAAGTGTGAGTTTGTGCTGATTGTTCGCGAGACTGCTGTGCTTGCCCCGGGTTTCCGAGTTCCGCCTGTGTGGTGGCGCGGTCGCTGTGCGCGACGTTCACCACGATGACCACCGCCGCGCTGCAGGCTGCCAGAGCCAAGACCGAACGACCGAGCGCGCCGGAGGGGAAGAGCCGTCGCGATGCCGTTCGGTGGGTGACAGATCCCGTGAGCGCCACGAGGGCAGACGAAGAGTGCGGTGCAGCCTGAGCCGGGGGTTCAAACGCAGCGTGAGCCGGGGAGTTCGGTAAATCGCCTGAGGTGAAGTGCGCTGCCGGCTTCATCGCCACCTGCTCAGCCTGCGCCTGCGCGGGCAGACCCGGGATTTGCGCCGCCGACGACTCGACCTCAGCGCCAGCGAGAACCGCCAGCCACAGGGCGTCGCGCTGTGTCTGCGTCAGCGAATCGACCTCCGGGGCGGCCTCAGCCACGCTGGAGATGAGTTCGTCGTCAACGCTCGTGTCACGAGGGCCCTGGCTCATCGGTCACCTCCTTGCCTGTCTGCGTCTGCGGTCTGCCGATCGGCTGCGTCCGTTTCGGCGGTGCCGCCGCTGCCTGTATGTCGCGGCGGCGGTAGTTCTTGCGCGTGCTCCTGAGACTCAGAGCCTGCGCCCTGACGCTCAGACGCTGCGCCTCGAGCGTCAGACCCTGCGCCTTGAGAGTCAGAGCCTGCGCCCTGACGCTCAGACCCTGCGCCCCGAGCGTCAGACCCTGCGCCTCGACGCTCGACCCCTGCGCCCCGAGCCTCAGACCCTGCGATGTCATAGGCAGCCCGCAGGTGTTGCCGTGCTCGCCAGACGGCGGCACCCGCACCGCTGACCCCGATGCCAAGCGCGGCTGCCAGCCCAGCGCCGTCAAGCCCCTCCCAGGCGACCAGCCTCAGCACTTCGCGGTCGCGTGCGCTGAGACTGGCCCAGGCTTCCCTCAACGCGGCCGACTCGGTGACCAGGTCGGCGAAGTCGTCGAATTCATCCGCGGTTTCCTGCACCTGCTCCACCACCAGCGGGGTGCGCTTGCGCCAGTGGTTGGAGACGTGGTTCCACGCGGTGCGATAAAGCCACGGCAGTTCCGCGCCCAACGGCACCTCGGTGATACGGCGGCAAGCGGTTGCGAAGACGTCAGCGGTGATGTCCTCAGCGTCATTGGCGTCGACCCGGCGGCGGACATATCTGTAGACATCGTCGGCAAAGGCGCGGAACAACTCCTCAGCCCCGAGGCCCGTGGGGGTGCTGACGCTGCCGCGGTTCGGCTCGGGGTCGACAAGGGGTTCCACGGCCGCCCTCCCTTCGCGCCAGCGCCGCAGGCGGTCAGGCCCTTGACCTCGACGGGGCACCGGCGGTGCCCCGTGACTAAGCGGCAGCGTCGGGGCAGCCACGAGGGTATGCGACTCGTGGGTGTTGTGTGGCGACCCGCCGTGGTCTTTCACCGCACCGGTGCGGTGCGGCTGGAAAGTAGGCCACCCCCCTGAGCCTGCTGACCCCGAGCGGCTAGACTCCTACACTGCCGCGCCGGTGTTGCGAGCCTTCACCAGAGCGGTTCACGCGGACGTAGCGCAGTTGGTAGCGCATCACCTTGCCAAGGTGAGGGTCGCGGGTTCGAGTCCCGTCGTCCGCTCTCGATTGACCAGCTCCTTGCGGCACATCCTCTTCACCAACCACGGTATCCGTGCAACGCCTGCTGTTCAGAGCCGCGCCAGTAGGACCCGCCGCATCAGCGGCACATCCCCGCGAATCTTGGGCTGTTCATTACTGCTGCGCCGTCGTGGAACCGGCTCGGCCCGGGGCGAACCGGGCACGAGCCGGGTGCGGCGGGGCGCCGGACGCCCCAGGAACGGCCCCGCAATGACTGAGGGGCTGCCAGCGATGTGCCGGCAGCCCCTCAGACAATGACCACGGTACTACTGGATGGCGATGCTCACGTTCGGCATGGCCACACCATTGACCTTGACTGTGTAGGTCACGGTGCCCTTGGTGGCGGTGTCCACCGTGAACGTCGCGGTGGTTGCGTCCGCGGTGTTCTTGGAGTCGACGACGCCGACCCCCACCTTGGTGAGCTCGACCGTCGAGTTCTTGCCTGCGTACGTGACGCTCAAGTTGACCGCGCTGCCCTGCTTGGCCTTCGACGCGAGGCTGACCAGCGGGACGGTCACCTGACCGGCGGAGCCGCGCACGACCCCGTAGGAGCCCTTGACCTCGGCGGTGCCCACGGTGCCGGCGGTCATTGAGATCGACCCGCTGCCGGTGGCGCTGGCCTTGACCTTGGTCGTCACCTTGCCGTAGGTGATGGACACATCAGCACGGGGCAGGGCGCCGACGAAGTACACCGTGAATGCGCCGCCCTTGACCAGCGTGGAGGCGCTGACGAAGACGTCGAACGGCGGGTCGATGTCAGTTGCCGGGCCGTTGCCCTTGGAGTTCTTGGCCAACACCGACGTGGTGTAGAGCACCGTGTTGTCCAGCCCGGTGATGACGCACTTGCCTGCACCGAGCGCATCGGGGGTGATGGTGCAGGTCTTGCCGCCCGGGGTGAGCGTGGCGACGTAGGTCGCAGCCAGGCCGCCGTCGAACTCGAGTCCTCCTACGGAGATGGTCGACGTGCCATTGCCACGCTTGACAGTGACATCGGTCAACTTGCCCGGGACGGCCGCCTTGGGCGTGAACGCGGCCGAGGACGCACTGGTGCTGTTGCCGTTCGCGTTGGTGGCCACGACCGTGAAGACGTAGGCCACATCAGAGGTCAGCCCGCCGATGTCGCAGGAAGTCCCCGAGGTGACGACACACGAGCCGCCCGCAGGGGTGGAGGTGATGGTGTATTTGGTGATGGCCGAGCCGTTGGTCCCGGCAGCGGTCCAGCTCACCCGGGTCAGGGTGCCCTTGGTGATTGTGGCGTCGGTGTCCGAACCGCTGATCGACGACGCGGTGACGTTCGTCGGCGGCGTCGGCTTGCCTGATGGAGTCGCGGTCGCAGCGGCGGAGGCGGCGCTGTTGCCGCCGGCGCTGGTCGCGACCACAGTGAACGAGTACGAGGTGCCGTTGGTGAGGCTAGAGATCGCACAGGTCGTCGCCGGGGCGTTCGCGGTGCACGTCGCACCGCCAGGGGTCGCGGTGACGATGTAGGAGATGACGGCGTGACCGCGGGTGGTCGACGCGGTCCAGCTCACCGTGACGGTGGTGTCGCCAGCGGTGGCCGAGGCACCGGTGGGCGCATTCGGCGCCAGACGTTGCGGAGCCGTCGGGGTTGAGGAGACCGCGGCGCTGCTACCGACGGTGTTGTTCGCCGACACGGTCACCGTGTAGGTGCGGTCGGGGCTGAGACCTGTGATGTCACGAGACGTGTCGGCCTGCGTGGTGTTCAGCACGGTCGCAGCTAGGTCGTCCGTCACGACGATGGTGTAGATGGGAGTGTCTCCGCCGTTGGCGCTCGCAGCGGGCCACGTGGCGCGGATAACCGTGTCGGACAGGGCGGTGACGGTCACCGAGGCAGGTCCGATAGCGGCACCGGCCGGCTTCACCAGAGCGGAGCCGAAACTCGGGTCGCTGGTGCCGATGGCGTTGGTCGCCGTGACCCTGACGGTGTAGGTGGTGCCGTTCGTCAGACCGGTGATGAGGCAGGTGCTGGTCGCGCCGTCGGCTGTGGTGCAGGACTTCGTGGCGGCGCCGGTGGCTGTGGCGGTCGCCGTGTAGGAAGTGATCGGGGAGCCGTTGGAGGCGTTGCTCAGCGTCCAGGTCACGGTCGCGCTGCCGTCGCCGCGGGTGGCGCCGATGGTGCCGGCGACCTTGTCGGGCCGGGAAGCGGGGACGATCGAGTTGCTGAAGGACGACCAGGCACTCTCACCAGTGTCATTTCCAGCGAGCACCTTGAATTTGTAGCTCTTCGTGAAGCTCAAACCGGAGATCGTGCAACTGGTGGCGGGGGCGTCCGCGGTGCAGGACTTCAGGCCGGGCGAGGAGAGCACGAGGTATGAGTCCGCCGTAGCGTCCGCAGGGGTCCACGAAACGGTGGCACTGCCCGGAGCGGCGGTCGCCGTGACGTTCGTCGGCACGCCCGGGGCAGACGCCGCGGCCTGGGCCGGCAGCGCGATGAGGCCGGCGGCCGCTGGCACCAGGGCCAGGGTCAACAGGCGGGCGAGGGGACGGCGGTTGCGGGTCATGGACACTCCTTCAAGCCGGAAGGCAGGTCGTGGGCACTCGGGTGCTGCTACACGTCACCCGAGTGGACCATGCCGGAGGCTAGTAAACCACGGTAGGACCGGTTGGTGAAGGCTTGACCGGGGGCTAGCAGGCGGGCCCAGGGCGGTATGGTTCGGGCACCAAGGGCGCGGTGGAGTGGCCGAGAGGCGAGGCAGCGGCCTGCAAAGCCGCGTACACGGGTTCAAATCCCGTCTCCACCTCAAATACTGTGCCGGGTCGGGCCGCGAACCCGCCCCGGTGGGACCTGCAGATGCCGGCAACCGCCGCCGACGCCCTCCCCCCGGGCCTTTGGCGACACGCCCCCTGACTGGCGCCCCTGCGACCGGCTCCATCCAGCCTCCGAAGGCACACGGTCCGGGCCCCTGCCCGAGAGCAGCGCCTCTTCTACGGTTCACTCCATGACTAACGTGGAGCCCGGCCTAGTCGGCCTGCGCGTCCCTAGCCCGGTGGGCGACTGGTTCTTCGTCGCGGCTGACCGTCCGAATCTGCTGGTGGTCGCGGTCGGGCTCGGTGATCAGTCGATTCTTTCGAAGCTGACAGCGCGGGAGCGCGCCTCTTATGCGGGCGTCACGGCCGGGCCGCATGGGGTCGCGGAACGGGCGCGGGCGTACTTTGACGGCGACCTGACCTCGTGGGATGGGGTCGCTTGTGTTCAGCCCGGTGGGCCATTTCGGCACCGGGTGTGGCAGCGGATGCGCGAAGTGCCTGCGGGAGAGGTGGTGGGGTACGGCGAGCTCGCCGCCGCGGCTGGCACGCCCGGGGCAGCTCGTGCGGTGGGCAGCGCGTGTGCGGACAACCGAGTGCCCTTGCTAGTGCCCTGCCACCGGGTCGTACGCGCCGGCGGCAACCTGGGGAACTACTTCTACGGCGTGGACGTGAAGCGATGGCTGCTGCGGCACGAGGGCTTTGCGATCTGACGCTGCATGTATCGCCGCGCGCCGGGGTCGACCGTCACAGCGACGACCATGACCGCCGGGTGCGTGTCGGTGACCGCCAGCAGGTAGTCTTCGCGACCTGTGCGGTGACGGGCTCGTGACCGTTGCCGCGCATTGCCGGGCGATTGGCGCAGGGGCTAGCGCGCTTCCTTGACACGGAAGAGGTCACAGGTTCAAATCCTGTATCGCCCAC
>JAGWWW010000034.1 GCA_018970205.1 Actinomycetales bacterium
ACGCCGATGTCGATGAGGCTGCCCTCGCGGGAGATGCCTTCGCCGTAGAGGACGTCGAACTCGGCTTGCTTGAACGGCGGGGCCATCTTGTTCTTGACGACTTTGACGCGGGTGCGGCTGCCGACTGCGTCGGTGCCGTCCTTGAGGGTCTCGATGCGGCGGATGTCGAGGCGTACGGAGGCGTAGAACTTCAGCGCCTTTCCGCCGGTCGTGGTCTCAGGGCTGCCGAACATCACGCCGATTTTCTCGCGGAGCTGGTTGATGAAGATGGCGGTGGTGCCGTGGGTGTTGAGCGCGCCGGTGATCTTGCGAAGCGCCTGGGACATCAGGCGGGCCTGCAGGCCGACGTGGCTATCACCCATCTCACCCTCGATCTCCGCACGCGGGACCAGGGCTGCGACGGAGTCGACGACCAGCAAGTCGATGGCGCCGGAGCGGATGAGCATGTCGGCAATCTCAAGGGCCTGCTCGCCGGTGTCGGGCTGGGAGACCAGGAGGTTGTCGATGTCGACGCCGAGTTTCTTGGCGTACTCAGGGTCCAGGGCGTGCTCGGCGTCGATGAACGCGGCGATGCCACCGGCACGCTGGCAGTTGGCGATGGCGTGCAAGGTCAGCGTGGTCTTGCCGGAGGACTCGGGGCCGTAGATCTCCACGACCCGGCCCTTCGGGATGCCGCCGATGCCCAGGGCGATGTCTAGGGCGATGGAGCCGGTCGGGATGACCTCGACCTTGGGGCGGTTCTCGTCGCCGAGCCGCATGACGGACCCTTTGCCGAACTGGCGCTCGATCTGCGCGAGGGCGGTGTCTAGGGCTTTGTCCCGGTCGTTCATGACCGGGTGGGGAACTGTCTTGCCTGCCACGTGGGCCTCCTTCATCATCGTCGCCGCTCACCTGCGGTGATGGTCGGCATGTCCGCTCGGCACCTTCCCCCCACCGCGCGGGCCGAACGCTAGGCGGGCGGTCTGACAGCCCTGACCCGGTTCGCTCGCGCTTGTGGAGAACCGATGGGTGGACACTACAACCGAACAGATGTTCGAATCCGGCGACACGCCGGGAGGGCGGTCAGCGCTCTGAAGCGGGTAGTCCGAGGGCCTGGTGGACCGCGCGCCAAACTGTCTTGGTGTCCTCCCCGGCGGCGAGGGCTTCCTCAACGGTGCGGCTGCCCAACCCGGCGAGGCGCACATCGGCGGCCCACGACTTGGCGTACCCCTGACCGAGTGCCTCGTCCATCCGGCTCCAGAAGTCAGTGAGTCGCATGGCGGCATCCTGACACGGGGGTCTACGCCGTGGGCACCTGTGAGACCCGGGCACCAAGATTCCACCATGGCCTCGGAGCGGTTCAGCGAACCCACCCGCTCCTGGCTCGCACACGCATTCGCGGCAGCCACCCCAGCGCAAGCAGGGGCGTGGGAGGCCATCGGCAAAGGCGAGCACACGTTGGTCGTGGCGCCCACCGGGTCGGGCAAGACCCTCGCCGCGTTCCTCTCAGCCATCGATCAACTTGCGCAAACGCCTGAACCTGAGGACCCTCAGCGGCGCTGCCGGGTCGTCTACATCTCGCCGCTGAAAGCCCTGGCCAGCGACATTGAGCGAAACCTGCGCTCGCCGCTGGTCGGAATCGAGCAGGAATACGCGCGCGCGGGTCGGCCGTGGCGCCCCATCACAGTCGGGGTGCGCACCGGGGACACCCCGCAGGCCGAGCGTGCGCGCATGACCCGCACTCCCCCGGACATCCTCATCACCACGCCGGAGTCGCTCTACCTGATGCTCACCTCGCATGCGCGCGAGATCTTCCGCAGCGTGACCACCGTGATCGTGGACGAGGTGCACGCGCTGGTCGGCGGCAAGCGCGGCGCGCACGCCGCGGTGTCTTTGGCTCGGATTGACGCACTGGCGGAGCAGCGGGTGCAGCGCATCGGCCTCTCTGCCACTGTGCGGCCGCTGTCGACGGTGACGACCTGGCTCTGCCCAACCGAGCCGGTGAGCGTGGTGAACCCCGAGAGCACGAAGCAGTGGGACCTCTCAGTGGTCGTGCCGGTTGCGGACATGACCAGTCTGGCGGCGCCGGAGGCCGATGAGTTCTCTACCAAGGCGCCGGTGGCCTCGATGTGGCCGCATGTGGAGCAGCAAGTCGCTGAGTTGGTCTCAGCGCAGCGATCGACGATTGTGTTCGCCAACAGCCGGCGCCTCGCCGAGCGGCTGACGGCGAACCTGAACGACCTGATGGTGGATGAGGATGCGGCACCGGCGCCGCTGCCGACCCGGGCCCACCACGGCTCGGTGAGCAAAGAGCAGCGCGCCGACATCGAGGAGGCGCTGAAGACCGGGCAACTCAAGGCCGTCGTCGCCACGAGCAGCCTGGAGCTGGGCATCGACATGGGCGCGGTTGACCTCGTGGTGCAGGTGGAGTCCCCGCCATCGGTGGCGAGCGGGCTGCAGCGAGTCGGGCGCGCCGGCCACCAGGTCGGCGCGGTGTCCAAGGGCGTGCTGTTCCCGAAGTTCCGCGGCGACCTCGTCGCCAGCGCGGTCGTGGTCGAGCGGATGCGGGCCGGACTGATTGAGCACCTGCGCATGCCGACCAACCCGCTGGACGTGCTCGGCCAGCAGATCGTCGCGGTTGTCGCGATGCAGGACATCAGCGCCGAAGATGCGTACGCGCTTATGCGCAAAGCCGCGCCCTTCGCCGACCTCCCCCGCAGCGCGTTCGACGCGGTGCTGGACCTGCTCTCCGGGAGGTATGCGCACGACGAATTCGCCGAGTTGCGGCCGCGACTGGTCTGGGACCGGGAAAGCGACATCCTCTCCGCGCGCAGCGGCACGCAGCGCCTGGCCGTGACCAACGGCGGCACCATCCCCGACCGCGGGCTGTTCCCGGTGCTCATGGTCGGCGAGCGCAACACCCGCGTCGGTGAACTCGACGAGGAGATGGTCTACGAGTCACGCGAAGGCGATGTGTTCGCGCTCGGCACCAGCACTTGGCGGATCGAGGACATCACCCACGACGCGGTGTACGTCAGCCCCGCGCCGGGGCAAGCAGGGAAACTGCCGTTCTGGAAAGGCGACATGCTCGGCCGGCCGCTGGAACTCGGCCGGGCCATCGGGGAGTTCGTGCGCGAGATCGCGGGCAGCGAGCCCGCCACAGCGCGTGAGCGGCTGGCCGCGGCGGGACTGGACCGCTTCGCGCAGGACAACCTCATCTCCTACGTCGATGAGCAGCGCTGCGCCACCGGCATCGTGCCCTGCGACAAGCAGATCGTGGTGGAACGCGCACGCGACGAGCTCGGCGACTGGCGGGTCATCGTGCACAGCCCGTTCGGCGCCGCGGTGCACGCGCCGTGGGCGCTGATCGTCACCGCGCGGTTCACGCAGGTCTTCGGTTTCGACCCGCAGGTCTCGCACGCCGACGACGGCATCGTGCTGCGCATCCCCGACTATCAAGACAGCTTCGACCCCGCCGAGGTTCTGCAGTGCCTTCTCATCGACCCTGACGACGTCGAGGCTGAGTTGACGGCCCTGGTCGGCGGCTCGGCGTTGTTCGCCTCGCGATTCCGCGAGTGTGCAGCCCGCTCGCTGTTGTTGCCCAAGCGCGACCCGCGCCGGCGCGCCCCGTTGTGGCAGCAACGGCAGCGCGCGGCGCAGCTGCTGTCGATTGCGAGCAAGTACTCGACCTTCCCCATCCTGCTCGAGACGATGCGGGAGGTGATGCAGGACGTCTACGACGTCTCCGGCTTGCGTTGGCTGATGCAATCCCTGCGCGACGGCCACATCTCCATGACCGAGGTCGCAACCGAGTCGGCGTCGCCGTTCGCGCGCTCGCTGCTGTTCGACTACATCGCGCAGTACCTTTACGAGGGCGACAACCCGCTCGCCGAGCGCCGCGCCGCCGCGCTCACCCTCGACGCGGAGCTGCTCACCGAGTTGCTCGGCACGCCGGACCTGCGCGACCTGCTCGACCCGGCGGTGGTGGCGCACGTGCACGAGGACCTGCAGTGCCGTAGCCCGCAACGGCGCGCGGGCAACATCGACGCGGCTGCGGACTTGTTCCGCACCCTAGGGCCGCTGACGCGCGAGGCAGCCGGCGAGCGCGGCGCGGCAACACCGTGGCTGGACGCGTTGCTGGAAAGCCGGCGGCTCATCGAGGTGCGCATCGGCGGCGTCGAACACTTGGCCGCGATCGAGGACTCGGGCCGGTTGCGAGACGCGCTCGGAGTGGCGCTGCCCGTGGGAATCCCGCATGCCTACACCGATGTCGTTCCCGCGCCGCTGCACGACCTGCTCGCGCGCTGGGGACGAACGCGTGGGCCGTTCACCGCCGCGCAGGCTGCCGCTGCGTTCGGCATCGGCGTGGCCGCGGTGGAACTGGTTGCGGACGCGCTGGTCAACGGCCGGCGCTGGCTGCGCGGGCAGTTCACCGCCGAGCACGCGGACGCGCAGTACTGCGACACCGATGTGCTGCGGCTGCTGCGTCGCCGCGCGGTGGCGGCGTTGCGCAAGCAGGCCGAGCCGGTCGAACAACGAACGTACGCGCGGTTCCTGCCCGCTTGGCACGGCGTGGGTCACAGTCGGCGGGGTATGTCCGCGTTGGTGCAGGCGGTCGAGCAGTTGCAGGGCTACCCGATCGCGGTGAGCGCCCTGGAGAGCGCGGTGCTGCCAGCGAGGGTCGCGGACTACCAGCCGGGGTGGCTTGACGAGTTGCTCATCAGCGGGGAGCTCACCTGGGTGGGCCGGGGCGCTCTGCCCGGGGACGACGGCTGGATCAGCCTGCACCCGGCGGGTGCGCCGCGGCTGCCCCACACCGACGGCGCTGATGTGCCGGGGGCACCCGCGCACACGGCGCTGTTGGAGGTGCTGCGCGGGCGCGGGGCGTGGCTGTTCCGTGACCTCGCCAACGCGGTCGCGGAGACCGGGCTACGCGTGAGCGAGCGCGACCTCGGCGCCGCGCTGTGGGACTTGGTATGGGCTGGCGAGGTGAGCACCGACTCGCTGACGCCGGTGCGCGCGCTGCTGCATGGGCGACGCAGGGCGGGCGCCACGACCACGCGGCCACGGCTGTCCGGCGCGCGGGTCGCCTCAGCGGTGACGCCGCTGCCGCTGCGGCTGTCCGGACGTTGGCACTTCTGCGGCAGCGCCATTGACGACGGGACGGTTGCGCGCACCCGGGCGGCGGAGCAGATGCTCGCCCGGCACGGGGTCCTGACCGGGCCGGCCGTGAACTCCGAACGTCTCACTGGCGGCTGGTCAGGGATGTTCCCAGTGCTTTCTGCGCTGGAGGAGCGCGGCCGGACCCGCCGCGGCTACATCGTTGAAGGCCTCGGCGGCGCGCAGTTCAGCACGGCCAGCACCATGGATCTGCTACGTGAGCACGCGGACGCCGCGCGCGGTGGCGCGACGGCTGTCGTCCTGGCAGCCACCGATCCGGCGAATCCATTCGGGGCCGCGTTGGCATGGCCGGCGCATCCGGGATCGGCGCACCGGCCCGGGCGCAAGGTCGGCGCGCACGTGGTGATCGTGGACGGCGTGCTCGTGCTCTTCGTCGAGCGCGGCGGCAAGACCATGCTGTGTTTCGAGCCGGCGGCGCAGTTGCTCGACCCCGCGCTGTCGGCGCTGGTCGCGGCCGTGCGCGCGCGGCGACTACCGGCGCTGCGCGTTGAGACGGTTGACGGCGTTGACGTGTGCGGACCGGTGGACTGCGCAACGCAGCCGGGGCTGGTCGCGCTGGCACTGGAGTCGCAGGGCGCGATGCGCAGCCCGCGCGGGTTGGTCGTGCGCTGATGCGCGGGGCGGGCCCGGCGGATCTGCGGTTCCTGCGAGGCGTTCGACCATCGATGATTGGTGCGACGTCGGCGCACCGGAGCACGTCGCAACCGGGGCGGACTCGTTGCGCGGTGATGCCTGACGCAGAATCAGCAGGCCAACCCTGTGCTGGACCACCGCTTTGGGCGCGCGATGCCTGAGGGCGACACCGTCGCGCGGCTGGCACGTAGCCTCGACGCCCGGTTGAGAGACAGTGTGCTGCTGCACACCGACTTCCGCGTCCCCGCGCACGCCACCGCCGACCTCACCGGGTGGCAGGTGCACGAGGTCGCCGCCCGCGGCAAACACCTGCTGATGCGCGTGGTCGACCCCTCCGGCGAGCGGCGGCTGACCATCCACTCGCACCTGCGCATGGACGGCAGCTGGCGGGTGTACGCCGAACCCTCCGGCGTACCGGCGGCACGCGGACGCGCACACACCCGCGCCGGAGTGCGGGCAGTCTTGCGGACAGACGGGTTCGCGGTGGTCGGCGAGGACATCAGCGAGTTGCGGTTGCTGCCCACACGCGAGGAGCACACGCTGCTGAGCCGGCTCGGGCCCGACCCGCTGCACCCGGACTACAACCGCGATGAGGTGCTCAGGCGCCTGCGCGCACGCCCCGACGCGCTGCTCGGCACATCCCTGCTCGACCAGTCCGTGATGGCCGGCATCGGGAACGTTCTGCGGTGCGAGGTGCTCTTCCTCTGCGGCATACACCCGCGACGCACAGTCGCGGACACACCAGATGCGGATGCTGTGGTCGACGCAGCAGCAGAGTTGTTGCGCACCACCGCCGCGCTGCCGTGGCGGGTGACTACCGGGGACGCTCGCCGAGGCCGGGACCTGTGGGTCTACGGCCGGCAGCGCCAGCCGTGCCGCCGCTGCGGCGCAGGCATCGTCCGGTCGACATCCGGGGCCGGCTCGCCAGGCGCGCACGACAGCGAGCGGATTGTGTTCTTCTGCCCGGGTTGCCAGAGGTAACAGCGCTGCTTCGGGGAGTCGCGAGCGACCGGAGACGGCTCAAGTGCCTGAGACCGGGCGCTGGCACTGCTCCTGGCTGGGAATGGTCAGCACCGCGACAGCCGAATCTGCCGCGACCATCTGCTCAGGCGGCTGAGACCGGGCGCTGGCGCTGCTCCTGGCTGGGAATGGTCAGCACCGCGACAGCTGAATCTGCCGCGACCATCTGCTCAGCGGCTTGTGAGACGACCGCCGACACAGGCATGCCCAGGGCCGACGCCGCAGCGGACAGCAACTCGGAGGAAGCCTCTTTGTGGCCGCGCTCGACTTCACTGAGGTAGCCGATGGACATGCCCGCGACTGACGCGACCTCGCGCAGAGACCTGCCCTGGGAGACGCGTGCCGCCCGCAGGACTGCGCCGACAGCATGGCGGAAAAGCACGCTGCCCACCTCCACTGCTCGGCGCAACCATGAGTCAGGTTGCGGGGCCTCAGATTACCCGCCCCGGCAGCGGCCAGCCTGCTGCAAAGTGACCGACACGGGCGGGTGGCGACCGCCCCCGCGACCGGCACAGCGCCCGCTGGGCACGCCCCACTTGGTCGCAGCGGTTATCTATGGAGACGCTCACGGAAGGGCCACGGGGACCGGAGCACGCCGGAACCGTTAGTCGGCCAGCGCGGTCAGCAGCAGGTCCAATGCGCGATGTACGGCCTTGTGCCGCACCTGCTCGCGCGTGCCCTGAAACTCCTCCGCTGCGGCGACGCAGCCGTCCGGAGAAGCCACGGCGATGTGAACGGTTCCGGGTGCCACACCCAGGTCCGCGCCGGGCCCGGCCACTCCGGTGGTGGCCACCCCGATCTGCGCACCGGTCACACGGCGCACCGCTTCAGCCATGGCGCGCGCGGTCCACTCGCTGTAGACGCCGTGATGTGCGAGGGCACCGGCGTCGATGCCGAGCAACGCGGACTTCGTCTGCTCGGTGTAGACGACGACGCCGGCGCTCACGACAGCGGATGACCCGGGGATTCGCGTGAGTTCCGCGCACAGCAGCCCGCCAGTGAGGCTCTCGGCGGTGGCGATGTGCCAGCCGCGCCGCTGCGCCGCGCTGAGCACGGCCGCAGTTGCGTGCGCAGCCGCCTCCGCGGACGGCGGCAGGCTCATGCGCGGACGCGCTCGGCTCGGGATGCGTTGACGAAGTAGTCGGCGCCGGTTGCGACAGTCACGACGACCGCGGCGGCCATCACCACGACGGCGACGCTGTGCCACAACCCCGCCGGGTTCAGCAGGAACGCGACGATCGCCAACATCTGCAAGGTGGTTTTGGTCTTGCCGCCGCGGCTGGCAGGCACCACGCCGTCGCGTAAGACGGTGAACCGCCACACCGTGATGGAGACCTCGCGCACCAGAACCAGCGCCGTGGCCCACCACGGCAGTTGGTCGAGCACACTGAGGCAGATGAGAGCGGCGCCGGTGAGCGCCTTGTCGGCGATCGGGTCGGCTAAGGCGCCGAACTGCGAGGTCTGGCCCCAGCGGCGCGCGAGGTTGCCGTCGTAGAGGTCGGTCAACGACGCCGCGAGGAACACCAAGACCGCGCCGATGCGGTGATCGCCGGCACCGGGCTGGAAGACCAAGACCACGAAGACCGGGACGAGCAGGAGCCGCAAGACTGTCAGCGCATTGGGCCAGTTCAGGCGCGGCTGCATGGCTCAGTCCTCCACGCGCACGACGAGGTCCGCGCCGTCGTTGGACTGCACCACACCGGTGACGATACCGCCCACGGCGGCCGGTTCGCGGTCATGACGGCCCCACACCAGCCGGGTTGAGCCGTCGACCTCGGGGGCTTGGTGGGCGGCTCGGCCGTCGGCGCCGAAGTCGTCGACGGATTCCACGAGCACCTGGACTCGAGCACCCACGCGGTCCTCGGCGCGCTGGGCAACCAACTCGTCCACCAGTGCCGTCACACGTTCCACACGAGCGGCGACCTCGTCCGGGTCGACCTGCTCCGGCAGGTCCGCGGCCTCGGTGCCGTCCTCGGGGCTGAACCCGAAGACGCCGACGGCGTCTAGCCGCGCGGCGGCCAGGAACCGCTCCAACTCCTGCACATCGGCCTCGGTCTCGCCGGGGAACCCGACGATCACGTTGCTGCGCACGCCGCAGTCCGGGGCGAGTGCGCGCATCTGCGAGATGAGATTCAGAAAGTCCTCGGTGCCGCCGAATCTGCGCATCCGGCGCAGCACGTCGGGGCTGGCATGCTGGAATGACATGTCGAAGTACGGCACGACGCCCTCGGTGGTGGCGATGACCTCCAGCAACTCCGGGCGCATCTCAGCAGGCTGCAGATATGACGTGCGCACCCAGTCCAGGCCTGGGACGCGCGCGAGGTCGCGCAGCAACGAGGCGAGGAGGTGGGTGCCGCCGAGGTCCTTGCCGTATGAGGTGGTGTTCTCGCTCACGAGCACCACTTCGCGAACCCCCTGCTCGGCCAGCCAGGCGGCCTCCGCGAGCACCTCCTCGGCCGGCCGGGAGACGAACGCGCCGCGGAAGGACGGGATGGCGCAGAACGAGCAGCGGCGGTCGCAGCCGGAGGCGAGTTTCAGCGGCGCCGACGGCCCATGGGCAAGACGGCGGCGCATGACGGCCCCGATGCCGCCCTGGCCCGCACGCGCCGCGTGGCCCGGGATGGCGACGTCAGCGGCAGCAGCGGGCCGCTGCACCGGCGTGATGGGCAGCATGGTCCGCCGGTCCTCGGGCGTATGGGACGCCGGCCGCTCCCCCTGCACGATTCGGCGCAGTCGTGCGCCGAGGTCGGGGTACGCGTCGAAGCCGAGAACTGCGTCGGCTTCCGGCATCGCTTCGGCAAGCTCCTCGCCGTAGCGCTGTGCGAAGCAGCCGACGGCCACCACAGCCTGCACCGAGGTGGTGCCTTTGAGGTCTGATGCGGCGAGCAGCGCGTCGATGGAGTCCTTCTTGGCCGACTCGATGAAGCCACAGGTGTTGACCACCACCGCCTGTGCCTGCGCGGCGTCGTCGACGATGGTCCAGCCGTCGTCAGTGAGCCGGCCGGCCAACTCCTCGCTGTCCACATCGTTTCGCGCGCACCCCAGGGTGACCAGCGCGACGGTGCGTGCGGGCGCCTCATCGGCGCGGGACTCGGGGGCGGGCACGAGTGGAGAGCCTACGGGTCGCCGCGGTCTGACGACGTCGGTCAGCGCCGCTCGGGCGAGTGTGAAGTTGATGGCGACCCGAAGATGCGCGGCCGACGCGGTCAGTTGTGAAGTTGATGGCGACCCGAAGATGCGCGGCCGACGCGGTCAACGCCTGCGAACCAGGCGCTCAGTGCCAGTCGCGTCTCTCAGCGCACGAGCAGTTACGCGTGCAGAACTTGTGGCGCGTGGATGGGCACGGCCGTGCCGACGGTGAACGGCGCGGGGCTCGGGCTGAACGGCTGACTACGTACCCCCGTCGTGGCGGGGATGGTGCCGCGGTTGCGCGCGTCGTGCGCCACGAGTGTGTAGCCGAGAGCCGCGACAACCGTCATGACAACGAGGAACCACACCAGCGGCAGCCAACGGCGCGCATCGCCGAGCCGGGGAGCCCCGGAGGCAGTCGGGTCCGCGCCGGCCCCGCTTTCGGCCTCGCCGTTCTGCCCGCCAGTTGCTGCTGACGCGGCCACCCGCGACACGCGTCGACGACTGGCGCGACGCCGGGCCTGCTCGCTCTCGACGACTGAGCCGTCGCGGGAATCGGCCTGGCCAGGTGCTCCCGCGCCATCGCCGGAGGAAGTGCCGCGAACGGACCCGCGGCGCGACGGTCGTTCGGTGTGCCGGGGCAGCGCCCGCGGCGGGGCCGGCTGGTACTCGCGCATGTACGCCGCGACGATGTCGTCGGCCGGTAGATCGAGGTAGGTGGCCAGGCTGCGCAAGTAGCCGCGCACATACGCCGGCGGGCCGCAGGGGGTGAAGTCGTCGGACTCGATCCAATGAATCACGCTCGGGCGCAGGCGCACTGCCTCGCAGAGCTGCGCGATGCTGAGCCCGCGCTCCTCGCGGGCATGGCGGAGGCGACTTCCGATGCTGGAATCCATGGCTCATCCATGGTGAGCGCCCGCGCCCGTCGCTGCCGGCAGGTTGCCGCGAGCGACCGCTCAGCGGACACCGTGCGCGCCGCGTCGCGCGTCAGCCGCGAAGGTCGGTGAGGACAGCGGGCAGGTCGTCCGGGCGGACAAGCACCTCTCGCGCTTTTGAGCCCTCGGACGGGCCGACGATGTTCCGGCTCTCCATGAGGTCCATGAGCCGGCCGGCCTTGGCGAAGCCGACGCGCAGTTTGCGCTGCAGCATCGAGGTGCTGCCGAACTGGGTGCTGACGACGAGCTCGACGGCCTGCATCAGCAAGTCGAGGTCGTCGCCGATGTCGGCGTCGATGTCGCGCGAGGCTGCGGCCGGTGCCAACACGTCTTCGCGATACGCCGGCGCCTGCTGC
The DNA here is from genome assembly GCA_018970205.1 of Actinomycetales bacterium. Taxonomy (GTDB): domain Bacteria; phylum Actinomycetota; class Actinomycetes; order S36-B12; family UBA5976; genus RFTO01. The sequence goes on from JAGWWW010000034.1 coordinate 11,234, forward strand.
TTGCGGCAGTGGGCGACCACCGCGCGAATCTCCGACTCGGGGACGAATGCGCCCTGGATGCGGATGGATCGGCCGGCGCCCATGGGCAGGAACAGCCCGTCGCCTTGGCCGATGAGCTTGTCCGCGCCCGGCTGGTCAAGGATGACGCGACTGTCGGTCACACTCGAGGTCGCGAATGCGAGCCGGCTCGGCACGTTGGCCTTGATCAGACCCGTCACCACGTCCACGCTCGGGCGCTGCGTGGCCAGGACCAAGTGGATGCCGGCGGCGCGCGCGAGTTGGGTGATTCGCACGATCGCGTCCTCGACGTCGCGCGGCGCGACCATCATCAGGTCGGCCAACTCGTCGACCACGACCAGCAGATACGGGTACGGCGCCGGCGGCCGCTTCGCTGAAGCGGCCTGCGGCACTTTGCCGGCGCGCACGGCCTTGTTGAAGTCGTCGATGTGCTTGAAGCCGTAGGTGTAGAGGTCCTCGTAGCGCAAGTCCATCTCCTTGACCACCCAGGCGAGCGCGTCGGCTGCCTTCTTGGGGTCGGTGATGATGGGTGTGATGAGGTGTGGCACGCCGTCGTACAGCGCGAGTTCGACCCGCTTGGGGTCGATGAGCACCATGCGCACCTCGTCCGGCGTCGCGCGCATGAGCACGCTCGTGATGAGCGAGTTGATGCAACTGGACTTGCCGGAGCCGGTGGCGCCGGCGACGAGCACGTGCGGCATGCGCGCGACGTTCGCGCAGACGAAGCCGCCCTCGACGTCCTTGCCCAGGCCGACGATGAGCGGGTGCAGGTCGGCGGCGGCGTTGCGGCTGCGCAGCACGTCCGCCAGCGAGACGATCTCGCGGTCGCTGTTGGGGATCTCCACGCCGATGGCGGACTTGCCAGGGATCGGGGAGATGATGCGCACGTCCGCACTGGCGACCGCGTATGCGATGTTGCGGGTCAGCGCCGTCACCCGCTCGACTTTGACGCCCGGGCCGAGTTCGACCTCGTAGCGCGTCACCGTCGGCCCACGCATGAAGCCGGTGACCGTGGCGTCGACGTTGAACTCCTCGAGCACCCCGGTGAGGGCCTTCACGACGGCGTCGTTGGCCTTGGTGCGCTCCTTCGCCGGCGGGCCGGGCTTGAGCAATGTCACGGCGGGCAACTCATACGGCGTGCGCAAGGTGAGTTGCTCGCCAGCGGCGGCGGCTGAGCCGGTCGCTGACGTGCCGGTGGTCGCGGGTGCAGCCGCGGCCGCCCCGACTGCGGCGGCGGGGACGATGGGGATGACGCCGGTCGCGTCGGGGTCCACCACCGGGACCGGGGCGGTGATGTCCGAGGTGAGCGGCACGTGCTCGGCCACGGTCGGCAGGTCGTGGTCGTCGTCGAGCACCTCGGCTCGCTCGTCGTCGGCCTGGTCGACCTCGGAGGCGTCGTCATCAACATCGTCATCATCGACGACGTCGTCAGGGTCAGAGGCGAGGACCTTCTCGAATGGCTCGTCTCCGACGCGGTCGATGTCGTCGTCAGCAGCGGGCCGGACTCGCTGCGCGGCACGGTTGAGCACACCGGTGAGTGCGCGGAACCGGTCGGGGATCCGGGCCAGCGGGGTGCTGGTGAGGATGAGCAGGCCGAAGAACGACAGCAGCGACAAGATGACAACCGTGACCGGAACACCCACGCCCGCTCGCATCGGCACCGCGACGAGGTAGCCCAACCACCCGGCGCCGGCGCGCATCGCGGCGATGCCGTCGACCGGCTCGGGCAGGCCGCGGTTGACGTGGACCAGACCCGCGCCGCACACCAACAGCAGGCCGCCGCCGATCGAGATGCGCCCGGTGCCGGCGACGTCCTCCGGGTGACGCAGCCAGCGCCAGGCGAGCGCGGCGAGGAACATCGGGACGACCACAGCGAGCCGGCCGAGCCCGCCGACGACCACGGAGTCGATGAACGACCCGATGAATCCGCGGGTGCCGAACCAGGTGACCGCCGCGGTGAGCACCGCGGCCACCAGATAGGCCAAACCGATGCCGTCACGGCTGTGTGCCGGGTCGAGTTCCCGGGCGTCGCTGCTCAACCGCCGCACCACGCTGCCCAAGCCGCGGGCGATGGTCTGCCAGCACCACGAGATGCCGCGCCCGAGTGCGCGCACGAACCGGCGGAAGCGGCCGGGTTGTGCGGCCTTCCCGCCGGAGCGAGGGGCGCGCGAGGCCGGTGCGCGCTTGGTGGTGGTGGCCATGTGGCCCAACCTAAGGCGCGGGACCGACGTGGGCCGGCGTCACACGCCGCTCAGACCTCGACCGCCGTCGGGACGGCTACCGGTGCGTGGCGTAGCTGCTTGTCCACCCGCGGCCGGAGGCTGCGGCAGGCGCTGCTCAGACCTCGACCACCATCGGCACGATCATCGGCTTTCGCCGCAGTTTCTTGCCCACCCACGAGCCGAGGGTGCGCCGGGCTATCTGGGAGAGCTCGTAGCGGTCGGTGACGCCTCGCCGCAGGGCCTCCTCCACCGCGCTGCGCACCAGGGGCACCACGTCGTCGAAGACCTCGCCGTCCTCGGCTGAGCCGCGGGCGTGGATGTCAGGGCCGGCGACGACCTTCTGCCCGACGAGGTCCACCACGATGACGACGGAGACGAAGCCCTCATCGCCGAGGATGCGGCGGTCCTTCAGGTCTGCATCGGTCAGCTCGCCGACGCTGGAGCCGTCGACGTAGACGTAGCCGCAGGGGACATAGCCGGTGATGCTCGCGTGGCCGTCGACAAGGTCCACGACCACGCCGTCCTCGGCGAGCAGCACGTTCTCCTGCGGCACGCCGGTGCGCACCGCGATTTGAGCCTGCGCGCGCAGGTGCCGCCACTCGCCGTGCACCGGCAGCACATGCCGGGGCTTGACGATGTTGTAGAGGTACGTCAACTCCCCCTGCGCGGCGTGGCCGGAGACGTGGACGAGTGCGTTGCCTTTGTGCACCACGCGGGCGCCCCACTTGGTGAGGCCGTTGATGACGTGGTTGACCGCGTTCTCGTTGCCAGGGATGAGCGAGGATGCGAGCACCACCGTGTCGCCCTCGCCGACCTCGATGGCGTGGTTGCGGTTCGCGATGCGCGAGAGGACCGCCATCGGCTCGCCCTGAGAGCCGGTGCAGATGAGCACCACCTCGTCGTCGGGCATGTCGATGACGTCGTCGGAGGAGACGATGATGCCGTCGGGGACCTTCAGGTAGCCGAGGTCTTTCGCGACCGCCATGTTCCGAAGCATCGAGCGCCCGACCAGCGCCACCTTGCGCCCGTGCTCGGCGGCAGCGTCGATGATCTGCTGCACTCGGTGAACGTGTGAGGCGAAACAGGCGACGATGACGCGGCCGCTCGCGCGCGAGAACACCGAGTCAATCACCGGCTCGATCTCGCGCTCGCTGGTGACGAAGCCCGGCACCTCGGCGTTGGTGGAGTCCACCAGCAGCAGGTCGACCCCGGCGTCGCCGAGGCGCGCGAAGGTGTTCAGATCGGTGATGCGCCCGTCCAGCGGCAACTGGTCCATCTTGAAGTCGCCGGTGTGCAGGACCTGGCCGGCTTTGGTGCGCACCGCGACGGCGAGCGCGTCGGGGATGGAGTGGTTGACCGCGATGAACTCGCACTCGAACGGGCCGAACTTCTCCACCCCGCCCTCACGAACCTGTAGCGAGCGCGGGCTGATGCGGTGCTCGGCGAGCTTGGCCTCGACCAGCGCGAGGGTCAGCCGCGAGGCGACGACCGGGATGTCCGGGCGCAGCCGCAGCAGATAGGGCACCGCGCCGATGTGGTCCTCGTGGCCGTGGGTGAGCACGAGCGCGTCAATTTGGGACAGCCTGTCCTCAATGGCCCGGAAGTCCGGCAGGATCAGGTCGACCCCGGGCTGGGACTCCTCCGGGAACAGCACACCGCAGTCGATGATGAGCAGGCGGCCGGCGTACTCGAACACGGTCATGTTGCGGCCGATGTCGCCCAATCCGCCCAACGGCAGGATGCGCAAGCCGCCAGCGGGAAGGGCCGGCGGCGGCGACAACTCGGGGTGGGCGTGGCTCATACGGTCACTCCCGCGGCCCGCAGGTCGGCGCGCAGTTGCTCGATCTGCTGCTCGGTCGCCTCGACCATCGGCAGCCGCAGCCCGCCGACGGGCTCCCCGAGCAGTGCCAGCGCAGCCTTGGTGAGGATGACGCCCTGGGTTCGGAACATGCCGGTATACACCGGTTGCAGCCCCTCGTTCACGGCTTGGGCGCGCTCGGCGTCGCCGTTGTGGTGGGCGTCGATCATCTCGCGCAGACGGGCGCCGACCACGTGACCGACCACCGACACCACGCCGACCGCGCCCCGGCGCAGCAGTTGCAGGGTGAGATGGTCGTCCCCGGAATACCACGCCAGACCGGTCGCGGCCATCACCTGTGTCGCCGCGGCCACATCGCCCTTGGCATCCTTGTTCGCGACGATGCGCGGGTGCTCGGCGAGCACCGCGAAGGTCTCGGGCTCGATGGCCACGCCGGTGCGGCCGGGGATGTCGTAGAGCATCACCGGCAGGTCGGTGGCGTCGGCGATGGCGGTGAAGTGAGCGATCAGCCCGGTCTGCGGCGGCCGGTTGTAGTACGGCGTCACGACCAGCAGGCCGGTGGCACCCGCCTCCTTGGCGGCGTGGGCCAATTCAATGCTGTGGCGGGTGTGGTTCGTGCCCACTCCGGCGAGCACATGCCGCTCGCCGGCGGCCCGGGCGACGACCGCGCGGATGAGTTCGGACTTCTCGGCGTCACTGGTGGTCGGGGACTCCCCCGTCGTGCCGTTGACGACGAGGCCGTCGTGGCCTTGTCCGAAGAGCCGCTGCGCGAGCCGGGAAGCCGCCTCGAGGTCGAGATCGCCGGCGGCGGTGAAGGGGCTCACCATCGCGGTGAGCAGCTCGCCGAAAGGGCGGCGCGGGTCTGCGGCTGGCATCGGCTGCGTCATCGAGGTCAGGGCGCGACCCGGCCGTTGGCGACGAAGGCCGCGTGCGTGAGGGGCATCAGCGCCTGCCAGGCGTCCTCATATCTCTCCGCGACCATCTCGATCTCCCGCTGCGGGAATGACGGGAAGCGAGAGTCAGGAGACGACCGGCGAAGGGACAGGAAGTTCATCAGCGCCCGCGCGTTCATCGTGACGTAGGCCGATGAGTAGATGGCCAGCGGCAGCACGGTGCGCGCGACCTCGCGCGCCACTCCCGCATCGAGCATCTCCTGATATGCCGCGTAGGCCTGCTCGCAACTGCGGGTGGTTGCCTGTGTGACGAGCGCGTGCTGCTCGG
>JAGWWW010000035.1 GCA_018970205.1 Actinomycetales bacterium
AGGACCCGACGTTCGGGTACCGGTTCCTGGCACATCAGGCGCGCAAGGCCGGCTGGCAGGGCAGCCGGCGGACGGCATGGTCGCTGTGCTCGCAGTCGGGGATCTTGTCCGCGGCGCAGCGCAAGCGCCGCGGCAAGGGCACCAAGGCCGGCCCGCCGGTGTTCGACGATCATGTCCAGCGGGTCTTCACCGCCGACGCCCCAAACCGGGTCTGGCTGACCGACATCACCGAACACCGCACCAGCGAGGGCAAGGTCTACTGCTGCGCCATCAAGGACCTCTATGCCAACCGGATCGTGGGCTATTCCATCAACGACCGCATGACAGCCCAACTGGCTGTTGATGCGTTGAGCAACGCCGTCACCCGCCGCCGCATCGAGGGCCACGACGTCGCCGGATGCATCCTCCACGCAGACCGGGGCAGCCAGTTTCGCTCCCGCAAGATGGGCCACGCACTCAACCGGCACGGCATGGTCGGATCGATGGGCAGAGTCGGCGCCGCTGGCGACAACGCCGCGATGGAGAGCTTCTGGTCGCTCGTGCAAACCAACGTGCTAAACCAGCGCCGCTGGACCAGCCGCCAAGAACTGCGTCTGGCGATCATCGTGTGGATCGAACGCAAGTACCACCGTCAACGCCCGCAAGACTCACTCGGCGGGTTGACACCCATCGAATACGAGAACAAAATCACCACCACGACAGCAGCCGCTGCCTAAACCGACACTGTCACCAGCACCTGCATCACGCCCTTTCTGGCGCTGGTGTCTCGCTGGCCAAGCATCGGTGAGGGTCCCGCGTCCGTTACGTCAAGCTCCGCGAGGCTCCGCAGCCGCCGAGTCGGACCAGGCTCAGACATCGCGTGTGGATTTGGCTTGCGACCATAGCCAAATCGATACCTACTCCGGTATGGTCTCGGGCACCATTCTGGCCTTCCCGCCTAAGCCCTGAGGTGACCATGCCCAACGATCTTGACGAAAAAACCGGTCCAGTCAACCCTGAAGGCCAGGACATCAATGTCATTGACAAGCAGCTGTCGGTCACTATCGGCTGGGGCACTCGCTTCTTCGAAGTATCCCTCTGGATTCTGGGCATTCTGCTCGGCGCGGGAATCGGACTCCTAGCCGGGCATAAACCAGTGTTTGGAGCGACCGGGGCGGTCGCTGGGTTGCTCCCAGGCGTCATCTTCCAGTTCATGAAGACGAATGCGGGGGCGTACCTGAAGCAACTGCAACAGCAAATTCAGGCCGCAGCTTCGCAAGTTGACAACTACCTGGAGCAGCGCGTAGTGATTCTCCAAAATCTCGCCGCTCTGGTATCCAAGTCTGTGAATCTTGATCAGGAAGTCATGATGGGCGTTGCAGCCCTTCGGTCTGGGGTGAACCCGGATGCCGATCAGGCAAGAAACGACAGATCCGCCTCCGTTGACAGCATGTTCGGTCGTATCAATGTCGCTTTTGAAGCCTACCCAGAACTCCGGGCACAGGAGAACATTGCAGAGGCGATGCGTCAGAACTCTTACCTGCAAAAGGAAATCACGGCCGCTCGCAACCTATACAACGACACCGTCGCCACATGGAACCGTGACATTTTTTCCTGGCCTACGAAACAAATTGTTGCGACCAAGGCCGGTTACACAACGCGCATTCCGTTTTCAGCTTCTCAGGAAACCAAAGCTGCAGCCCGGAGCACTTTCTTCTAGCCATGGAGGACATAGCCTCGCCTGTCGATGAGTACGCAGCGTATTTCGCTGACGCGCACGCTAGAAATGTCAGCGAATATTTCGAGGCGTTGGTCCAGCGCGCTGGAGTTGATGAGCGGGCCAATATTGCGACAGTTGCTCAATTGCGCGACCTGGAAACAGGTGTTGCCAAGGGAAATTCACGACGAAAATGGTGGCGCATCGCCAGGTTTCTATGCGTAGCACTCGCTGGGGCCGCGGCTTTTGTTGCAATCAAACTCGGTCACGGTTACCTGTTCCTACTCGTGGCTGCTGTCGGCTTTGCGGTTCTCATCTTCGTCAAGATCAATCCCGAGGTCGGTGCTCTCAATACACAGTTGGCTGACTTGACTTCGCAACGAGAAGGAAAAGCAAGCGAAGCTTGGCACCAGATGCTGCCCCTCAACAGTCTGCATGTCTGGGGCACTGCGCAACGCTTATTTGAAAAGACACTTCCTCAGTTCCAGTTTGACAATTATTTCGCCAACGACCGGCTTGCCGACTTGCACGCGACATTCGGTTTATCTCCCGATCTAAACAACTGGCGTTCAGTCCTTCACTGCCAAAGCGGACACTTGAATGGAAATCCATTTGTCCTTGCAAGGTTCTTGCACCATACGATGGGGTCGATGACTTACTCGGGGCAATTGGTCATTGCTTGGACTGAGCGAGTTCAGAATTCACAAGGCCAGTGGATCACGGTACAAAGAACACAAACTTTGACGGCCTCCGTCACAAAACCTTTTCCTGAGTATGCAACTCATGCAGGCATCATTTACGGCTGTGAGGCGGCACCAAATCTTTCGTTTAGCCGAAATCCCTCAAAACTCTCTGGTCGAGGCGACGGTGCGGTGTCTGATTGGAAGTTGAATCGCAAAATCAAGGAGGTTGAACGCCAGGCGCGAAAGGCGACCAAATCAGGTTCAGGCAACTTGACCGTCATGTCAAATCGCGAATTCGAGGCACTTTTTGGCGCTACAAATCGTACTGACGAAGTTGAGTTTCGGATGCTCTTCACTGCGCTGGCTCAACAGGAAATGGTTAAACTAATGAATGACCAAAATGCAGGACCCGGCGATGATTTCGGCTTTAGCAAAACTGGACCACTAAACATTATTGATTCAAGGCAACTAGACGCTGCAGATCTTGTGGAAGATCCTGCTCGGTTCCAAACACTCGAATTGGCGGAAGCTCGGCGCATCTTTAACGAATTCCACAAACAGTATTTCTGGGCTGTGTATTTTGGATTCTCCCCGCTCCTCACTATTCCTCTGTATCAAGAGGATCGAAACCTAGATTCGCAGTCTCCTTACAGCTCAAATCCAGACGCCTGCTTCTGGGAGCATGAAGCACTCGCCAACTACATCGGACAATCAGCTTTCGCTCACCCCGACTCTGCAACACAGAATATTCTTCGTGCAAACTCGCAACAGTCAGGCGATGGTGCATCACTGGTCACAATCTCCGCACATGGGTATCGTGCCGTTCCCCGAATCGACGAGATTCCAACTCGGGGAGGAGATGGGCGAATCCACCTGGTGCCTGTTCCGTGGACCGAGTACATTCCTGTTGAGCAGCATTCGCAGATGCTAGCTGGACACACGGCGAGTCGAAATTCTCAAAATCACGAACATTCGGCCGAAGTCCAAAACAGTTGGCAATCTGTGATAACACGCTATGGCCACAACCCCGAGAGGACTGTCTTGCGCGGAGTGATGGCAGCAAGCCTGTTCCGTAGATAGCAGCTTCTTGCTCTCAGCTTAAAGGCAATCTTGCGTCAGCACGATAATTTCGCGAACACTTGCTGTTTCAAGAGTTACGAGTACCGATTTCAGTTGCCATTGCGCACACGGCTGAGGCACTCACCCTAGGCGCAGCATGGTATGCAGCCTGCTGCGAAAGGAAGGGCTTAAATCCGCGCGTAACAATGTTCAACATCTTATCGCCGCACATCAGACGTCGACATATGCGAATCGACTGATTTGCCCGACAGGAGCCTAGATAGACGTCGACTGCGGCCGGTGCGGGGTTGTTAACTAACTGGGCGCCGTGGCGAGATTGCCAACAGCCGAGAACCGCTGCCTGTGGGAGAAGCAGTGAACAACGGCTTCAAGTTACCAGAGGATTCACCGACGTCAATCTTCGAATAGTGCTGATGGCTCTAATTTCTGGGTACCAGATCTAGCCCTGCCGAGACGTGTCTATCGGAAACGAAGCTGGCGCCTGATCGGGTCTCCTGGGCAGTTCCGGCTCGGAGGCTAGGCCGCGGGGACCGCAATGTTGTGGAGCACCCAATCAGCGAGTGTGCGGGCGTGGCCGGCAAGCGCCGCCTGCCATGTGGCGCCGGCTGATTCATCGGCGTCGTCGCTGACAAGTTTGACCAGGCGCATTGGGACCTCCACGGCGTGAGCGGCGAGCGCGACCGCGTAGCCCTCCATGTCACACAGATGCGCGTGAACTGCGAGTGCTTCCCGCATCGCGCCGCCTGCCACAAATCGGTCCCCTGTCGCGAGAACCAGCCCAGCTCCTAAGTCGATGGGAGCGCCGTAGCGGGCGCCGAGCGTGGCGAACACCCCGGCGTCGTCGAAGTCATGCTGCAGCACCGTGCCAACCTCGTGAACGCCCACCAGCCCTTCGCGCAGGGCACCGGCAGTTCCGATGTTGACGACTGACGCCGGGCGGGCGGCAGCGAGCGCGCTCGCCACTGCGTTCGCTGCGCGTACTTTGCCCGGTCCGGTCACGAGCACAGGTAGCCGCGAATCCAGCGCCGCGGCTTCCTCGGGCAACGCCACGACCAGCAGCGGCAAGTCCGATGAGATCCGTCCGCGGAGTTCCACACCGCTATCTAAGCGCCCCATGCGGACCGAACAGCCGACACACCTCGGCGTGAGCCCGCGCACCCACTGCCGCAAGCACATCCACGCAAGGAATCGGGCCTTCCAGCGCCTCAGCGAAAGACACTAACCACAGACAACGTTAGCCGCCCAAAACCAGCGAGAACTGGCGAAGTTCCAACCCAAACCAGCGGCTCGTCAGCCCGTCGTCGGTCATGCCTAGGCGCCTCACCACTGCTTGGGATTTGAGATTGTCGATCATCGTCAGCGCCAAGACCCGCTGCTGGCCCGCAGCGGCCGCGGCAGCCAGAACCGCCTGTGCTGCTTCTGTGGCAAATCCTTGGCCCTGCGATCGCGGGTGCAAGTGCCAGCCGATTTCAACCTGGTCTGTCGGACCTGCCTCATCGTGCAGTGGATGCAGGAGGACCGTGCCGATGGGGGAGGCTTCATGGCCAATCTCGCAGACGGCCCACAAGCCCATGGGGCTAGGCAACCCTGCCTCGTGTGCACGCCAGCGCTCAATCCGGCCGCGCGCCTGGTCAACATCCTCAAGGGGCTTGCGCGGAGGCGGCTCAATCCCGCGTGCGACCTCATCGCGCCGGTAGATATCCAGAAAAACCTCCGCATCGTCGACTGCCCAATGTCGAAAGCGCAGCCGCTGAGTGCACACAGACTCCATCCGGCGAATGTATCGGCGTCCCGCTCGCTGGAGTTGAGCCCGGGCGCACCGCTGTGGCGCAGAGTTCGCACCCGCCCATCGCAAGACTCGACACACACGCACAAGGCAGGATGCGCACATGGACAGCGCAAGCGACGAGACCCTCGACCGACTGCTGCGACACATGGCCTGGGCAAACCAAGGCGTGCTCGCTGCACTGGCAGACGCGCCCGAGGAGTCGCTCGCATTGCACGCGAACCATGAACCGGAATGGACTGTGCACGGCATCGTCCGCCATTTCGTGCGGTCAGCCGGGTTCTACGCCCAGCGGCTCGGAGCCGAGGTCGATCTGCTCGAGCGGGATGCTGCTGCTCCCCCGGAGAACATCGAATCGTTAGCGGCTGCTGTCACGGTCTACGACGCTGCCCTACGCGATCAATCCCACCAACCGGAAGCGATTCTCCCTCACACTCGGCCCGACGGAACCACGGTAACGCGTGCGCGGTCAACGATTCTCGCGCAGGCGGTACATCACGCCACCGAGCATCGTGCCCAGATTGCAGGAATCCTGAGCGCCAACGGCATTCGGGTCATCGACCTCGACGAGTTTGACGTCTGGGCACTCGGCGATGCTGAAGGGCGCGGCGAGTAACGCTGCTGTTCCGGCGCTGCGCGAACCCAGTCCGCGTGCTGGGCGACAACGCTGTGAGTCGGCATCGGAGCCATGTGTGCAACAGCCCGGGCGGGTCGCCCAGATGAGGGTGCCCGCGCGTAGCACACGCGCGGGCACCCCCGACCTCAGGCGTGCTTCGCAGCCTTCTTGGCGGCCTTGTGTGCAGCCTTCTTCGCAGCCCTTTTGGCGGCTTTGGCCGCCTTCTTTGCTGCTTGGTTGGCGGCGCACTTGGCCTGGGCCTTGGCGGTCGGCTTGCTCTCGCAGGCGACCTTCGGCTTGCCTGGTGCCTTCACCGCGATGCTGGTGGCCTTCGCGGTGTTGTTCGCGGCTGATGCCGGGCTCCCGAGGGAACCCGCAGCCGCGATGAGTGCTGCGGACGCGATCGCGGTTGCGATACGAGCGCGGCGGGTTGATGTGGTCATGGCGCCTCCTTTAACAAGGCGGACCGGCGCAGGCACCGGTCCGCTGGCTGGCCTCATCGGTGCAAGACTGGCAGTGGCCGGGTGGGAATCCCGTGGGACTGCGGTAGGCGTCCCCTGTGATCTGAGAACGCTTTCACGGCGGCAGCCGCGAACAAGCTAGGCGCGTGACTGGCTCTGAACCTGAGTCGCCGAGACGGCCACCGCACCCGCTGGCAGCCCCTGCGTCGGCACCTCCACCGACTCGCCCGCACCGCCCGGAAGGCCTGAGACCTCGCGCGGCCGCACGCCCGCCGACACAGCCCAGATCAGCACGGCCATCTCCGCTGCGACGAACACCCGTTCAGTCACGCCCATGATGGAGGACTTCTTTAGCCAGTTGGCGAGGAATGTCAGACCCATCGCGACCAACACCAATGTCGCCGGAAGCACCTGACGCCATCGCTGGCCCCACTGCCCGCGGCGCCATGACGCACAACATGCGAGCGGGGCGAAGCCGAGCATCACCATGGCGAAAGTCACCGCAGCGGTGTGCGGGCCGGTGTCGACGTCGGGCGCGGGAAATGGGAAGGCAACCGCGAATGCGACCGCGGCGGCGGAGATCATCAGGAAACCGCGTCCGAGTGCGCTCGCTGCGCGCAGGACCAAACCCAGGGCCGCGAGCGCCAGCAGCGTCACCACAAGCACGGCGTTCATGAGCGGCCGGGTGGGTGCGCCAACGGCGGCAAGGGTGCTCACCACTTGCCGCCATGAGGAGTAGCCGGGCCAGGTCGCCCCGACCAGTTCGGTGCCGAGGCAGGCGGTCACTGCGGCGATCCACGCCAAGACCTTGGCGAGTCGGGGCGCAAAGGGCACGCCGCATGGTAATCCGCGCCCGGCGAAGCGCGCGAGCCTGAACCGGCGGACCACCGCGGGCACCCAGGCGCTCAGCGCCCGAAGATCTTGAAGAAGCCCGACTTCTGCTGCGGCGCTGCGGCCGACTGCGCGGCACCAGAGGGCTTGCCGGCGCATGTGCAGCGCTGGTCGGCCGGCACCCCCGCGAGCGCCTGCTCGATGTGCTCGCCGCAACCTGACCACGTCGTCTTGCCGCACCTGCGGCACCGAACAGGGCTACACATGGCGACCTGGCCTTCCCCTCGCCCATAGCGGAGCGCCGGCAGGCGACCGCGGCTGCAATCTACCCGCGCCCGACACCTGACCGGGAAAGCCGAAGGGCCTCGCCGATGCCGACGAGGCCCACGACTCACTCCAGATGCCTCAACCGCCCGCCTCGTGCTCATGTGCGACTTCCTGCATCGACCTGCCCGCGAAGAAGGAGATGACGAGCCCGACAACTGCGATGCCGGCCATGACCACCAGCGTCACCCAGTCGAGGTTGAACAGCGCCCCGCGTGGGCTTGAGAGCCCCGTCGGGATGACGACGTTGACGAACATCGCGACCAGGTAGACCAGCGCCAGCACGGTGACGAGCAGCCCGCTGCGCACGATGTAGGAACCGCTGGGCCGCCAGCCACGGAGCCGCGCGATGAAAGCGCCGAGCACAGTGAGCAGGAACGCGAGGTAGATGCCGCTGACGCCGAAGGAGACCAACGACGTCAGAGCCGAGACGTTCGCGGGATACGTCACGAAGCCGACCTTCACGTCCTTGCTCGGCGTGATGTTGACCATCAGCGTGAACAGCAGCGGCACGACGGCCCCAAGCAGCAGCGCGTTGACGGGGGTCTTGAAGCGCGGGTGCACCTTGGAGATGAACCGCCCGGCGGGCATCGCGCCGTCGCGCGAGTAGGAGTAGAGCATGCGCGCGCTCGCGCCCTGGATGGAGGAGCCGCAGGAAAAGAACGCGAAGCACACGGCGAGCAGCAACAGGTCGCGCAGGAACGAGGAGTGGATGTTCGTCTCCAAGATGTAGGGGATGCCGCCGTCGAACGACGTCGCTTTCGCATACCCCGCGGCATCCTTCGGCGTCGCGAGCAGCAGCGCTGCGACCAGCACGAACGAGGAAACACCGCCGACCACCAGCGCGTTGCGCATCGCGCGCGGCACCTGTCGGCTCGCCTCAACCGTCTCCTCTGCCACATCGCCCGCGGACTCGAAGCCGTAGAAGATGTAGGCGTGCGCGAGGACAGCCACGAGCGCCGCGCCGAGCCACCAGTTCCCGTGGAAGTCCACCCCGAGTGAGTTCGTCGCCGGGTTCTCCGCGCCTTGGGTCGTGAACAGGAATCCGAAACCGTGGTTGAAGCCCGCGACCAGCAGGATGACGGCGATGCCGAACGTGCCGAGGAACTCCACATACGAGCCGAAGCCCGCGACGCGGCCCATCATCTTCGCACCGGTGACGTTCAAGGTTGTCTGGATCGCGAGCAGCGTCAGCGTCATCAACGCGATGGTGGTGTGGTTCGCCGGATCCAGGCCCATGTCGAACCACTGGTTGAGCAAGGTGCAGACATACGGCACCACGCCAGTGTCGACCGCGGCGATCGTCACCAGCAGCGCGATGAGGTAGAACCAGCCGACCCACCAGCCGTAGCGCCGACCGACTGTGAACTTGGAGTACTGGTAGAGCGCGCCGGAGACCGGGTACGCGCTGCCGAGCTCGCCGAACACCTTCGCCACGAAGAACATCCCGACCACCGGGATTAGCATCAGCCAGATGTATCTCGGCCCGCCGGCGCCTGCGCCGAGGACGAACAACGAGTAGATGCCGACCATCGGCGAGAGGTACGTGAAAGCGACGCTGAAGCTGTCGAACTTGCTCAGGACCCGTGAGAGCTCCTGCCGGTAGCCCAACGCCCCTAAGCGAGCCTCTTCTGTGCTGCGGTCGTCCATGACGGTCTCCCCTCTGCCCGCGGCCGGGAGCCGCGGCACACCTGCGGGTGATACCCACGCAGCGCGTGGAACACACGGATGCCGCCCGACATCCGGCGGCGGCAGCCGCGCCTAGCCCGGCACCTAAGCGCAGTCCGGGCTGCCGGCGGCGCGAAACGGCCGAACAGACATGCCGGCTCCGGCCTCCCCCGCCGAGGCTCTGACGCACGGGCGCGGCCCCGGTCGCGGCTGGCCCGCGGGGGCGCTGCGGCAGCCGAGCCCAGACCTACACTCGCGCGCATGCCGGCCACCTCAGCGCTACCGCCTCGTGCGCACGGCGCCGCAGACGGGCGGGTGACGCTGCAGGACGCGTGCATGTGGCAGGCCGACCGCTGCGCAGCCAGCGGTTCGCCGGTGGCTGCCCGCCTGCTCCGGGCCTGCGCCGACACTGCCGCCGAATGGGCGCCGCCGGCCGGGCTGGACGTCACCGCTGTGCGCTTCGGCGACCACATCCCGCTACGCGTCATGGCCGCGTTGCACTACCTCGCGCTCACGCGGCGGGCGCCCGGACTCGCGCTGCACCTGCCGACCCTCGGCGGGCACGCCGACCCCGAGTCCCCACACTTCGCAGCTGGCGTCCTCACCGCGCTCACCGCCAACCCCGGCATCGTTCAGGACTACTTCGCCCGCGCGCCGCAGACGAACGAGCCGGGTCGGCAGGCTCCGCTGCGTCGGGCATTGGAGTGCGCGCCCGTGGGTCGCCCGGTCGACCTCGTGGAGCTCGCGTGCTCAGCGGGGCTCAATCTCGGCGTCGACGACTCCGCCTGCCCGGGGGTCGTCATCGCCAGCCGCCGAGGCTGCGACCTGCACCCGGTTGACGCCACCACCACGCACGGCCGGGCACTGCTCTCCTCGTATATCTGGGTGGACGACACCGAGCGGTTCGCGCGGCTCGGTGCGGCCATCGCCGCGGTCGGGCAGCATCGGCCCGCCATCGAGCAGGCCGACGCGGCCAGTTTCGTGATTGCGCTGCAACCACGCCCGCACCACACAACATTGGTCTGGCAGAGCGCGCTCGAGCCTTATCTGGACGCTGTGCAATCCGAGGCCCTACAGATCGCGATGGACGCGCTCGCCCGCCGTCTGCCCGCTGACGCGACTCTCATATACGCAACCTGGGAAGACGCCGGCGACACCAGCGACCCCGCAACCGCATTCGCCCTGCGCGTGCACACCTGGCCTGCGAGCCTGAGTGCCGCGCACCCGGGCACGAACCCCGACAGCGTCATCCGGGCGGGCGGCACGCCCGCGACGCAGTCGGCGACCGGCGTCACGCCACCAGGCAAGCCGCTCGCCCAGCCGGCCAAGCTCGCCGCCGGCGCGGCCACCGCACCGGACCGGCCGGCGCACCTTCCACCCCCTGTCGTGCTGGCCCGCGGCTCCGCACACGGCGTGCTGGCCGCGGCCTCGCAGGTGTAGGCCGCGCATGTTGATCCTCCTACCGCCCAGCGAGGGCAAGACCGCGCCGACCAGCGGCGAACCCTGCGACCTCGGCTCGCTGTCCTTCGCACAACATCTGCAAGACGCCCGCCGCGCGAAGTGGCGCGCTCAGCCGCCCGCGATCCGCAGGGCCCGTACTGCGCCAGCGCACGAGGTCTATTCAGGCGTGCTCTACGCGGCGCTGGGCTACGCCAACCTGCCGGCGGCCGCGAGGCGCCGGGCCGACTCCAGCATCGTCATCATCTCCGCCTTGTTCGGCGCGCTGCGGCTGACGGACAGCATCCCCTCCTACAAAGCGCAGATGTCGAACGCGGTCTGGCGCGCGCCGGTGACAGCCGCGCTCAGCGAGCGCGCCGGCCGCGGTCTGGTCGTGGACTGCCGCTCCTCGACCTACTCCGGGGTCTTCACCCCGGCGTCGGAGAGCACTGTCGCGCTGCGCGTGTTCAAACAGACGGGCCGGGCGCGCAGCGTCATCACCCACATGTCCAAGCACTACCGAGGCCTGGCCGCTCGCATGCTCTGCACGGCCCCGCGAGCCGCGAAGTCCCCATCCGAGGTCGCGGGGATACTCTCGAAACAGTGGTCATGCGAGTTGCACGAGCCGGCAGGCTCCTCACCCTGGCTGCTAGACATCATCGTCACGAACTGAGGGGATCAGATGGCGCTGCGTCTGCCTGAGAGCTGGGTCTGGGACTGCTGGTTCACCCACGACGGCGACTACCACCACGCGTTCTATCTGCGGGCCTCACGCGATCTGGGCGACCCCGAACTGCGTCACCACAACACCTTCGTCGGGCACTCGCGCTCACGCGACCTCATCACCTGGGAGACGCTGCCGGACGCGCTCACGCCCTCGCCGGCGCCCGCGTTCGAGGACTGGACGACCTGGACCGGCAGCGTCGTGCGCGAGGAATCCGGCCTCTGGCACATGTTCTACACCGGCCGCACCCGCGCCGACGACGGCCACATCCAGCGCGTTGTGCACGCCACCAGCTCTGACCTCATCGCATGGGAGAAGACCCCCGGGTGGGCGCTGGAAGCCGACGACACCTGGTACGAGGTGCTCGAGGACGGCGTTTGGACCGACGTCACCTGGCGCGACCCCTGGGTGTTCCGCGGCCCGGACCGCCTGTGGTGGATGTTCCTCACCGCCCGCCACGACACCGGCGACAGCCACGGCCGCGGCACCATCGGCCTCGCGACCAGCGCCGACCTGCGCACTTGGCAGGTGTGCCCGCCGGCTGCGGCGAACGGCTCCGGGTTCGCGCAACTCGAGGTGCTGCAGTCCGAGGTCATCGACGGCGTGCCGGTGCTGCTGTGGTGCGTCGGCTACAACGAACTCTGTGACGAGTTCAAGAGGAAGTTTGGCGCCGGCGGCGTCTTCAGTTGCAGCGGCGAGTCACTCTCAGGGCCGTTCGACATCCGCGCGGCGAGCCGCTTCCCGCACGACTCGCTCTACGCGGCCCGGCTCGTTCAGCACGACGGCTCGTGGTTCCTCATCGGCTTCCGCAACTACGAGAACGGCCGCTTCATCGGCGAGTTGTGCGACCCCATCCCGGTGACAGCGACACCCGACGGCGGGCTCATCCCACGCGCGTAACTTCGGTTCTCAAGAGCAGCCCGACTCCATCGGCGCAGCCACGACACACGACAGCGGGCTCAGCAAGCGCACGTAGCGTCGATCCACGAAGGCGGCGTGAACCCCATCGGCGCGCATCCGAGACGGCGCACAGCGGCCTCATCCCGCGCGCGTAGCCGCGAAGCACCGCGCGGGTCCTGAAGTATCGTGGCGCGCGTGCGCATCCTGATGCTCGTCGCCACCTCCGTGGCAACGGACACCCGGGTGCTGCGCGAGGCCTCCGCCCTGGTCCAAGCCGGACACAGCGTCCACATCATCGGCAAGGCCGTGCCCGAGGGTTACGCGCCGCCGCCGGGCATCACCGTCACATCGGCCGGCCGGCCGCCGCTGTCATCGCAGCGCACCACCGCGCTCGGCCCGATGCGAGCGTTCCTGCGCTGGTTCCTGCTGCCACGCGTGCGCGCCCGCGGCTTCGGGCTGTGGGCGGCGCAGGCGTCGCATCAGGCAGCGTCCCTGCAGTTCGACGCGGTCCACGCACACGACTTCACCGCGCTCGAGGCCGGCGCCGCACTCGCCGAGCAGCGCGCGGTGCCGCTGGTCTACGACTCGCACGAACTGTGGTCGGGCAGGCAGCGTCAATACCGGCCGACACCGCTGCAGGACCTTCGAGATCGTGCAACGGAGCAGCGTCTTGGGGCGTCGGCGGCTGCCGTCATCACCGTCGGCGACGGCGTCGCACAAGCGCTGCGCCAGCGGTATGGCTGGCAGCACGTGCACGTCGTGCGCAACACCTTCCCCTTGAATTCGGATGGTTCCGCCACGGTAGGCGCCGCCGAGGAATCTGCCACGCAGTCGATCGCGGAGTCGCAGTTCAGCCGAACCACGCTGGCGAACCATCCGGCCGACGCAGCCCTGGCATCAGCGGGTAGCGCGGGCGAGCACGCACCAATGCCTCAACCGAAAGGCCTGGTCTACGCGGGGCGCGTCGACGCCCACCGTGAACTTGAGACGGTCATCGCCGCCGCACACATGCTTGATCTGCTGGTCACGCTCATCGGCCCAGCAGATGACGGCTGGCTCGCGCGCCACCGCGACGCTCTGCAGGCAGCCGGCGTCGCCGTCCGCCCCGCACTCCCGGTCGACGGCGTCACCGCGCTGCTTCGAGAGCAGGGCCTGGCCCTCATCACCCACACCGACACATTCGAGAGCTACCGCCTCGCCATGCCGAACAAGCTGTTCCACGCCGTCCACGCCGGCGTGCCCATGGTCGCCTCCGACGCGCCCGCAGTGAAGGAAATCGTCGATCGATACCGGCTCGGCCAGACGTACCGGATCGGCGACCCGGCCGACCTCGCCCGTGCCGTGCGCGAGGTCGTCACCAATTACCCCGGCTACCTTGCAAACATCGCCGCAGCAGCGCCGGAACTGTCATGGGAATCGGACGCCCGCACCCTCATGCGCGTCTACGACGACATCGCTCGCGCGGCGGGGTAGCACGCCGAGTCGCGCGCCCCTGAATGGCTAGACTGCCACTGCCGCGCTGCGCGTCAGCCACGCGGCTTCCCACACCTTGCCGAGCACCGTCTGGCATCGGAGGCCATGTGAGCACCCCGTCCGACTCGCGCACCCGCGCACGGGCGATGCAGACCTTCGAGCCGCACCGCGCCGGAATCCCGCCGCTGCTGCCGTACGTGCGAGAGATGTGGGGCCGGCGCCACTTCGCCGCGGAGCTCTCCCGCGCCACCATGCGCGCCGCTCACTCCCGCACCTTCTTCGGCCAGTTCTGGCTCGTGCTCAACCCGACGCTCAGCGCGCTCGTCTACTACCTCCTGGTCGTCATCATCGCCGGCGGCAGCAAGGGCCCGGAGTTCTTCGCCCACCTGCTGGTCGGCCTGTTCGCCTTCAACTTCATCTCCGCCTCGATGAGCATGGGCGCCGCCTCGGTCGTCGGCGGCGGCCGGCTGGTGATGAACACCGCGTTCCCACGCTTGTTGCTGCCGCTGTCCGCGGTGCGCACGGCGTTCCTGCGCTTCCTGCCCTCACTCATCATCGTGGTCGTGTTCTTCCTGCTGCGCGTGAACGGCGTGTTCGACGGCTGGCAGGCTGCTGCCGGAAAGGGCGCGGCCACGCCGCTTCACTTCTCGCCCGTGCAGTTGCTGGCGATCCCGGTGTTCGGCCTCATCATGCTGTTCGCCTGCGGCCTCGCCGCGTTCATGGCGACCCTGCAGGTCTACTTCCGCGACATGACCAGTTTCCTGCCGTTCTTCACTCGAATCTGGCTCTACCTCTCCCCGGTGCTGTGGGAGGTCGAGACTGCGCACGAGAAGGTCAAGCAGCTGCTCGCGTTCAACCCCATCTTCCGGCTCTTCGAGGTCTGGGGAGACGTCATCGTCCGCGGCACCGTGCCCGACACCGGCGTGTGGCTCGCGGCCGCGGCCTGGAGCATCGGCGCGCTGCTGGTCGGCAGCCTGTTCCTGATGTCGAGGGAGCGTGAGTTCGCTGTCCGAGTTTGACAACAGTTCCGCCGACACCGACGCCCCCGGCCTGACCAAGCCCGCCAAGGAAGTCACCGGGGAGGTCGCGGTCAGCGTTGAGAACGTGTCCGTGACCTACCGCACCACGTTCGAGCGCGTGCCCACGCTGAAGCAGGCGATGGTCCGGTTCGGCCGCGGCCAGAAGGCCGTGCGCGAGGTCCACGCCGTGCGCAACGTGTCCTTCGACGTCCCCAAGGGCAGCGTGCTCGGCATCATCGGCCACAACGGCGCCGGCAAGAGCACGCTCATGCGCACCATCGCCGGCATCCTGCCGCCGAACGAGGGTCGCATCAGCGTCAGCGGCCGCGTCAGCACCCTGCTCGCCCTCGGCGTCGGCTTCAACACCCAACTGACAGGCCGGGAGAACGTGATGCTCGGCGGCCTCGCATCCGGCCTCTCGCGCGCCGAGATCATGGAGCGCTACCAGGAGATCACCGACTTCGCGGAGCTCGGAGACTTCATCGACGCGCCCGTGCGCACCTACTCCTCGGGCATGTTCTCGCGGCTGGCGTTCAGCGTCGCCGTCCACATGCGCCCGGACATCCTGCTCATCGACGAGGCCCTCTCCGCCGGAGACGCGCAGTTCAAGAACAAGGCCAACGCGAAGATGCAGGAACTGGTCGACAACGCCAGCACGATGCTCTTGGTCTCGCACGCGCTCGGCACAATCAAAACCATCTGCAACGACTGCATCTGGCTGGACCACGGCGTGCTGAAGATGCGCGGCAACCCCGCCGAGGTGGTCGCGGCCTACACGGACTTCGTCAAGGTCAAGCAGTCCGCTGAGGTCCTCGAGGACCTGTGAGCCGACGTGGCACCAGCCCGGCCTGACGTCAGCCTGCTCTCCTGCGCGCACGACATCAGCGACGCGCGTCTACACCGGGAGGTTGCCGCTCTCATCGCCGCCGGCTTGAGCGTGGAAGTCTTCGCCCGCGGTCGCGCCGACCACGCCCCCGCGGGCTGCGCGCGCGTCACCATCCTCAACGGCTCGGGCATGCTGCGCCGCATCCACTGGGCTTTGACGCTGCCGTGGCGTGCCCGCGGGGCAGCGAGCATCACCTTGGACCCAGACCTCGTGCCAATGGCGCTGCTGCGCCGGCGGCTGACGCCGGGCCGGCGGCTCGTCGTCGATGTGCATGAGGACTACCGCGCCCTGCTCGCCGATCGTCACTGGGCCCGCGGCATCGTCGGCTGGCTGGCAGCATCCATGACGCGACTCTCCACCGCACTAGCCGAGCGGGCCGACCTCACACTCGTCGCCGACGAGCACGTTCCGCCCACACGCGCCCGCACACGAATGGTCTTGCGCAACCTCGCCGATCCCAGCCTGCTGCCGCCGGTGACTCCGCCAAGCGAACAACCGAAGATGGTCTACATCGGCGACGTGCGCACAT
>JAGWWW010000080.1 GCA_018970205.1 Actinomycetales bacterium
GCGGCAAAGCCCCTCATCGGAGAACCCGATGAGGTCTTCCACGGACCCGCCGCCGCGCGCGATGACGATGACGTCCACACCCTGCTCCTCCTGCAGTTCCCGCAACGCCGCAGCCACCTGCCCCGGGCAGTTCGGGCCCTGCACCGCGGTGTGCCGGATCTCGAAGTCCGCGGCGGGCCACCGCAGCCTCGCGTTGCGCACCACATCGTGCTCGGCATCGCTGTTCTGCCCGCAGATCAACCCGATGCGCCGCGGCAGGAACGGCAGCGGGCGTTTGCGCGCGGGGTCCAGTAACCCCTCGGCGAGCAGCAACTGCCTCGTCTGCTCGATCTGCGCGAGCAGCGCGCCGACACCCACCGCGCGCACCTCGTCCGCCCGCAGGCTCAACTGCCCGCGCCGCGGCCACCAGGCGACAGTCGCATGGACCACGACGTGCATGCCCTCGTCGATGCGCGGCTGGACTTTGTCCAGCACCCCGGTCGGGATGGAGACCGACATCGAGGCGTCCTCAGAGCGGTCGCGCAGCGTGATGTAGGCGAACCCCTGCCGGCGGTTGATCTCGCTGATCTCCCCGTCCACCCAGACTGCGCTGAGCTTGGCCAGATACCCGCCGATGAGGGCCGAGACCTTGCTCACCGGCAGCGGGCTCTCCGCCGTCGTCTGCACCGCCATGCCGGCAAGCGTAAGCGCGCAACCCGCCTAGACTTTGCAGCATGAGCACCCCAGAGCCTGCCGTCAAGCGGATCCTCTTGGCCGCGCCGCGCGGCTACTGCGCCGGCGTCGACCGCGCGGTGCAGACCGTGGAGAAGGCACTCGAGGTGCACGGGGCCCCTGTCTATGTGCGCAAGGAGATCGTGCACAACCGGCACGTCGTCTCAACGTTGCAGGCCAAGGGCGCCATCTTCGTTGAGGAGAACGAGGAGGTCCCCGAGGGCAGCGTCGTGGTGTTCAGCGCCCACGGCGTCGCACCGGAGGTGCACGAACAGGCGAAGCAGCGAAGCCTGCACGCCATCGACGCCACCTGCCCGCTGGTGACGAAGGTCCACCAGGAGGCGCGCCGCTTCGCCGCCGAGGGCTATCAGATCCTGCTCATCGGTCATGAGGGCCACGAGGAGGTCATCGGAACCACCGGCGAAGCGCCGGAACACATCACTCTCGTGGACGGCCCGGAGCACGCCGACTCGGTCCCCGTCGACCCGCAACGCCCGGTGGCGTGGCTCTCCCAGACCACTCTCAGCGTTGACGAGACCCTCGAGACGGTCGCCCGGTTGAAGCAGCGTCTGCCACTGCTGGTCGACCCGCCCAGTGACGACATCTGCTACGCCACCCAGAACCGCCAGCAGGCTGTGAAGCAGATCGCCCCGCAGTGTGACCTCGTCATCGTGGTCGGCTCGCAGAACTCGTCAAACTCGGTGCGCTTGATGGAGGTCGCCCGGGAATCCGGCGCCAAGCAGTCGGTGCTCGTGGATTTCGCTCGCGAGATTGACCAGTCGTGGCTCGAAGGTGTCGTCACCATCGGCGTCACCAGCGGCGCCAGCGTCCCGGAGGAACTCGTCGACGAGGTTCTCGACTACCTCGCCGCCCGTGGCTGGGCTGATGTCCAGGTGGTGCAGGCGGTGGAGGAGCGGGTGACCTTCGCCCTGCCGCCGGCTCTGCGCAAGGACCTCAAGGCCGCTGGTCTGTGATTGACGCCGGAGCTATCTACCGGCCGCACGGTCGTCCGGTGCCCGCGCGGTCGTCCGGGTGCGGGCTGCCAGACCCGCCGGTGGCACTGTTGCGCGTGATGTGTTCGACTCGACGCGACTGAGACCCGCCGCGTCGGCGGTGTCTGGCTCGTAACTGGCTCAGGCGAGCGCGACCGCTCGCGCTCGCACCCGCGCGACGATGTAGCACGCAAGACTGCCGAAGACGATGAACAGCGCGTTGTCACCCAGCACGCCGAGGACGACCACCACCTGCTTCAAGGCGACCGAGCCTGAGGGCGGCGCTGTCAGTTGCCCGGGCAGCAGCGCGCAGGCCAGCCACGCCACTGGCAGCGCCAGCGCGGGGACGTTGCGGTCGCGGTCGCTGACGAACCAGGTTGCCGCGAGCGCAGTCGCCGCGGAGATGACAGCCGTGACCAACCCGATGTGGTCCGACAGCAGCGCTTCGACCAAGCCCAGGCCCACGGTGACCACGGCGATCGCGGCCACCGCGCCACTGAAGGTGAGTCGGATGTGCGGGGCTTTCGCGAGGTAGGTGCTGACGGGGTTGTTGGTGCCCTCGACCACGCCACTTGGCCCGTCCAGCTTGATGCGTGTGGGTTGTGCGGCGGCCGATGCAGCAGCGGCGGATAGCCCCGATGCGGATATCGGAGCAGCCCCTGCGGACAGCCCGGGTGCGACTGGGCGAGCCGATGCGCCAGCGCTGCCCGGGACTGCTGGAGCGTCGGCGGTGGCGCTATCCCACGGGAACAAGTCGTCCTCGGCCTCGGCGATGTT
>JAGWWW010000006.1 GCA_018970205.1 Actinomycetales bacterium
AACCGGCCCTTGGACGCACAGACCGCGCGGCGCATCGCGGAGGTCTTCACCGAAGTGGTCATCGCACCGGAGTTCACCGAGGAAGCGTTGGCGGTGCTCGCCGGCAAGACCGCGCTCCGGCTATTGCAAGCAGATGCGCCCAACCGCACCCGCACCGAGTGGCGAGCGGTCTCTGGCGGGTTCCTGCGCCAGCGTGCCGACGCGCTCGACGCCGCCGGCGACGACGCTGCCGGCTGGGAGCTGGCCTGCGGCCCCGCTGCCGATGATGTGACGCTCGCGGACCTGCAGTTCGCCTGGCGTGCCTGCCGGGCGGTGAAGAGCAACGCCATCCTGCTCGCGCACGACGGCGCGTCCGTCGGGGTAGGTATGGGGCAGGTCAACCGCGTCGACTCCGCTCGCCTGGCCGTCTCGCGCGCGGGCGCGGACCGCGCAGCCGGGTCAGTTGCCGCCAGCGACGCGTTCTTCCCCTTCGCGGACGGGCTGCAAGTGCTCATCGACGCCGGAGTCCGCGCCGTCGTGCAACCCGGCGGCTCCAAGCGCGACCCCGAGGTCATCGCCGCAGCCCAGGCGGCGGGCGTGACGATGTATCTCACCGGCACCCGCCACTTCGCACACTGAGCACTTCGCTCGCGACCGCATGACCCCAAAGCCGAACACGCGCCCCGACTAGGGTTCAGGCTCGTGACTGCGACGATTCTCGACGGGAAAGCCACGGCCGCGCGCATCAAAGGTGAGTTGGCGCAGCGCGTTGCGGCCCTGAAGGCTCGCGGCGTCTCGGTCGGCCTC
The DNA here is from genome assembly GCA_018970205.1 of Actinomycetales bacterium. Classification (GTDB taxonomy): domain Bacteria; phylum Actinomycetota; class Actinomycetes; order S36-B12; family UBA5976; genus RFTO01. Next base: position 787 of record JAGWWW010000006.1, read on the forward strand.
GGCACCGTGCTCGTCGGCGCGGACCCGGCAAGCGCCTCCTACGTCGCGGGCAAGCACCGTGACTGTGCCGCCGTGGGTGTTGAGTCGATTCGGGTCGATTTGCCCGCCGACGCTACGCCCGCGCAGGTGCTCGCTGCCGTGGACGAGTTGAACGCCGACCCGCGGTGCACCGGCTTCATCGTGCAACTCCCACTGCCGCCTGGCCACGACACTAATGAGGTGCTCGAACGGGTCGCGCCGGAGAAGGACGCGGACGGCCTGCACCCGGTGAACCTCGGACGGCTCGTTCTCGGCACTCCGGCGCCGCTTCCCTGCACGCCAGTCGGGATCGTCACGCTGCTGCGCGAGTACGGCGTCGCCCTCGACGGAGCGCATGTGGTCGTCGTCGGTCGCGGCACCACCGTGGGCCGCCCGCTGGGCCTGCTGCTGACCCGGCGCACCGAGAACGCGACCGTCACCCTCTGCCACACCGGCACCCGTGACCTCGCCGCCCACACCATGCGCGCCGACATCGTCGTCAGCGCCACCGGCGTCCCGCACTCCATCACCGCTGACATGGTTAAGCCCGGTGCCGCAGTGGTCGACGTCGGAATCACCCGCACGGAGGCCGGCCTCACAGGCGACGTCGCCCCGGATGTGGCGGCAGTGGCCGGGCACATCGCGCCAGTGCCCGGCGGAGTCGGCCCGATGACCCGCGCCATGCTCGTGGCCAACGTCGTCCACGCCGCCGAGTGCGCGGCCGGGCTCTGACATGCGCCATCGACTCGGCGCCGTGCCGCTGGCGATCCTCGCCCTCGGCCTTGCGGTGGTCGTGCTCGGCTCGAACCGGATCGGCCTCGTCATCGCGGGCTCGGCTGGTCTGTGCGCCGGCGTGCTGCGGCTCACTTTCGCGCCGGAGCGCATCGCGCTGCTGGTCTCGCGCCGCAAGCCTGTAGATGTCGCAGCCTCGGTCGTGCTCGGTGCCGCGCTCTGCATCGTGGCCTTCGCGCTGCCGCACTAGAGTTCGCTCGCCAGAGGGGCCAGGTCCCGCACAGAGGCGCCTTCGCGCCGCAGCGGCGCCGCCCCACCAGTCACATGTGAACCGCGGCAGTGCGCCGCCGGTGTTGGGAGTGCGAGATGTCTCGTCAGGGCAAGGTCAGCGTCATCGGCTCGGGCTTCTACGGCTCGACGACCGCGCAGCGCATCGCGGAGTACGACATCGTCGAGGAGGTCGTGCTCACTGACATCCTCGAAGGCAAGCCCGAGGGCCTCGCGCTGGACATGAACCAGAGCCGCCCCATCGAGGGATTCGAGACCAAGGTCATCGGTGTGACGACCAGCCCGGACGGAAGCGGCTACGAGGCCATCGCCGGCTCGCAGGTCGTGGTCATCACCGCGGGCCTGCCGCGCAAGCCGGGCATGAGCCGCATGGACCTGCTCGAGGTGAACGCCGGCATCGTCGGCGGCATCTCCGCGCAGGTCGCCGCACACGCGCCGGAGGCTGTCATCATCGTCGTCTCCAACCCGCTCGATGAGATGACCGCGCTCGCGCAGTTGAAGTCGCAGTTCCCGCACCAACGTGTGATGGGGCAGGCCGGCATGCTCGACACGGCGCGCTTCACACACTTCGTCGCCGAGACCCTCAACGTGCCGGTCGCGTCCGTGCGCACCCTGACCCTGGGCTCCCACGGCGACACGATGGTGCCGGTGCCGTCGCGCTGCACGGTTGACGGCGAGCCCCTCTCGCGGCTGCTGCCGGCGGAGAAGATCGAGGAACTCGTCGTGCGCACCCGCAACGGCGGCGCGGAGATCGTCGGGCTGCTCAAGACCGGCTCCGCGTACTACGCCCCGTCGGCCGCCGCGGCCCGGATGGCCCGCGCGGTCATCGAGGACTCCGGCGCCGTGATGCCGGTGTGCGCGTGGATGACCGGCCAGTACGGCATCAGCGACGTGTACCTCGGCGTGGAGGCCAAGATCGGCCGCGCCGGCGTGGTCGAGGTCGTGCAGACCGACCTGACCCCCGAGGAGACCACGGCGCTGCACGAAGCCGCTGAGGCCGTGCGCAGCAAGCAGGCCGACGTCGCGGCGATGTGACGCGGCCCGCTCGGTAGTATCTCGACGTCAAGATAAATCCGGTGGCGCGGCTGCGGCATTGACGTGCCGCGCCGTCCCGCCACCGGTCCGGGGCACGCCCCGGCAACAGCCGTGGAGCAGAACATGTCAAAGATCAAGGTCGCCAACCCGGTCGTGGAGCTCGACGGCGATGAGATGACCCGCATCATCTGGCAGTTCATCAAGGACCGCCTGATCCTGCCCTATCTTGACGTGGACCTGCGCTACTTCGACCTCGGCATCGAGAGTCGGGAAGCCACCAAAGACCAGATCACCATCGACGCCGCCCACGCGATCGCCGAGCACGGCGTCGGAGTGAAGTGCGCGACCATCACCCCCGACGAGGCCCGGGTGGCCGAGTTCGGCTTGTCGCAGATGTGGAAGTCGCCCAACGGCACCATCCGCAACATCCTCGGCGGCGTCATCTTCCGCGAGCCGATCATCATCTCCAACATCCCGAGGCTGGTGCCGGGCTGGACCAAGCCCATCGTCATCGGCCGTCACGCGTTCGGCGACCAGTACCGCGCCACCGACACCGTCATCCCCGGCGCCGGCAGCCTCACGCTCACCTACACGCCCGCCGACGGCGGCGAGCCGGTCGAGATGAACGTCTACGACTTCAAGGGCCCCGGCGTCGCGATGGCCATGTACAACATCGACGAGTCGATCCGCGACTTCGCGCGTGCCTCGATGCGCTACGGCCTCGCGCGGAATTACCCGGTATACCTCTCCACGAAGAACACGATCTTGAAGAAGTACGACGGCCGGTTCAAGGACATCTTCGCCGAGGTCTACGAGACCGAGTTCAAGGCCGAGTTCGAGTCGCGCGGGTTGGAGTACGAGCACCGGCTCATCGACGACATGGTCGCCACCGCGATGAAGTGGGAGGGCGGCTACGTCTGGGCGTGCAAGAACTACGACGGCGACGTGCAGTCGGACACGGTCGCCCAGGGCTTCGGCTCACTCGGCTTGATGACCAGCGTGCTCATGACCCCGGACGGCCGCACGGTCGAGGCGGAGGCCGCGCACGGCACCGTCACGCGTCACTACCGCATGCACCAGCAGGGCAAGCCCACCTCCACCAACCCGATCGCGTCCATCTTCGCGTGGACCCGCGGTCTGGCCCACCGCGGCAAGCTCGACGCCAATGACGCGCTCATCGGCTTCGCTGAGGATCTCGAGCGCGTCTGCGTGGAGACCGTGGAGTCCGGCAAGATGACAAAGGACCTCGCCCTGCTGATCGGCCCGGACACGCCGTGGCTGACGACTGAGGAGTTTCTCTCCGCCGTGGACGAGAACCTGCGACGATCGCGCCCGTGAACGTCGTCTGGTCCACGCTGGGGGCGCTGGGTCTGGTCATCGCCGTCGGCGCGCTGTTCGTCGCCGCCGAGATGGCCTTGGTCTCCTTGCGCGCCGGTCAGGTCCGCAAACTCGAGGAGTCCCGCAAGCGCGGCGCCGCCGCTGTGACCCGCCTGGTGGGCGACCCGAACCGGTTCCTCGCCGCCGCGCAGGTCGGCGTGACCCTCATGGGAATCGTCTCCGGCGCCTTCGGCGTCGCGCAGTTGGAGCCGGTGGTGTCGCACTGGCTGCGCGGTTGGGGCGTTCCCGGGCCTTCCGCGTTCGCGTTCATCATCATCACCCTGGTCACCGGCTACCTCACGCTCGTCTTCGGCGAGTTGGTGCCCAAGCGCATCGCCCTGCAGCGCTCGGAGCAGGTGGCGCTGCGCCTGGCCGGCCCGCTCGACGCGCTGGCGCGCCTGTTCCGGCCGTTCGTCTGGCTGCTCTCCGCTTCCACCGACCTCGTGGTGCGCCTCGTCGGCGGCGACCCCGGGGCTGCGCGCGAGAGCATCTCGGGCGAGGAACTGCGCGGCCTCGTCGCCAGCCATGAGGACCTCACCGCCGACGAGCGCCACCTCATAGACGACGTGTTCCAGGCAGGTGACCGCGAGTTGCGTGAGGTGATGGTGCCGCGCACCGAGGTTGACTTCCTCGACGCAGACCTGCCGGCGTTCAAGGCCGTGAAGATCGTCGCCGAGCAGCCGCACTCGCGCTACCCGGTCACCGGCGAGGGAGTGGACGACATCGTCGGCTTCGTGCACATCCGCGACATCCTCGACCCGGACATGGCAGAGCGGTCCATCCGAGTCGGGCAGATCGCGCGCGCGGTGCGCAGGTACCCCGGCACCAAGCGCGTCATCCCCACACTCACGGACATGCGCCGCTCCGGCGCACACCTGGCCATCGTGCTCGACGAGTACGGCGGCACCGCCGGCATCGTGACCCTGGAGGACCTTGTCGAGGAGCTCGTCGGGGACATCCGCGACGAGTACGACGTGGCCGGGCAGGCCGCCCCCGGGGCCGCAGACGACGGCACATTCGACATCGACGGCCTCACCAACATCGAGGACCTCTCCGAGGACTTCGGCATCGACGTCCCCGACGGCCCGTACGAGACCGTGGCTGGGTTCATGGTCGCGCACCTCGGCCGGCTGCCGCAGCCCGGCGACACCGTCGACGTCTCCGGCGCGCATTTCGAGGTCGCGGCGATGGACGGCCGGCGAATCTCCCGTGTCCAGGTGGTCCGCACCAGCGTGGAAGACTGACGCCATGTCAGCGTCCGTGCCGCGCGTGCTCTCCGGAATCCAGCCGACCGCCGACTCCTTCCACGTCGGGAACCTCCTGGGCGCTGTGAACCAGTGGGTTGCGCTGCAGCACGAATCGGACGCCTTCTTCTGCGTGGTCGACCTGCACGCCATCACCGTCGCCCACGACCCGGCCGTGCTGCACCGGCGCACCCTGGAGTCGTATGCGCAACTGCTCGCTGCGGGGCTCGACCCGGATGTCGCCACGGTCTTCGTGCAGAGCCATGTGCCGGAGCACTCGCAGTTGCAGTGGGTGCTCGGCTGCCTTACCGGCATGGGCGAGGCGAGCCGGATGACCCAGTTCAAGGACAAGTCGCAGAAGGCCGGTGCGCAGTCAGCCTCGGTCGGCCTCTTCACCTACCCCATCCTGCAAGCAGCAGACATCCTGTTGTACTCCGCAGACGAGGTGCCCGTCGGTGAGGACCAGCGCCAGCACCTCGAACTCAGCCGCGACCTCGCCGAGAGGTTCAACGCCCGCTTCGGCGAGACGTTCACCGTTCCGCGCACGCGGGTGATGCACGGCGCCGCGAAGATCCTGGACCTGCAGGACCCATCAGCGAAGATGAGCAAGTCGCTTCCGGGGGGTTGCGCTTTCCTGCTCGAGGAGCCGCGCGTCATCGCGAAGAAGATCAAGTCTGCGGTCACCGACAGTGACGCGGTCGTCCGCTACGACCTGCAGGCCAAGCCCGGCGTGAGCAACCTGCTCACCTTGCTCTCCGCTTTCTCAGGCACCCCGGTGGTCGAACTCGAGGCCGAGTTCGCCGGTCGCGGCTACGGGGACCTGAAGTCCGCGACGGCCGACGCCGTCGTCGCGTATGCCGAGCCCTTCGCCGCCCGCACCCGGGAGTTGCTGCAGGCGCCGGACCACCTCGCGGCCCTCATGCGCGACGGGGCCGAGCGCGCCCGGGCGGTGGCGGCGCCGCTGCTCGCGCGCGTGTATGAGCGCATCGGCTTCGTCGCCGGCGCGTGAGATGTCGCCCCATGAACGAAGGTGGCGGTCAGTGCCCTCGGCTGCGGGCGTACGCCGCCCGGCCGGTGCCTACGGCGCAGTCAGCGTGGCCCGCCCCGGAGTTGAGTGACGTCGGCCGTCGCTGTGGGAAGCCCGCGCGGGTGTGGTTGCGGTGTGCGAGCGGAGGGCAGTGACGATGACGCTCCAGCCTGACACCTGTGTGGTCGGCATCGTCGTGCGTGTGCCGGAACCCTGGGGTGAGGACCTCACACAGTGGCGTGCAGGTTTCGGCGACCCTCATGCCGACCGGATGCCCGCGCATGTGACCGTCCTGCCGCCGCTGCGCATGTCGACGCTGGCCTTCAGCCGGCTGGCTGACGCTTTGCACTCAGAGGTGGGTGGTGTCCCGGCTTTCGACGTTTCCCTCGGCCCGGTCGGCACCTTCCGACCGGTGTCGCCAGTGGTCTTCCTCGAGGCGCATGCCTCCGGTGGCTCGCTGGATGGGCTCCACGGCGCCGTGAACCGTGCCGCCGGGTCGCCGCCGCTGCGCCATCCCTTCCACCCCCATGTGACGGTGGCGATGGACCTGCCCGACGCCGTTCTTGACGCGGCCGCAAGCGCCTTGTCGGACTACCGCGCCGCGTGGACGGTCACGGAGGTCTGCGTCTTCCTGCGCGACGGCACCGGACACTGGCATGAGCAGTACAAGGTCGGTCTGAGGGCCGATGGGCTTCACAATCATTGAAACCGGTTTGTCACCTTTGTGAAAATGAGGACTACCGCCCGCAGGTAGTTCCCGCTAGCGTCGCGGTATGCGTGTCGACCAGCTGCTCCCGGCGGACCTGCTGCTGCCAGCGGCCGTGGAGGCGCTCGAGCGCGGCAATGCTGCTCTCGCCGTGGCGGTCATCTCACGCGAGTGCGAGGCCATTGACAGCGGTGACGTGGAAGGTTTCGTGGCCCTGCTCGCGCAGGGGGCGATTGCCGCTCGAATGGCCGGGGACTCGCATCAGGCCACCCGTTGGTCGCGGGAGGCGGTTGCCGCAAGCGAGGCGACGCCCCCGGCCTGCGGGGTGCTGGCGCGCGCGGTCTCGATTTTCACCAGCGCCAACGAAATCTCCGCCGACGGCGCTGCCAGGGAGGCCGTGGCGCTCGAGGCTTTGCTGGCTGCAGTGCCCGGGGACCGGATTGAGACCTTCGGCCGCTACGCCGCGCTTTTCGCATGGGTGGTCGCCGGCGAGACCGAGCCTGCGCGAAGAGCCTTGGGCGAACTGCGTGCCTTGCCCGCGTCACGCGCGCTGTGGATCTCCGCACGTTCGCAGGTGTGCGAGGCGGTGATTGACTACCTGGACACGAACCCTGAGGGCGTGGCCTCTGTCCTGGATCTGCTGCAGCCGCTGACCCTGAGCGCCGGGTCAGCCTTGCCGTTGGCCTCGATGTGGTGGGAGATCGCCGAACTGCGCCACCGGCTCGGCGACCATGACCAGGCGTGGGACGCGGCCGCCCGAGCGATCGATGCCAGCGGGGTGCGCGCTGCTGACGGCCGAAGCAGTTTCGCCCCCGGGGTTCTGACCTGGGATTTGAGCATATGACGCAGCATTCAACGGAGCAGATTCCCGCACAGCACGTCGGCTCGCGACTGCAGCGCGTGAGACAGGAACGCGACCTCAGGCTCGTCGACGTCGCGCAGGGCATCGTCTCGGTGGGGTACCTGTCCATGATCGAGCAGGGCCAGCGCCGGCCCAGCCCGTCGGTGATCAAGGCCCTTGCCCGGCGGCTTGACGTCGACGTTGCGGTGCTCGAAGCGGACTCACTGGGCAGCCCCAAGCTCGACGACGTCTTGCTGTGGCAGGACGCGTGCTGGAACTTCGCCCGCGGCGAGTTCGAGGCCGCGGCACGGGCGTTCGAGGCGATCATCGCCAAGCAGTCGACGATGGTGCCCAACGCCACCCGGTGGCTCGCCCGCACGTACTTCGAGCAGGGGCGTTGCGATGACGCGTTGGCTCTCTTGGTGCGCCCGGTGGCCTCGATGTGCGAGCCGCATGATCGCTGGACCTCGGTGTTCATCGACTTGCTCGCGGGCCTGTGCCTGCTCAAGCTCGGCGACCTCGACGCCGCAGAGCAGCGGCTGCGCAAGGCGGGCGACGACGCCCGTGAGCATCTCGACGGCAGCAACCTGCACATGTACGCACTCGGGTATCTCGGCCGATGCCAAGTGCGCCGCGGGCACATGCAGGGGGCTCTGAGCGCGTTCACTGAGTGCTACGAGCGCATGGACCTGCTGATGCCGGGCAGCAACCTAGAAGCGCTGGCGTTGCACTGCCGGGACGCGTCTGAGTCCGCACGCGCCGCTGAGGACCTCATCGGAGCAGTCCGTTGGAGTGAGCGGGCGAACGTCTACGCGAACATGCGTCGGGTCGCCGCTCATGGCGCCACGCTCGCGCTGGAAATCGCTGCTTTCCACATCCGCTTGGGCACCACCGCAGACATACAGCGGGCCGAAGAGATGGCCCGAAACATCGTCGCCTGCATGACGAGCGAGCAAAACGCCGGGCACCGCAGCCGCGCGTACCTCATCATGGGAGAGGTCGCACTGCGCCGGGGGGATGCTGACGCGGCCTTCGCAGCCGCCGATGCGGCCGTGGCCGCGAGCGCCAACTGGGACCGGCCGTGGGTCCACGCAATGCGCGCCCAGGCCTGGGAACTGCGGGGCGACACCGACCAGGCGCTGCGCGAGGCTGAGGCTGCCGCTGAGCTCGTCGCCAGAACCACCGGCTCCCTGCGCCGCACCGATGAGTTGGCTGAGCCGTGGGAGGTGCTCGCAGGTTTGTTCCGCCGGTTGGGCCAGCCTGAGAGGGCGTGGGACTGTATGCGTAACGCCGTTGCTGGAGCGGGCGTTCCGACGGCGCTGGTGGAGTTAGCGACGTCCCGGTGAGCGGCCATGCCAGTGCGGTGACGCACCGGCAAGCATCTCAGGCGTCGTGCCTGCCGAGTGCCTCCGTCTAGTTGGCTGCTTCCCTGCGAGGCAAAACGCGTCTAGCCGCGCTGTGCGTGCTCACGGGCCGGCCGCAGCCTCGCGTGGACTTTCATGGCACGGCGGGTGAGGATCACCAGCGGCATCGCCAAGAGCAGCACCGTGGCCGCGCTGCGAGGGACGTCGTGTTGAGCCGGCTGGGGCCGTGCTGGGCGGGCAACTGAGGCGTTCGGGGTTGAGGTCGGCACGGCCGGCGGCTGGTACACGGGCCGCACCGGCGGCAGCGTCGCGACCGCGCCCAACGCTGAGCCTTGCTTGAATCCCCACGTGAGCAGATCCGACGCGAGTTTCTGATACGAGCCGACGAATCCCAGGATCACCACGATCAGGGTGCGGTTGCCGCGCTTGACCGCGACCCAGTAGGTGCGCAGGGCGGCCCGGGTGAAGCCGGTCTTGCCGCCGATGGTGCCCGCCACCCCGTGCTTGATGAACGGGTTCTCGTTCTGCAGTTGGTATGTCTTGCGCACCGCCCCGGCCTTGGGCATCCGGCCGGGAAACTGCACGGTCTTGGTCTGGGCAAGGCGGCGGAACTCTGGGTTGGCGATGGCGGCCCGCGCGATGATCGCCATGTCCGCCGCGGTCGTGCGCTGCCCGGGCACCGGCAGCCCGGTGGGGTTGACCGCCACCGTCCCAGTCGCTCCGAGGCGGCGGGCCGTCGCGTTCATCAACGCGATGGCCTTGCGGCCGTCGGGGTTGTAGACGTGAGTCAGCGCCGTTGCCGCGTCGTTGCCGCTAGGCAGGAGCATGCCGAGGAAGAGTTGCTCCACGGTGTATGTCCCGCCGACGACCAGCCCGGCGCCGCTGCCGTGGATGCCCGCGTCGTTGCTGCGGGCTGTGTAGACCTGCGTCATGTCCAGCCGCGGCAGCAGGGTCACGGCCGTGAGGGTCTTCAGCGTCGAGGCCGGCAGTTGTTGGGTGCGCGCCCGCTGCGCCGCGAGCACGTTGCCGTTATCGGCGTCGACGAGGATCCAGGCGCGGGCGCTCGGCGCCGGCGGGGCGGAGGCGCGTGCGGCCGCCGTCAGCGGCCGCCACAGGACCCCCGCCGCAGTGAGCGGGTCAGGCTCGGCGTGGGCTCCGGCGCCGATGACCAGGTTGGCCGCAGCCAGTGCAGCGGCCGCGGCTGTGGCGCGCGCGCGGGACCGGCGGGACATGCGGGGGAGCGTAGCCACCCCGCGGCAGGCGGGGACTACCGTGAGCGGCATGGCCGTGAGCGAGTCGGGAATCCCCTGGCAGCAGGTGTATCGGCCGGACGACCTGCTCGACAGGGATGCCGCCGCCGCACTCGGCGAGCCCGGTGCGTTCCCCTTCACGCGGGGCATCTACCCCAGCATGTACACCGGCCAACTCTGGACGATGCGGCAGTACGCCGGCTTCGGCAGCGCCCGCGAGTCCAACGCCCGCTACCACGAGCTCATCGCCGCCGGGACCACCGGCTTGTCGGTGGCGTTCGACCTGCCGACGCAGATGGGTCTGGATTCCGACCATACGCTCGCGGCCGGAGAGGTCGGCAAGGTCGGCGTGGCCATCGACAGCGTGGACGACATGCGCACCTTGTTCGAGGGCATCGACCTCGGCGCCGTCTCCACGTCGATGACCATCAACGCTCCCGCGGCGACGCTGCTGTTGATGTACGAACTCGTCGCGGCCGAGCACGGTGTGCCGGCGGCGGCGTTGACCGGCACCATCCAGAACGACGTGCTCAAGGAATACATCGCCCGCGGCACCTACATCTTCCCGCCGGCTCAGAGCCTTCGGCTGACCACCGACATCTTCCGCTACTGCGCCGCCAACCTGCCGCGGTGGAACACCATCTCCATCTCCGGCTACCACATGGCAGAGGCCGGGGCCACGCCTGTGCAGGAGGTGGCGTTCACCCTCGCCAACGCCGTGGAATACGTGCGCGCCGCGGTCGCCGCCGGTCTCGACGTGGACGACTTCGCCCCGCGGCTGGCGTTCTTCTTCGTCTCGAGGACGACGGTGCTGGAGGAAGTGGCGAAGTTCCGCGCCGCCCGGCGCATGTGGGCGCACATCATGCGCGATCAGTTCGGTGCGAAGAATCCCAAGTCGATGCAGCTGCGGTTCCACACCCAGACCGCCGGCGTGCAACTGACAGCGCAGCAGCCGGAGGTCAACCTCGTCCGGGTTGCGCTGCAGGCGCTGGCAGCGGTGCTCGGCGGGACCCAGTCGCTGCACACGAACTCCTTCGACGAGGCCATCGCGCTGCCGACGCAGAAGGCTGCGCGGCTCGCGCTGCGCACCCAGCAAGTGATCGGCTACGAGACCGACGCGGCGCGCACGGTCGACGCGCTCGCGGGGTCGTACGCCGTGGAGTCGATGACCGACGCGATCGAGGAGCAGGCGCGGGAGTTGATGGCGCGCATCGAGGAGATGGGCGGCGCGGTGGCGGCCATCGACGAGGGTTTCCAGAAGTCCGAGATCGAGAAGTCTGCGTACGACGTGGCGCTGCAGATCGACGGCGGGCAGCGCACAGTGGTCGGGGTGAACGCGTTCACAGTGGCTGCCGAGGAGCCGTACGAGCCGCTGCGTGTGGACCCGCGCATCGAGGCGCAGCAGTGCGAGGCGCTGGAGCGGTTGCGCGCGACCCGGGAGGAGGCCGTGGTGCGCGGCGCCTTGGACGGGCTGCGTGCCGCCGCTGCCGGCAACGGGGCGGAGAACAATTGCCTGCCGCATATCCGCGTCGCGCTCGCCGCGCGCGCAACCGGTGGCGAGGTGGCGGACGCGCTGCGCGATGTGTGGGGGACCTACCGACCAGGCCGCGGGCTGTGAGTGCGCCGGCCGGGCGCGTCGTCGGCGCGGGCGCTGCGGTTGCTTCCGCGCAGCCGGGTGCGGCGGCTCTGCCATGGTCGCCTTTGGTAGATCTGCACGACCACCTCGACGGCGGGCTGCGGCCGGCGACTGTCATCGACCTCGCGCGCGAGTGCGGCTACACCGGGCTGCCCACCACTGACGCCGACGACCTCGGCCGCTGGTTCGTCCAGGCAGCCGACTCCGGGTCGCTGGAGCAGTTCCTTCAGACTTTCGCCCACACCGTCGCCGTCCTGCAGACCCCGGCGGCGTTGGAGCGGGTCGCTGCGGAGGCAGTGGTCGACCTCGCGCGGGACGGGGTGGGCTGGGCGGAGATCCGGATGGCGCCGGAGTTGTGTGAGAACCAGCGGCAGTCCATGGATGAGGCCGTGGCGGCGATGCTCGCAGGCTTGCGCCAGGGCGAGCGCGCGGCGCGCGCCGAGGGTCATGACATCGCGGCAGGGTTGATTCTCTGCGCGATGCGCCAGACCGACCGTGCCGAGGATGTCGCTCGGGTGCTGCAGCGGCACCTCGACGACGGCGTGGTGGGTTTTGACATCGCCGGGCCGGAGGCGGGTTTCCCAGCGCTGCGGCTGGCATCGGCATTCGCCCTCGTACGCGAGGCCGGCGCCAACATCACGGTGCACGCCGGTGAGGCCGATGGGGTGGAGAGCATCCGGCAGGCGTTGGCTGTCGGCGCCCAGCGTCTGGGTCACGGGGTGCGCATCGCACAAGACATCAACGTCGGCGCCGACGGCTGTGCAGATCTCGGCGAGGTGGCCCGCGAGGTGCGGGACCGCGGCATCGCGCTGGAGGTCTGCCCCACCTCGAATGTGCAGACCGGTGCCGTTGACTCCCTTGCGGGCCACCCGCTGGCCTGGCTGGACGAGTTGGGCTTCCTCATCACCATCAACCCGGACAACCGGTTGATGTGCGGCGTCGGCGTGCGCCACGAGATGCACGTTGCGGGGCGGTTACGGCAGATCCGGGAAGCAGCGCACCGGCGTTCCGGCGGCTCGCGCGGTGGTGACAGGGGCGGTGCTGGTGTGGCCGAGTCGGCCGGCGCAGCCATGGATGCACGGCCGGAAGTGGACAACCGCGATGTTGCGGACAACGACGCCTTCGACGTCGACCCCGCGACTGCACTGCGGTGGACTAACAACGCCATCGACGCGGCATTCGCGCCGCTGGATGTCAAGGACCGGTTGCGCGCGCGCATCGCCGGTCCGGTGAGGAGTGTGTGACCTTGCCCCACCGAATGCACATCTTCGACCCAGACGCGGCAGACGTGGTGTTGGGCTATGTGCGCGAGCGACTGGAAATGGCAGAGGCGCCGCTGGACTTCCCCGGCGCGGACGCCGCGCTGCAGGGCGCGCTGGCCGGCCTCATCAGCGACTCCGGCAGCAGCGTCGCGGAGGTCATGCGCAGGTATGACGAGGTCTTGTCTCGCGCTGTGATCTCCGCGGACTCCCCGCGCTACCTCTCGTTCATCCCAGCCGCGCCGAGCAAGGCCGCGCTGCTGTTCGACACCGTGGTCTCGTGTGCGTCGCTGCAGGGCATCTCATGGCTGGAGGCAGCTGGCGCCATCGCGGCGGAGAACCAGGTGCTGCGTTGGATCGCCGACCTCGCAGGGCTGCCGGCGAGCGCAGGCGGGGTGTTCGTGCAAGGCGGCACCGCCGGCAACCTCTCAGCACTGGCGGTCGCGCGCGACGAGGGCCGCCGGCGGCTCGGCGACCCGAAGGCTGCGGTGAGAATCGCGGTGAGCGGGCAGACGCACTCATCGGTGCACAACGCCCTGCACATCCTGGATGTCGAGCCGTTCCCGGTGGAGGTGACCGACCACCGGCTCACCGGCGAGGCGCTGCGGCGCGCGCTCGCGGCTGATGCCAACCCGCAGACGGTGGTCGCTGTCGCGGCGACCTCCGGCACGACCAACGCCGGCATTATCGACGACCTCGCCGGGTTGGCGCAGGTGTGCGACGAACGCGGCATGTGGCTGCATGTCGACGGCGCTTACGGCGGCGCGGGGCTGCTGGTGGATTCCCAACGCGGCCGGTACGCCGGCATCGAGCACGCGGACTCATTCATCGTCGACCCGCACAAGTGGCTCTTCGCGCCTTTCGACTCCTGCGCCCTCATCTACCGCGACCCAGCTGCGGCGCGGCGGGTGCACGCGCAGGAGGCGTCGTATCTCGACGTCATCCACACCGAGGACGAGTGGAATCCCAGCGATTACGCCCACCACCTCACCCGCCGCGCCCGCGGCCTTCCGTTGTGGTTCTCGCTGTGCGTGAACGGCGTTGGTGCCTACCGCCAGGCGGTGACGGCCGGGGTTGAGATGGCGCAGGTGGCAGCGGCCGCGATTGAAGCCAGCGAGCACCTGGAGTTGGTGCGCGAGCCGAGCCTGTCCATCGTTCTGTGGCGCCGCAAGGGCTGGACGCTGGCGGATTATCAAGACTTGCAAGACCGGCTGCTGAAGTCGCAGACCGCGTTCGTGACACCCACGAGCTGGGAGGGCGAAGCGGTCGGCCGGTTCGCGTTCATCCACCCCAACACCACCATCGAGATGGTCCAGGAGGTCATCGAGGCATGCCGTTGACACAGGTGCACATCCCGGGGGTCGGCGCGGTGAGCATCCGCGAGGTGCAGGAGAAGGTGGAGATCGCCGACACCCGCTCGGAGTGGGACGACTGGGGCGAGTACGACCCGGCGGCGAAGTCCATGCAACTGCGACGCTGGGTCGTCGAACTGCTCGACGACGCCGGCGAGACGACCATCGTGGGCGACTTGAGCGCGCACGGTGTGTGGTACGGGCCGTCACCGGGCTCGCGCTGCGAGAACATCGGCATCTCGCTCGCGGCGCCCTGGCGTGGCAAGGGAATCGGCGCGGTGGCGCAGCGGCTCTTGGCTGACGAACTACACGCCCAGGGAGTGGTGCGCGTGGAGGCGTCGACTGATGTGGCGAACATCGCCGAGCAGCGGGCGCTGGCCAAGGCTGGCTTCGTGTTCGAGGGTGTCATCCGAGGGGCGCAGATGCGCGCCGATGGCCGTCACGACATCCAGGGTTGGTCGCACTTACCCGGAGATTGAGCGACCCACAGGGTTCGGCAGTTCGCATCAACGCACGGTGTCGAGATGTGCACGCAGGGTGGGCGCCGTTGTGGTCTTCGGTCTGTGGCCGCTGACGCGACACCTGCCGGCCGCGGGACAACGCCGCACGTTCATGAGAGTTGGGTGTGGGCAGCGGTAACTGTCTCGCACGCTTCAATCGCGTGCGGGTCAGAGGGTCGTGAGGAATTGACCGCGGCTCATGCCCCGGCGGCGGTGATGAGGTTGGCGCACCCACTCGCGATGGCGACGGCCTGGTCAGCGGTCTCGGCTTCGACGTAGCACTTCACTTTCGGTTCGGTGCCGCTCGGCCGGATGATGACCCGCGCCGGGGTCTGGCCACTCGCTGTCAGCCGCCACCGCACGCCGGTGGTCGGCGGCAGCCCATCCACGCCGATCGCGAGGTCGTCCACCCCGATCACGGCCGTGCCCGCGAGGGACTGCGGCGGCTCGTGCAGAAGCCGGCGCAGGATCGCCGATGCCGCAGCAGCGTCGGGGATGGTGACTGACTCGTTGTGGGTCACGCCGCCGCCGAGTTCCGCGCGCAGCTGCTCGATGACGGCCGTTGCGCTCGTCCCTTGGGTTTTCAGCTGCGCGAGGCACTCCATCACCGCCAGCGACGCGGTGATGCCGTCCTTATCGCGCACTGCCTCGGGGTCGACGCAGTACCCCAGCGCCTCCTCGTAGCCGTAGGCGAAATCCGGGATGCGCGCCAGCCACTTGAAGCCGGTGAGGGTGCGCTGGTGAGCGATCCCCTCGCGCTCACACAACCGCTGCAGCAGCGACCCGGAGACGATGCTGGAGGCGAACACCGCATGCGCCGGCAGCGGTCGGGCGCCCGTGCGCGACTGCTCGAGTCGCCACCAGCCGAGCAGCAGGCCCACGTCGTCGCCGGAGAGCCGCTGCCACTGCTGCGTGCGTGACGCGGGCGCGGCGTCTGAGGTCGGGGACTGCGTGCCCGAAGGTCCGGCCGCGTCGTCATTTGCTCGCTCGACCGGGCTCGTGCCCGCTGCGTCGCTGTTCTGCGTCGGCATGATCGGCAGCGCGACGGCACACCGGTCGGCATCGGGGTCGTGGGCGATGACGACATCGGCGTCGGTTGCGCGGGCTGTCGCGAAGGCGAGGTCGAGTGCGCCGGGTTCCTCCGGGTTGGGGAAGGCGACGGTGGGGAAGTCCGGGTCGGGCAGTGCCTGCTCCGCGACCTCGTGGATGTCTGTGAACCCGGTTCGCATCGCGATGACCCGGAAAGCCTCGCCGCCGACGCCGTGCATCGCGGTGTGGACCACGCGCAACGTGCGAGGTCCGTCCGGGCTGACCACCTCGACTGCGCGCTCGACGTACGCCTGCATCACCGAGTCGTCCAGGGTGAGCCACTCCTCGCCGAGTGGGATCTCGCGCACCGGCCCGGCCTCGGTCATCAGCGCGGCGATGCGCGCGTCCACCGGCGGCACGATCTGCGAGCCGCGGTAGTCCAAGCCGCTGCCGGCACCGAGGTAGACCTTGTAGCCGTTGTCTTTGGCGGGGTTATGGCTGGCGGTGACCATCACCCCGGCGGCGGCCTCGAGGTGTTGCACGGCGAACGCGAGCACCGGCGTCGGGCAGTGGTGCGGCATCACGGCGACCGGCAGTCCGAAGCCGGTGAGCACCGCGCAGGTGTCGTGCGCGAACTGCGCGGAGTTGTGCCGGGCGTCGTAACCGACGACGACCAGCCCGGGCTCATCTCCCTCGGCGACCTCGTGCAGGAACCCGGCAAGGGCTGCGGCCGCGCGCATCACCACTGCGGAGTTCATACGGTTCGGGCCGGGCCCGAGCGCAGCACGCAAGCCGGCGGTGCCGAAGCCGAGCGCGCCGGCGAAGCAGTCGGCTAACTCCGCTCGTGCGAGTGCGTCGTCAGCCTTGGCACGAGTGATGAGATCGTCGAGTTGTGCGCGGGTGCGCGGGTCGGGGTCGTCGTCGCGCCAGACGCGCGCTGCAACGGGCAGTTCTGCCTTATCGGAGGCGGCATCTGCATTCATGTGTCCCCGTTCGTATCGCTGTGGTGGAGCGAGCTTGAGCCTGTGTGGTCACGCTTGCTTGGTCACGCGCGCCACGATGCCGGCGAGCAGGCTGCCGAGTCGGTCGGCTGCGGCCTCGCCCGCAGCGAGCACCTCTGCGTGGCTCACCGGCTCGCCGGTCACACCCGCCGCCATGTTGGTCACCAACGACAGGCAGAGGACCTCTAGCCCAGCAGCCTTCGCGGCGACCGCCTCCACGGCAGTGGACATGCCGACGAGGTCGGCGCCGAGAGTTCGTGCCAGCCGGATCTCCGCGGGCGTCTCGTATTGCGGGCCGTGGAACTGCGCGTAGACGCCCTCGTCCAAGGTCGGGTCGACGGTCTTCGCGAGTGCGCGCAGCCGGGAGCTGTAGAGGTCGGTTAGGTCGACGAACTCCGGGCCGACCAGCGCGGTCTGCGCGGTGAGGTTGATGTGGTCCGCGACCAGCACGACCTGCCCGGGTGCGAATGCCGTTTTGATCGCTCCGCAACCGTTGGTGAGCACCACGGTGTGGCAACCGTGTGCAGCAGCGGTGCGCACGATGTGCGCCACCGCATGGGGGCCATGGCCCTCGTAGAGGTGGGTGCGACCGAGGAACACCAGCGCCGCGCGCTGCTCGTCGATGGCGACGCTTGCAACGCGCGAGCCGTGGCCCTGCACGCCCGGGGCGCGCATGCCCGGGATGTCCGCTGCGTTCACTTCCGCAAGCACCGGACCGATGGCCTCCGCCGCGCGCGACCAGCCGGAGCCGATGATTACCGCGACCTCGTGTGCGCGGCCCAGCGAGGTGGCAAGCGCTGCTGCCGCGGTTTCAGCCAACTGCGACGCCAGCCGGCGCTGATCCGAGGCTGCGTGAGGTGTGGCGGTCATCGGCTGCGCGTCGCCTGCGGCGCTCATGTCGCGCCGAGGCGCCGGCTCGGCCGCGCCCGCAACTGCTCGACGTACCAGCCGGGCGCACCGGCGTAGTCGGCCGCGTCGGCGATCATGGCGAGGTAGCGCTCGCTCGGCAGGCCGCCCTCGTAATCCTCCATGACGTACGCGAAGGCGGTGACGATCTCGCCGTCGGCGAGTTCCACGCGCACATGGATGCGCCGGTACAGCGAGAGGTCCGCGCCCTCCCAGGTGTCCAGCGCCCGAGAGTCGAGGTCGGTCAGGTCGTAGACCATGACGTAGACGTCGTGTGCCGGGTCTTCGACCAAGGTTGCGAGTGCGCCCTCAACGCTGCGGTCCTCGCCGGCGAAGGTCAGGCGCCAGCCGCGCAGCCAGCCCGCGCCACGCGCGGGGGAGTACGGGGCGCGCTCGGCCATGAAGCGCGGGTCGAGGTTCGACCCGTAGGCGGCGTACCACGTCATGTGGCAAGCCTAGACGCGGGAGTGGGCGGCTTCACCGAACTTCGCTGCGCATTCGGGCATGCAGCACAATGTGCCCCGTGACGCGCGTGGTGATCATCGGCGGCGGACCGGGCGGCTACGAGGCGGCGCTGGTCGCATCACAACTTGGCGCTCAGGTCACGCTGGTCAGCGCCGGCGGGCTCGGCGGCTCCACGGTGCTCACCGACTGTGTGCCGAGCAAGGCGCTCATCGCGGCCGCGGAAGTCGTCAGCGCGGCCGGTCAGGGAGCGCGCATGGGCGTCGGTCAGGCTCCGACTCTCGCGGTTGACCTCGGCTCGGTGAACGCGCGCATCCTTGCGCTGGCAGAAGCCCAGAGTTCGGACATCGCGCGCGGCCTGGCGAACGCCGGGGTGGATGTCATCGACGCGCGCGCGACCCTGGCCGGGCCGAACGAGGTCCTCATCGACGCCGCCGACGGCCCGCGGAGCCTGGCGGCCGACGCGGTGCTGCTGGCCACCGGCGCTCGGCCGCGGATCAGCCCCACTGCACAGCCTGACGGCGAGCGCATCCTCACCTGGGAGCAGCTCTACACATTGGAATCCCTGCCACAGCGGCTCGTCGTCGTCGGCTCCGGCGTCACCGGCGCGGAGTTCGCCGGGGCCTACCGAGCCCTGGGCAGCGAGGTCGTGCTGGTGTCATCGCGCGACCGGGTGCTGCCCGGGGAGGACGCCGACGCCGCGGCGGTCATCGAGGATGTCTTCGCCCGCCGCGGCATCACCGTGATGCCGCGCAGCCGCGCAGCCGCCGCGGAGCGCAGCGGCGACGGGGTCGTGGTGACGCTGGACAACGGGGAGCGAGTCGAGGGCAGCCACTGCCTCATGGCCATCGGCTCCGTCCCGAACACCGAGTCCCTCGGCCTTGACCAAGCCGGCGTCGCCACCGACGCAGCCGGATTCATCACGGTGGACAAGGTGTCGCGCACCGGCGCGCGCGGGGTGTACGCAGCTGGTGACTGCACCGGTGTGCTCATGCTCGCGTCCGTGGCCGCCATGCAGGGGCGGATCGCCATGTGGCACGCGCTCGGGGACTCGGTGCACCCCTTGAACCTGCACACCGTCTCAAGCACGGTCTTCACCGACCCGGAGATTGCGACAGTCGGGGTCACCCAGCGCGACCTCGATGAGGGCAGGGTGGATGCGGTGGCCGTGCGGCTGCCGCTGGCCACGAACGCTCGCGCGAAGATGCAGGGCATCGACGACGGATTCATCAAGGTTTTCGCGCAGTCCGGCTCACACACGGTGCTCGGAGGTGTGGTGGTGGCGCCGCGTGCGAGTGAGTTGATCTACCCGCTGACCCTTGCGGTGGAGAACCGGCTCACGGTCGACCAACTCGCCAGCACATTCACCATCTACCCGTCGCTGACCGGATCCATCGCCGAGGCGGCGCGCCGGCTGCACACCTCGTCGTAGACACGTTACGAGGTCCCGGCACGGCTCATGCCTTCAGCGCTTGGTCATGTCTTCAACGCCTAGCCATGTCTCCAGCGCTTAGTCATGTCTCCACTTGAGTGGCTGCGACGCTGAAGCCTCCGGTGTGCAGGCCGGACCGTAGCCGCGCTGTCTGGGCCTGCGCTTTGCAGCCTTCGCCAGGCCGCGTGCGCCCCTGCGCTAGCGGTGAGGACGCCGGTAACGGCTGTCAGTCGGTGATCTCCAGCAGCACCGAGCCGCTGGGAACCGTGGCGCCGACCTCTGCGGTCACACCCTTCACAGTTCCGCCCTTGTGCGCGGTGATGGGCTGCTCCATCTTCATCGCCTCGAGCACGACCACGAGGTCGCCCGCGGCGACCACGTCACCCTCGGCGACGGCCACTTTGATGATGGTGCCTTGCATCGGTGCCTCGACCGCATCACCGGATGCTTGCGACTTGCGCTTGGCGTTGCCGCGTTTGGGTGCTGCTGCTTGAGCGCCCCCGTTGCCGGCGCCGATCAACGCTGGGACGGTGACCTCGAGGCGGCGGCCCTCGACCTCGACCACGAGCACCTCACGCGGGCTTGGAACGGCCGCCTCCGCGCCGGTGCCGGAGTGCGGTGCAATGGTGTTGGCGAACTCGGTCTCGATCCAGCGGGTGTGGACGCTGAACGGCTGGTCCGGGTCGGCCGGCGCGAATGCCGGGTCCTGCACGACCACACGGTGAAAGGTCAGGGCGGTGGCGATGCCGTCGACCTCGAACTCGGCGAGCGCGCGCCGGGCGCGCTGCAGGGCCTCGGCGCGGGTTGCGCCGGTGACGATGAGTTTGGCGAGCAGGGAGTCGAAGTTGCCGCCGATGGTGTCGCCTGCGGCGAAGCCGGTGTCGACGCGCACACCAGGGCCGGCGGGGAGCTTCCAAGTCGTCAGTGCGCCGGGTGCGGGCAGGAAGCCGCGGCCCGGGTCCTCGCCGTTGATGCGGAACTCGATGCTGTGGCCGCGGACCTGCGGGTCGTCGTAGCCCAGCGGCTCGCCGGCCGCGATGCGGAACTGCTCGCGCACGAGGTCGATGCCGGTGACCTCCTCGCTCACCGGGTGCTCAACCTGCAGGCGGGTGTTCACCTCGAGGAAGGAGCTGGCGCCGTCGGCGCCGACGAGGAACTCGCAGGTGCCGGCGCCGGTGTAGTGCGCCTCCCGCAGGATGGCCTTGGACGCCTTGACGAGTTCGGCGTTCTGCGCGTCCGTGAGGAACGGCGCGGGCGCCTCCTCCACCAGTTTCTGGTGCCGGCGCTGCAGTGAGCAGTCGCGGGTGGAGACCACGACGACGTTGCCGTGGGTGTCGGCCAGGCACTGTGTCTCAACGTGCCGCGGCTTGTCGAGGTAGCGCTCGACGAAGCACTCGCCGCGGCCGAATGCGGCCACGGCCTCGCGGACCGCGGAGTCGTACAGCTCGGGGATCTCCTCGAGGGTGCGCGCGACCTTCAGCCCGCGGCCACCGCCTCCGAAGGCGGCCTTGATGGCCACCGGCAGGCCGTGCTGCTTGGCGAAGGCGACGACCTCGTCGGCGTCCTTGACCGGGTCGGCGGTGCCGGGCACCTGCGGAGCGCCGGCGCGCGCGGCGATGTGGCGCGCGGAGACCTTGTCGCCGAGGGCGCGGATGGCGTCCGGTGAGGGGCCGATCCACGTGAGCCCGGCGTCGATGACCGCCTGCGCGAAGTCCGCGTTCTCGGAGAGGAATCCGTAGCCCGGGTGGATGGCGTCGGCGCCGGAGTCGCGCGCGGCCTTGATGACCTTGTCGATGACGAGGTACGACTCCGCCGCGGTGCTGCCGCCGAGGGCGAAGGCATGGTCGGCCATGGTCACGTGCATCGCGTCGCGGTCGGGGTCGGCGTAGACGGCCACGCTCTCCAGGCCGGCGTCGCGGCAGGCGCGGATGACGCGGACCGCGATCTCGCCGCGGTTGGCGATGAGCACTCGGCGCATGGGCAGGACTCCTCAGAGCGCGGGGCGGCCGGTTGTCACAGGGCGCGGGCAAGGGCGCGCAGCCGGCGGGCGGATGGTGCCTGAAGTCTAGGCAAGCCCCGGCTTGGGCCGGGCTGCCGCCGGGCGCCAGCGCGCTGGTGGCGTGTGCGCAGGGTCAGGGACGAGGGCGGTTTCACGCATTCGGTGCTGCGGGCTCTGCGCTCACTGCCGACGGGTCAGGGCCGGTAGACATCCCGGCGGTGTCCGCTGCGGATGGCGTAGACGATGAGGTGTCGGTCCTGAATCTCGTACACAACGCGGTAGTCGCCGACTCGCACGCGATACACCCCATGCGCGCCCGCCAGGGCGATGCACGCGGGCGGACGGGGGTTGTCAGCGAGCAGTTCGATCGCGCCGGCGATGCGCAATTGGTCCGCGCGCGGCAGTCGGCGCAGGGTCTTCGCAGCGTGGGCGGTGATCTCGACCCGAAAGGCAGCGGCGTCGCTCACGACAACCCGAGCTCGGCCTTGATCTCAGCCCAGGGGATGCTCGCTTGTTCCTTTCGCAGGAGGTCGACTGCGGCAAGGTCGTAGGCGTCCTCAGCCGCTGCGGTGAGGCGTGCGAACACGGCTGCATCAAGCAGGACGGCAACCGCGCGACCGCGCTTGGTGAGGTAGACCGGCTCAGCCGTGCGGTGGGCGTCCTCGATGACGCTGGCCAACCGCTCCCGGGCCTCGCTGATGGGAATCTTATTCATGTACGAATCGTACATAAGTGGCTGTGGCATGGCCGAAGGCTGCCGCTGGGCGTTACCCCTGTGAGTCGGCCGTCCACAGGTCGGTCCACTCGACGCCGACCTGCTGCAGCAACAGGCGCAGCCCGGCCAGCGAGAGGCCGACCACATTCGCGTGGTCCCCGCGTACTCCGGTGATGAACGCGGAGCCCTTGGAGTCCAGCGTGAAGGCGCCCGCCACATGCAGCGGCTCGCCGGTGGCGACGTAGGCGTCGACTTCGGCGTCGCTGATGTCCGCGAAGTCAACCTCGGTGGACACCACCGCATGCGCGGTCGCGGCCGCGACGCCGTCGGTGATGCGGATGACGTGGTGGCCCGTGTGCAGCACGCCGGTGCGCCCGCGCATGCGCCGCCAGCGCTCGGCTGCGGCATCCGCGGTCAGCGGTTTGCCGTGGGCGAGGCCCTCGAACTCCAGCATGGAGTCGCAGCCGACCACGACGGCATTGTCCGCTGCCAGGCCCGCTGCCACGTCGCTGGCTTTGGCGCGGGCGAGGTGCGCGACGAGGTCGGTCACTGCGACCACAGGCCTGAGGGCCGCGGTCAAGGCCTCCTCGTCGACCTGCGACGGCGCGACCTCGAAGCCCACGCCGGCGGCGCGCAGCAGCATCGCGCGGGCCGGGCTGGCAGATGCAAGCACCAATCGCGGCTGGGTCGGCATCAGCGGTTGCGCAGCGCGTGCCGCCATGCGTCGGGGCCGTGCGGCAGCTGCTTGCGCAGTGCGGGCATCCCCCAACGCGACCGGTCGGACTGGGCGGGTTCGGCGTCCACTCGAGACTTGGCGAGGGTGAGCGCGGCGACGACCGCCGCGAGTTGCTCGGCGGTCGGGCTGCCCTTGAGGATGCGCAGCGAGGCGGCGATCTCGTCGGGGCGGGCGATGTCGGGTGCGGGTGTCACAGCGGGATGTTGCCGTGCTTCTTCGGGGGCAGGGCGCCGCGCTTGCCGCGTAGCAGTCGCAGCGCGCGGATGATCTCCACCCGCGTCTCGTGCGGGGCGATGACCCGGTCGACGAACCCGCGCTCGGCTGCGAGGTAGGGGTTCGCAAGCGTGCGGTCGTAGTCCGCCTGCAGTTCCGCGCGCATGGCGGCCGGGTCCGCAGCCCCGGCGAGTTCCTTGCGGTACAGGATGTTGACCGCGCCCTGGGCGCCCATCACCGCGATCTGCGCGGTCGGCCAGGCGAAGTTGATGTCCGCGCCGAGGTGCTTGCTGCCCATGACGTCGTAGGCGCCGCCGTAGGCCTTGCGCGTGATGCACGTGATGAGCGGGACGGTGGCCTCGGCGTATGCGTAGAGCAGTTTCGCGCCGCGGCGGATGATGCCGCCGAACTCCTGGTCGGTCCCGGGCAGGAAACCCGGCACGTCGACGAAGGTCAGCACCGGGACGTTGAACGCGTCGCAGGTGCGCACGAACCGCGCGGCCTTCTCCGAGGCGTCGATGTCGAGGGTGCCGGCGTACTGCATCGGCTGGTTGGCGACGATGCCGACGCTGTGGCCCTCGACGCGGCCGAAGCCGATGAGGATGTTCGGCGCCCAGTTGGGCTGCACCTCGAGGAACTCGCCGTCGTCGAGCACGTGCTCCACGACCCGGTGCATGTCGTACGGGTGGTTCGGGGAATCCGGCACGAGGGTGTCGAGCTCGTAGTCCTCGTCGCTGAACGCGGTGTCGGCGGCGCCGCCGAAGTGCGGCGGGTCGTCCATGTTGTTCTCAGGCAGGTACGACAGCAGCGCCTTCACGTAGTCCAGAGCGTCGTCTTCATCAGCGGCCTCGTAGTGGGCGCTGCCGGAGCGGGTGGTGTGGGTGTGAGCGCCGCCGAGCTCCTCGAAGCCGACCTCCTCGCCGGTAACGGCCTTGATGACCTCCGGTCCGGTGATGAACATGTGCGAGGTGTGGGCGACCATCACGACGAAGTCAGTCAGCGCGGGGGAGTAGACGGCGCCGCCGGCGCAGGGGCCCATGATGAGCGATATCTGCGGGATGACACCGGAGGCGTGGACGTTGCGCTTGAAGATCTCGCCGTAGAGCCCGAGTGAGACCACGCCCTCCTGGATGCGGGCGCCGCCGGAGTCGTTGATGCCGATGATGGGGCAGCCGATCTTGACCGCGAGGTCCATGATCTTGCAGATCTTCTCGCCGAAGACCTCGCCGAGGCTGCCGCCGAAGACCGTGAAGTCGTGGGCGAAGACGCACACCTGCCGGCCCGCCACGGTGCCGTAGCCGGTGATGACCGCGTCGCCGTACGGGCGGTTTTCTTGCATGCCGAAGTTGGTGGAGCGATGGCGGGCGAACTCGTCCACCTCGACGAACGACCCCTCATCGAGCAGCGCGAGGACGCGCTCGCGGGCGGTCTGCTTGCCCTTGGCGTGCTGCTTGGCCGCCTGTTCGGGCCGCTGCTCGGCCTCCTCGCGGCGCTGGTGCAGGTCAGCCAGCGCACCTGCGGTGCTGGGCGTGTAGGGGTCAGCCATACCGGACCTCGCAGGGGTTTCGGCGTCGCAGGGGTGCGCCGCGCGGGATTTGCGTACTTTATCGCCGTGACCACCCCGCCCCCTGCGCGCCGCCGGCCCGAAACTGCCGCGCACTGGCACGTGCAGTGGCTGCCCAGCGTGGCCTCGACCAATGACGAGTTGATCGCAGCGGCGTCTGCCGGCGCGGTCGTTGGCTCGGTGGTGGCCACGGACAACCAGACCGCCGGCCATGGCCGGCTCGGCCGTGAGTGGGTGAGCCCACCCGGCGGCGGTTTGGCCGTGTCTGTGCTGGTGGGCGAGTCGCTGACGCCAGCCGGTGCGCTGCCGTCAAAAGGCGGCTTGCTTCCGCTGCTGGCTGGATTGGCAGTGGTCGACGCGCTGGCCGACGCCGGGCTGCATTCGCAGTTGAAGTGGCCGAATGACGTGCTCGTCTCTGGCCGCAAAGTCGCCGGTGTGTTGTGCCGTGCCGTGGACTCGCGGGTCGTCGTCGGGGTGGGCGTCAACACCGCACTCACTCCGGAGCAGTTGCCGGTGCCGACGGCCGGCTCGCTCTCGATGTTCGGCGTGAGCATCGCACCGCAAGACCTGCTCAGCCTGCTGCTGCACGCGCTGGATGCGCGGCTGACGCAGTGGCGTGAGGCCGGAAGCGCTGTTTTGTTGCAGGACTACCGGCAGTCGTGCGCGACCATCGGCCAGACGGTGCGGGTGCACCTGCCGGCGCGGGAGTTCACCGCGGACGCAGTCGGTGTCGATGACGACGGTGCCTTGGTTGTGGTGAGCGACGGCGAAGCGGTGACGGTCAGCGCCGGCGATGTCATCCACCTGCGCGAGGGCGAGTGAGTCATTCCTAGTACCGCGCGCTGCCATGCACGCGTTGTCAGAGTCCGACGCGCTGGCGCCTGAACGTCCTGCGCTTGCGCCTGCGCTGCTACGCGTAAGTCCAGATGCAGGCATCGGGCAGCAGTCGCACTGGCTCGCCGAAGACCTGCTCTGCGGGCGCACTCATCGCGACGATGGTGTCGTCGTCGATGTCCACCGGTTGCTCGCTCATGTTGACGGTGCAGCGCAGCACGCCCGCCTCCGCCGACCGGCGCGTGAACGTCAGCACGCCGCCGCTAGCCATGAGGTCGCCGATGCCACCCACGAGGTCCAGCGATCTGCGGGCCGCGATCGCCCTGCGGGTGAAGTTCAGGAACGAGTCCGGATCCGCTTCTTGCGCCTCGACACTCCAGCGCCCCCAGCCGGCAGGTTGCGGCAACCAGGACACGCTCCCGGAGTTGAAGCCGTAGGTGGACCCATCGGCAGTCCACGGCAGAGGCACCCGGCAACCGTCGCGGCCGACGGTGGCGCCGCCGGTGCGGTGCCAGACCGGGTCGTCCCGGCGCGCGTCCGGGATGTCCAGCACTTCCGGCAGTCCGAGCTCGCCGCCGGCGTAGAGGTAGAACGACCCGGGCAGAGCCAACGACATCAGCAACGCCGCTCGCGCGCGGGCGGCGCCGCGGGCGAGTTCGGCCTGCGTCAGCTCCCGCGCCGGGACGTGGTCGAGGATCGTGATGTTCTCCAACGGCTGACGCAGCGGCGCCCCGGAGTAGCGCGAGACCGCGCGGGCGATGTCGTGGTTCTCCAGCAGCCAAGTGGTGGGTGCGCCGATGGCGTCGTTGTGCTCAAGCGGCCAGCGGATGGCATCGGCGAAAGAAGCGGCGTCCCACGGGCTGGTCAGGGAGCTGAAGTTGAAGGCCATGTGCAGTTCGTCGGGGCGCAGGTAGCGGGCGAGCCGGTCAGGGAAGCCGAGGATCGCCTCGGCCACGAGCACCCGGTCGTCAAACTCGTCTGCGATTGCGCGCCAGCGCCGGAAGATGTCGTGTACGCCGTCCTGGTCCCAGTGCGGGTGCGGCCACGAGCCGTCCGGGTCGGGGTAGCCGGCCGCCTTCACCATGCCGGTGGCGACGTCGATACGCAGGCCGTCGACCCCGCGCGCGAACCAGTGCCGGATGACGTCGTCGAACTCGGTGCGCACCTCCTCGCACTCCCAGTTCAGGTCGGGCTGGGAGGGGTCGAAAAGGTGCAGGTACCACCAACCGCTCGGCTCGCCGCGCTCGTCCGGCAGTTGCGACCACGCGGGGCCGGAGAAGACCGATTGCCAGTCGTTCGGCGGTTGCTGCCCGGAGCCGCCACTTCCGCGCACGCAGTGGAACCGCCTCCATGCGCCGGTGCCGGGCGCTTCGCGCATCGCCTCGACGAACCATGCGTGCTCCGCGGAGCAGTGGTTGGGGACGATGTCCATGATGACTCTGATGCCGACGTCGTGGCAACCGGCGAGAAACGCGTCGAAGTCGGCGTCGGTGCCGAAGCGCGGGTCGATGCGGCGGTAGTCCGCGACGTCGTAGCCGCCGTCACGCATCGGCGAGACGTAGCAAGGGTTCAGCCACACCGCGTCGACACCGAGTCTGCGCAGGTAGGGAAGGCGTGCGGTGATCCCGGGGATGTCGCCCTCGCCGTCACCGTTGGAGTCGGCGAATGAGCGGGGGTAGATCTGGTAGACGACGGCGTCGCGCCACCACTGCGGTCGCGTGCTCGGCGGGGTTCGCGCCGCTGGGATTGAGCTCATCATGACCGGTTTCCCGCAAACACGAACCGGCGGTACGCCCAGAACCTGAAGGCCGTGCCAGCGACGACGCTGAGGATGTTCGCGGTGTTGTCGGCGAGCGCGCTGTGCAGGTCGAGGACGTAATTGCTGAAGCCGAGGAACGCCGCGCCGAGCAGGAGTGCCACCGCGTTGACCGCGAAGAAGGTGATGTATTCCCGGCCGACTGAACTCGAGGCCAGGTGCCGCCACGTCCACCAGCGGTTGCCGATGTAGGAGATGCTGGTGGCCAGCGTCACCGAGACCACGCGGCAGGTGATGGGCTTGTGGTCGATGGGGGAGCCGTCCCACCAGAAACGCAGCAGGTTGAAGACGCCGAGGTCGACTGCGAAGGCGAAGGCGCCGATAGCCCCGAACTTGGCCAGCTCGGCGAACCGTGGCCGGTCGCCCCGCCTGCCGCGCGGGGAGTCAGCCTGCGCATGCGGGTGGCCCATGGCGGCAACGGTAGTGCCGCAGCGCCCGTGCGGAACAATGGTGACCCGTGAGCTGCCCCCGCCCGGACTTGCCCGTCGGCACCCCGACGGTCGCGGTCGTCGGCGCCGGACAGTTGGCTCGGATGATGCAGGCGCCGGCGCTGGCTCTAGGCATCCAATTACGGGTGCTGGCCACAAGCGAGCAAGAGTGTGCGCTGCAGGTCATCCCGGACTCGGTGGTCGTGCCGGCCATCGACGCGGCGGCCTTGCAGCAGGTCGCGGGTGCGGCCGATGTCTTGACTTTCGAGCATGAGCACGTGGACGCACAGTGGCTGGCGCAGGTGTCCGCATCCGGTGTGCCGGTGCGGCCGGGTGCGGCGGCGCTGCACCTTGCACGCGATAAAGCCGCGCTTCGGCAGCGACTCAGTGAGCTCGGTGTGCCGCAGCCACGTTGGCAGGTTGTCGCTGATGCGTCGCAGGCCACGTCTTTCGGGGACGCCGCAGGCTGGCCGATGGTCCTCAAGCCGAGTCGTGGCGGCTACGACGGGCGCGGCGTGTTCGTCGTCGAGGACGCGGCTGCGGCGGCCGCGGTGATGGCCGGGCCGCTGCCGTCCGGCGCGGTCTGGCTCGCTGAGGAGTTCGTGCCGTTCCGGCGTGAGGTGGCTGCGCA
Organism: Actinomycetales bacterium; assembly: GCA_018970205.1. Taxonomy (GTDB): domain Bacteria; phylum Actinomycetota; class Actinomycetes; order S36-B12; family UBA5976; genus RFTO01. The sequence continues at coordinate 29,182 of JAGWWW010000006.1, forward strand.
GGTCGCCCGCTCGCCGCACGGGCAGGCGGTCGCGTACCCGCTGGTCCGCACCGTGCAGCGCGACGGCATGTGCGCCGAGGTCGTGGCTCCATGCCCGGACAGCGACGAGGATCTTGCCGGCGAGGCCACGCACCTCGCGCTGAGCTTGGCGCGCGACATCGACGCGGTTGGGATGCTCGCCGTGGAGATGTATGTGGTGATCGATGACTCGGGCCGCGAGCAGGTGCTGGTCAACGAGATCGCGCTGCGCCCGCACAACTCCGGCCACTGGAGCATCGACGGCGCGGTGACGAGTCAGTTCGAGAACCACCTGCGCGCCGTGCTGGACCTGCCGCTGGGAGACCCGACGCCGCTGGCGAGGTATGCGGTGATGGTGAACGTCATCGGCGCGGACGCGGACAATCTGCACCACGCGCTGCTGCACTGCCAAGCGCGCGAGCCGCAGGCGCGTATCCACATCTACGGCAAGGCCATCCGCCCCGGCCGCAAGGTCGGGCATGTCACGTTGCTGGGCGATACCGTTGAGCCGCTGTTGGAACGCGCGCGGCACATCGCCGCGTACATGAGAGGGGACATCCATGAGTGAGGCGTCGCCGCTGGTCGGCGTGGTCATGGGCAGTGACTCCGACTGGTCGGTCATGGAGGCCGCGGCGAAGGTCCTCGCGGAGCTCGACGTTCCGTTCGAGGTCGATGTCGTGAGCGCGCACCGCACGCCGCAGCGGCTCGTGGAGTACGGCAGCACTGCGGCGGCCCGCGGACTGCGGGTCATCGTCGCCGGAGCCGGCGGTGCGGCGCACCTGCCGGGGATGCTGGCGTCGTTGACGAGCATCCCGGTGGTGGGCGTGCCGGTGCCGCTGGCCCACATGGACGGCATGGACTCGCTGCTCTCCATCGTGCAGATGCCGGCGGGGGTGCCGGTGGCCACGGTCGGCGTGGGTAACGGCCGCAACGGCGGGCTCTTGGCTGCGCGCATCATCGCCGCGGGGGAGTCTGACTCCGACCACGCTCTGCGGCTGCGACTGGATGAGTTGCGCGAGGACGCGGCGCACAAGGTGGCGGTCGCCGCAGATGCGCTGCGGGCCCGGCGCTCGGCTGTGACCGGCTTCGGCGTCTGAGACTGAGTGGTTCTCTGCTGTGACTGACCATCCCGTGAGCGCTGACGAGCGCGCGGATCAGCCAGCGGACGAGTTAGCGCAGGGGCGTGTGGGCGAGCGCGCCGATTACCAAGCGGCGAGCGCGATGCTGGAGTTCGAGCATTGGGTCATCGTCGGTTTGCGCGACAGCCAGATCCGCCCGGCTTGGGGAGTCGCGCGGTACCTACAGTCGTTGGGCAAGGACATCTTCCCCGTCCATCCGCACCCGGAGCCGGTGCACGGCCGCCCCGGGTACGCGACTGTCGAGCAGGCGTGTGCCGCGATTGTCGAGCAGCACGGTGCCGCGGCACTGCGGAGCACGGTGGTCGACTGCTTCGTCAACTCGGAGAAAGTCGGCGCTGTCGTCGACGAGGCCATCGCCTGCGGCGTCGGCGGCGTGTGGCTACAACTGCAGGTCATCGACGTCGCTGCCGTTGAACGCGCCAGGGTTGCGGGGCTCCTTGCGCTGATGGACCGCTGCCCTGCCATTGAGGCACCTGCGCGCGGATACCCCGCCGCCCACTGAGGCTCAGCCCGGTCCCTCGCCGACGCCCGTCTCGGTGCAGCCGCTTGGTGCAGGCATGACTCTCGCTCTCGGCACATCTCTCGGTGCACGTATGACTGACCCCATTTGCGGCACGACGCATTGCTGACGATCGCCGCCCGAGCAATCGACCTTCGCCGCGCAGAGGCCGGCGGTCAGACGGTCGGCCGACCGAGGGCCTCGTATGTCCAGCCCGCAGCGCGCCACCGTGCCGGGTCCAGACAGAGCCGGCCGTCGATGATGTGAGGGTTACGTACCAACGGCGTCAACGACGCTGGGTCGAGCTCGCGGAACTCACGCCACTCAGTCAGGTGCAACAGCACATCCGCGCCGCTTACGGCGTCCGCGACTGTGGGGGAGTAGTCGAGTTTCGGGAAGCGCAGCGCCGCGTTGTCCATCGCCTTCGGGTCGTACACCCGCACGGTGGCTCCGGCGTTGGAGATGCTTGCAGCGATGTCGAGTGCGGGTGAGTCGCGGACGTCGTCACTGTCGGGCTTAAACGCTGCGCCGAGCACAGCCACGGTCTTCTCCGCAAAACTTCCGCCAACGGATGCGAGGGCGAGGTCGACGACCCGCTGGCGGCGTCGCAAGTTGATGGCGTCGATGTCGTTGAGGAAGTCGACAGCGTGGCTGACACCGAGCTCACCGACACGCTCTTGGAAGGCACGGATGTCCTTGGGCAAGCAGCCGCCACCGAAGCCCACGCCGGCGTTCAGGAACCGACGGCCGATGCGGGTGTCGTGCCCAATGGCGTCAGCGAGAACAGAGACATCTCCGCCGGCCACCTCGCAAATCTCGGCCATGGCGTTGATGAACGAAATCTTGGTCGCCAGGAAGGAGTTGGCGGCGACTTTCACCAACTCTGCTGTTGGACGCGTCGTGATGATCACGGGCATGCCATGCACGGTGACTGGCTCGTAGATCTTCGCAAGAATCGCTGCGGACTCTTCATCCGCAACCCCGTAGACCAATCGGTCCGGCGTCACGGTGTCCTCCACGGCGAATCCCTCCCGGAGGAACTCCGGGTTCCACGCCAGTCGCGCGAGTTCCCTAACCGGCGCGTGCTGTTCGAGGTACTCGGCAAGTCTCGCGGCGGTCCCCGCCGGCACAGTGGACTTTCCGATGACGAGGGAGGGCCGTGTCAATCGTGGGGCGAGCTCAGCGATGGCAGCGTCCACGTACTGCATGTCGGCTGCGTACGAACCTGCGCGTTGAGGTGTCCCGACGCAAAGAAAGTGTGCATCGGCGAACTGCGCCACCTCATCCCATGATGTGGTGAAGCGGAGTCGGCCGCTGGCAAGCGCTCGCTGCAAGACCTCGTCGAGCCCGGGCTCGTAGAAGGGGACTTCACCCGAGTTCAACTTCTCAATCTTGGCTGGGTCCACGTCGATGCCGATGACCTCGTGTCCGAGGTCGGCCATGCAGGCTGCATGGGTGGCGCCGAGGTAGCCGCATCCAATGACGCTCATTCTCATAGTGATTCGCTTCCGTTTCCCAGGTGGTGAGTTGTGATCGAACTACCGTTCATTCGGCTTTGAGCTGCCACGCCCGCCACGCGCTATCGACCATGTCCGTCACATCGCGGCTGCTGTGCCAGCCGAGCACCTCCGTGGCGCGGTTCACCGCCGCCACCAACTGGGCGGGATCACCGGCCCGGCGAGCAACTGCCTCGCCACTCGCATCGCGGCCGGTGACTGCGCTGACAATCTCCAGGACCTCGCGCACACTCGAGCCACGGCCGGTGCCGATGTTGAGGATGGTGTTCCCCGCGCCCGGGTTCGCCTCCACGTATGCGCAGGCTTGAACATGCGCATCGGCCAGGTCATCGACGTGCACGTAGTCACGCACGCACGTCCCGTCCGGGGTCGGGTAGTCGCTGCCGAAGATCTTCGGACGTTCGTTGCTGTCCAGTGCCCGAAAGACGATCGGAATCAGGTTGAAGACGCCCGGGTCGCACAGGTCATCCGCGCCGGCGCCGGCGACGTTGAAGTAGCGCAGGGACATGGCCGACCAGCCGAAACGTTCGGCGGTTGCGCTGGTCATCCACTCTCCGGCGAGCTTGGTCGCACCGTAGGGGTTGATCGGCCGGCAGGCCGAGTCTTCGGTGATGAGGGCAGTGCTGTCCGGCTGTCCATAGACCGCGGCGCTGGACGTGTAGACGAACCGCTGTACCCCGGCATCGGCCATCTCCTCGAGCAGTACCTGCAAGCAGCCCACGTTCTCCTGCCAGTACCACAGCGGCCGCTCCACGGACTCGCCCACGGCCTTCTTCGCCGCGAGGTGCAGCACGCCAGTCACCCCGAGGTCGCGGATCGCCTGCCGTACGGCATCCCGGTCGCCCACAGACGCGTGGACGAAGGGGACAGCGGCGTCCACCTTCGCGCGCACGCCGGTGCTTAAGTCGTCGATGACAGCGACCTGCCGCCCGCTGCGCTGCAGGTGGCGCACCACATGCGCCCCGATGTATCCAGCCCCGCCAGTGACCAACCACATGCCCGCAAGGGTAGCCGTGGTGGCGCCGCTGGCTCGGTACGGTCAGCCTGTGGAACGGCAGCAGGAAGCGCAACCGCGGGCGGCCCATGAGCCTGCCGCACACCCGGCACAGCCGACGAGCGGCCAAGCCGACGACGGCGCTGCCGAACCCGCGGCTACGAATCCCGAGGCTCATCACATTTCTGTTGTCAACGACCGCACCCCGGTGTCTGTGGTGATGCCGGTGCTCAATGAGGCACTGCACCTGAAGGCCGCGGTGGCGGCGGTGCTCGCCCAGGATTGGCCGGCGGGCTTGGAGGTCGTCCTCGCCGTGGGTCCTTCTCGCGACGGCACCGAGGACGTGGCTGCGCAGCTGGCGGCAACCGACCCCCGCGTGGTGGTCGTCGCGAACCCCTCCGGCAGCACCCCCGACGCCCTGAACGCGGCCATCGCCGCCACCAGCCACCCGGTTGTCGTGCGCGTCGACGCCCACAGCGAGCTGCCCGCCGGCTACATCGCCACCGCGGTGGCCACACTCGCGCGCACCGGCGCGGACAACGTCGGCGGGATCATGTGGCCCGAGGGCCGAAATGACTTCGAGCGCGCAGTCGCCGTCGCGATGACCAGCCCGGTCGGCGTCGGCGCGGCGTCCTATCACACCGGCGGCGCGGAGGGCCCGTGCGAGTCGGTCTACCTCGGCTCGTTCCGCAAGAGCGCGCTGCAGCGGGTCGGCGGCTATGACCCGCGCTTCACCCGCGCCCAGGACTGGGAGATGAACCACCGCATCATCGACAGCGGCGGGTTGGTCTGGTTCACCCCCGAGATGCGCGTCATCTACCGCCCGCGACCCACCTTGCGCGCCCTGGCCAGTCAGTACTTCCAATACGGGCAGTGGCGCCGGGTCGTCATGCGTCAGCACAGCGGCACAATCCTGCGCCCCTCGGCAGCGCGCTACCTCGCGCCGCCGGCACTGGTGCTCGGGCTCGGCTGCAGCGTCGTGGCGGGTGTCCTGCGTCTCAGCGGTGCCGTGGGCGATGCCGGCGTCTTGCCTCGAGTCGTCGACCTGCTCATCGCTGTGCCGGCGGTCTACGCCGTGGCTGTGGTCACTGCATCGGCCGTCATCGGCCGCCGGCTCAACGCCCGTTCGCTGCTGTGGCTGCCGGTCATCATCGCCACCATGCACACCGCATGGGGGTGCGGCTTCATCCGCGGTGCGCGGCTGCGGTCTGAGCGCTGACGCCGTCTGAGGTGGCTTCGCTGCGCGTATGCGCAGTGATCGCCGCGAAGTGGCTGTCACTGCGGCCGAGCGGCCCAGGCTGGGCGCGGCGCGTGATCTGCCGGCTCACGGATGAGCGGCGAGCGACGCCCTGTTGTGGCCGTGGCACCGCATCGGCGACCTGCGCACGCCGTTCGCAGCCGCCGGTCAACGCCCTCACTGCTGTTGCAGAATTACTTCGTCGACACACACACCGAGGTGTCGGCTGTGACACCCTGCTGCGCGGACTCGCTCGGGGACGGCTTCTTGGCCACGGTGACCTTCTGTGCAGTCACGCCGTCCGGTCCGACTGTGAGCACGATGGCCTTGCCCAAGCTCGGGTCGAGTACGGGCGTGATTCCTGTCGCCGCGGCGATGGTCTTGACCGAGTCTTCCCGGCCGCGCCCGTAGCGCAGGGTTGACTTCGTGACCACCGCCGGCGCCTTGGCGACTTTGGTCACGGCGTAGCCGAGGGCGCGCAGGTCCGCTGCCACCGCCTTGGCGCGTCCGTCCACACCCGTTCCGTTGAGAACCTGCAGGCGTACCGCGGATGGCGCGATCGTGACCTTCGCCGCGGTCTCGGTCGCCGTCGGCAGCGGCGGCCAGGGTTTGTCGGCACCCAACGACGTCCACAGGCGCTTGGACAACGTCGGCACCCACTCGAGTCGGTTGCGGTTGCTCGGGTAGGGCCGCACGGGCACGGACATGAACCGCACCTGCGCGGGCTTGAGCGCGCGAAGGCTCAGCGCGAGGTCACGGGTTGCGTTGCGCTCGCCGAGGGCGCTGTCGGTGGTGACGGCGTCTGCCACAGCATTCAGCACGCTCACCAGCCGCACCGGGTTGGTCAGCACCTTCGTGCTCGTCACGGTGCGCATGAGAGAGCCCAGGAACAACTGCTGGCGCTTGATACGGGAGAGGTCGGAACCGTCGCCCACACCTTCCCGCGCGCGCACCCACCCCAGAGCCTGAAAGCCGTTGAGCACCTGGTTGCCTGCAGGCAGTTTGAGGTGAGCCTTGGGCGCGTCGACCGGGTTGGCCAGGCAGACGGGTACGCCGCCGACGGCGTCGACGACCTTGATGAAGCCGTTGAAGTCCACGACGACGAAGTGGTTGATGTAGAGGCCGGTGAGGCTCTCGACCGTCTTCACGGTGCAGCCCGGCCCGCCGATGCGGTACGCCTGGTTGAACATCCGCACTTGCGCGGGCGCCACTTGACCGTTGCCGCGGTCGCACTCTGGCATCGGGACCATCGAGTCCCGCTGGATGCTCACCCCCTGAGCCTTCTTCCGGCCGTCGAAGATGTGCACGAGGATCGTCGTGTCTGACAGGTCGCCGCCGAGCCCCGTGAGCCGCTTGTCTTGGCCGCGCCGGGTGTCGCTTCCCATGATGAGGATGTTCAGCGGACCCGTCGGCCCGGTGTATTCCATGGGCGTCGGCCGGTCGCCCACCTGATGGGTGATGTCCACGGTCTTGAACCCGCCGACCGCGCCGAGAATCGTCGAGTACGCGAAGCCGACCACCGTGAGCAGCAGGGACGCCGCTGCGAGCCACGCGAGGATGCGGGTGCGCGGTGCGCGGTTGTGCTGCGTCATCGGGTCCTCGCGTCTGTGGTGTGTCGTCGCCAGCGTGCCGTGGGTGGGGTTCAGGTCAGCGCCGCAGCCTGGCCTCACGGCCAAGCGTACGGCGCGCCACGCCGCCGAATGAGGTTCGCACACGTGTACGCGCGTTGCCTAGCGTGGGACGATTGCGTGTCAGGCCGACGGACGACCGGTGGTCTGCGCCGACTCACGCTGCACGCGGGATGGCGTGCAGCCACTCGCGCGCGCTATCGGGGCGTGGACCGGGTGGCGCGCAGACGCTTTTCAGCAGCTGTGCCCGTCGTCGCGGGCGCGACGAACGTCCGCCGAGCAGGGACAGATGGAGGCAGCGCTAGTGCGACGCATAGCCGGGATGACGGTGGCTGGGCTGCTGCTCAGCGGCCTCGTCGTGCCGGTGCTGCATGTGTCAACGCACCGGTCCCCGGTGTCTCCCAGCGTCGTCCGGATTCCCGTTGCTGCCGCGTCCGATCGTATGGCGAGCCGGCTTGGGAGCGAACCTGCGACCAGTTTGACACCGGCCGGTGCTCGTACTTCCGCCGCGGCGCCGGTTGCGCATCTGCTTCGCACCGACACCGCAGCGTTCGGATTGGTTGCGCTGACGTGGGATGGCCCCGACCATGGCCTCAGCGCCCGCATCCGGGTCCGCGAGTCCGGCCAGTGGCAGCAATGGCATGTGCTCGCCGCCTCGGCCGACGGGCCGGACGCGGGCAGTGCCGACGCGCGCCGCGCCGCCGGCCGCAGCGGCACCGACCCGATGCTCACCTCCGGCAGCAGCGACGGCGTCGAGGCCGTTGTCACAACCCGCAGCGGCCGCCTGCCGGCCGGCTTGCATGTGCTCCTCATCGACGGGCGCCGCACCGCCGCAGATCTCAGCGCTGCCGCGCAAGGCGTCGCCGCTGCGTATGCCGACCCGGCCGCGCCGACGATCGTGCCGCGCGCCGGGTGGGGCGCGGACGAGACCCTGAAGTCGGGCGACCCCAAGTACTCGGCGACCATCAAGATCGGCTTCGTCCACCACACCGTGACCGCGTCGAACTACCCGCAGTCGCAGGCCGCCGCCCAGGTGCGCGCGGTCTACGCGTACGACACCCTCGGCCTCGGCATCAGCGACATGGGCTACAACTACCTCGTCGACCGGTTCGGCACCATCTACGAGGGGCGTGCGGGCGGCTTGGAGAAAGCCGTCATCGGCGCGCACACGGCAGGCTTCAACGAGAACAGTTTCGCGGTCGCGGTGCTCGGCGACTTTCACCACGACCGCCCGAGCAGCACCACCCTCTCTGCAGTTGTGAACGCAGTCGGCTCCGTGGCCGGCTGGAAACTCGGGCTGTTCCACCGCGACCCAATGTCACCGGTGGCGTTGGTGTCCACCGGCAAGTACGGAACCAGCAAATATGACGCGGGCGAAGTCGCGCGCATGCCTTACTCACTCATCGGCCACGGCGACATCGGGGCCACCGCCTGTCCGGGGAAATATCTGCGCACCCAACTCGGCCTCATCCGCCAAGTCGCGCGAAAGGCGCAGTCCCCAGCCATCTGGTCCCCGTCGGTGAGCCCTGCCGCCGTCAACTGGGCGCCTGGTGCGGGGACCTCTGTGGCGGCCACGACGTCTGACCGGATGGATGTGACCCTGACGGTGTTCAGCGCTTGCTCTGCTGACCCGGTCCGCAGCCTCACGACGGCCCAGAGTGCTGCAGGCGCGGTCAGCGTCAGCTGGGATGGTCGCGACTCCGCGGGCGCACCAGCCCCGCCGGGGCGCTACCGGCTGGTTCTGTCCGGTGTCACGGACACTGGCGCAGTCCCATGGTCGACCTCGGATGTCGTCGACGTCGACCCGGTGCCCGGTAGCCCGCGCGGGCCTTGCGCGAACGTGTGGCGGACAGCGGCATCCGGCACTGTCGCCGATGCGGTCGCTGCCGCGGCTGCGGACGCGCCCACGCTCGTCGTGGCCAGCAGCGCTGCTGCGGAGAACGTGAACGCCGTTGCCGCTGCCGCCTTAGCGCGTCGGCTCAAGGCTCGATTCGTCCTCGCCGACGAGTCCGGCTTCGCGCCGAGCACGCTGGCAGCCTTACGAGACGCCGGGCTGCGCCGCGCCATCATCGTGGCGACGACCGGTCGGCTGGCAAGCGCGGCGACCGCGCTCACCAACCTCGACGTCCCGGCCATCGAGCGGGTCGATGGCGCGACCCCGACAGATGTGGGTCTGAGTGCCGTCCGCAAGGGTTGGGGCAAGTCCCGCAGCGTCACTGCAGTCGTCGTCCCGACCGGCTCTCCCGGAGGTGTCGTGGCGGCGGCCGGCGCGTTCGCCGCATCACGCGGGTATCCAGTCGTGGTGGTACCGCCGGGGAAGTCGCCCAGCACCCCCGCAGCGAGCGCCGCGGCCAGTGGCACGCCCGCAGGCTCCCTCAGCGGCAGCCCGTCGACGAGCGGCCTGCCCGGTGCGGCGGGTAGCCCAACCACCTCAGCCCCACCGTCGCCGACGGCAACCGGGACCGCAGCCGGAACCGGATCGGCTACGAGCACGTCATCGGTGACAGCGTCCGCATCGGGCTCGGCTCCGGCTCCGGCGACAGAGGTCAACCGGGCGCTCACTGCGGCTGGCATCACGGCGACCGTGGTCGTCGGCGTCTCGTCGACGCTGAAGTCGCCGGCGTATGCGAATGTGATGACCACGGTGCAGGTGACCGGCTCCGGCAGCGCATCCGTCGCTCTCGCGCTGGCGCGTAAGTTCCGCGCGGCGACCGCAGTCTCCATCACTACGGACTCCGCATCTGCCCGGGGCTACGCGACCCTCGCGGCAGTGCTCGCGCAACCAGTGCTGGTCGTGGGGTCCTCGGTGTCCACCGGGGTGCTTGCCTGGATGGCTTCGGCGGGTGTCACCGACGCCGTTCTCTTAGGCCCGAGGACAGCGGTGCCAGCGGACGTCGTGCAACCGTTGGCGGCTGCAGTCGCGCCCTCACCAGGTCCCAGCCCCAGCGAATCCGCCACCGGCACCGGCTCAAGCAGCCCGTCAGCGAGCGGCTCAAGCAGCCCGTCCGCGAGCGCGACGACCAGCGCCCCGCCAACGGCCACACCCAGCCCCACATCCGGGATCCCACTGGCTTTCGCCGTGAACGGCGGCGGGTTCGGCCACGGCATCGGCATGCCGCAGTACGGCGCACAAGCGCAGGCAATCGCGGGCAGGACCGCGCGGGAGATCATCGAGTACTACTACACCGGCGCGAAGGTCCGAGCCGTGCCCGACGGTTCCGACATCCGCGTCAACCTGCTGCATCAGGTCAGCAGCGTGACGTTCCGGACGAAAGCGGTCGACTCCTCGCCCGGCAGGCCCGGGGACGACCCCGCGGCACGATGCGACATCACCACCAACGGCAACTCGGCGCGCGCCGCCGCCGGGGACACTTTCACCGCAACGGCATCGATGACGCAGTCCGGCCCCCGGTTGACGCTGCAACGCACTGACGCTCAGGGACGCACCACCAGCCTCGGCAGCTTCCCGTCGGTCACGGTCCGGTGGGGCGGCACCCGAGACCCCGGGGACGCCGGCACCAGCCCCGCGTACATCGACATCGCCGGACCCAAGGAGAGCCTCGGCGACGGCTACGGCCGCTACCGCTACGGCACTTTGACCGTCTCGGCGGTTTCCTTCGTCTCCGGCGGCGTCACCAAGGTCGGGCTCGAAGCCGTCAACTCAGTGCGCATTCACGACGAATACCTGCGGGGCATCGGTGAAGTGCCTGCGAGTTGGAAGCCCGCGGCACTGCAGGCGCAGATCATCGCCTCCCGCGGCTATGCGCTGTCATCCCTGCGCGGCGGTGTCAAGCCGGGCTGCGACTGCCATGTGTACGACAACGACCAGTCCCAGGTGTTCGCCGGGTGGACCCGCGAAGTCGGCTTCAGCCGCAGTGCGGGACTTGCGCGCGCCGCTGCGACATCGTCGGCGCCACCAAGCGGCGGCACAGTTTCGCCCGGACCATCGGCCTCCGGCTCTGCAACCAGCGGCAGCGCGTCCGCCTCACAAACCCCATCGTCATCTGCCTCCGCGAGTGCATCCTCGTCCGTGAGCGCCAACGCATCGTCCACGCCTACGACGTCCCCAACCCCGACTCCCACGACTGAGTTGCCGCTGCCGGCGTTTTCGCTGGGTCGTGCGTGGGCCAAGGCGGTGCTGGCCACCTCGCCGAGCCTGACGACGGGCTTGGCGGCAACCGTCAGCGGCAAGGCCATCGCGTCCTACTTCTACTCTGCAAGTGCCGGGCGGACGGAGAACTCCGAGGAGATCTGGACCGCGCGGCTGTCGTGGGCGCGCAGCGTCCCCGACCCGTGGAGCCTCGATCCTTCTGTGGTGCCGGAGCGGTTGCGCGCCTGGCAAGTCGTACTCAGCCAGACCGACGTCGCAGCCTTCTTCGGTTTGCGCGACGTGGTCCGAGTGGACATCGTGGGCCGCACCGAGGGTGGCGCCGTGCGCACTCTGCGTGCCACGTCCTACGCGGGTGCGACTGCCACTGCCAATGCTGTGACCCTGCGCAAGCAGTTCGACTTGAAATCGCGCTGGTTCACGAGCATCGCGCCGTTCGGCGGCTGGCGCGCGCCTACTGGTTCCACGACCCCGTCCGCGACAGGTAGCGGTTCCAACTCCCCATCGGCATCGAAGTCCCCGTGGCCGACCCGCACCGCGACGAAGTCCCCGTCGCCGACGAACACTGCATCGAAGTCCCCGACCGCCACGCCGACGCGTTCCGCTTCACCGTCGAGCAGCACTTCAACGGCGCCCGTGCAGGTGACGATTGACGCCAACGTGCCCGCCTCGACCACGACAGCCACAACCGTGCGAGGGCGGGTGGCGCGCGCACCGCGAGGATCGGCGGTGGTGGTCACGCGCAAAGTCGGTCGCGCGTGGAAACGTATCGCCCAAACGGCGGTGAACGGAAGTACTTCATGGTCAGCTCGGGTGTCGTTGCCCGAGGGGGCCTCGCAGTTGCGGGTCGAAGTTCGACTGCGCAACCGGGTGCTCGCGACCAGCGGCGCTTGGCAGGTTGTCGCCGCATCGCGACCGGTCATCACGGTCCGAGCCCCTGCAAGCGTCTCCGTCGGGGCCGTGTTCACGTTGTCCGGGGCAGTGTCACAGGCGCCGGCAGGCAGCGTCGTGCAGCGCAATCTGAAGGTCGGCGCGGGATGGCAGCCGCGTGGCGCCGCGGTGCCGGTCAAGCAGGGATCCTGGCGCATGCGCGTGACAGCACCGCGAAACCGCGGGACTCTGACGTACGAGCTCGTCCTGCGCACCGGCTCGAAAGTGACAGCGCGCAGCAGCACGGTCGTCATCCGAGTCAAGTGACCCGGGTGCTGGCTTGCGCAGAGAGCCGGCGCGGTCGCGTGACGCGGACTCATGCACGCGCACGACCGCGGCCGCCCCGCCACGTCGACTGCGGCGCGGGCGGTCACACCCAGAGGTCGACGTGCTCGTGCCCGGCCACAGCCTGTTTCTCGCCAACCGGGCACATCACCAGGGTTGCGCCGCCCGCTGCGGCGGCAACTGCCCGGATGAATGTGGCGCCGATGAACGGCGCAACCGGATCTGCCGAGAGCCCGATGGTGGAACCAGCCCAGGTTTCGGCCGTGTCGCTGAGGTCATCGAAGCGACACTCGTCGCCGGCCATCAGCGCCGCAACGAGGCCGTCCAGCGGCCTCGGATCAAGCAGGACATCCGGCTGGCCACGCAACTCCCGGCCGAGGTCCAGCACCCCGGCCGGCACGCTCTCTTTGCAAGGCCCGCCCCACGGGTCGAGCGACGTCACCGCATCCGCAGGCTCACCGGCGACTCCGAAGACGACCTCGCAGCCCTGAGCGGAGTCTGCGAGCCGGCCGCCGGCCAACCACACGCCCAACGCCAGCCCTGCGCTCTGCCAATGCGGCGGCAGGTCGAGCCGGACCCGCCCCTGCTCTGGCAGCTCGAATTCCTCCGTGAGCAGGTTCGCAGCCTTGACGGCGTAGTTCCACGCGCTCGCGGCGGAGAGTTCAATTCGCGTCGGCCCGTCACGCCAGACGAGACACGGCCGTCCCGGGTTTGACGCGGCATGCACGCGCAGGTGAGCCATCGGGTGCCACGCATTCATGGCTGCCACGGTAGCGCCCGAGGGCTGGCACACTTGCCGCATGCTCGAAGCCATCCTCCTCGTCGGCGGCCAAGGCACCCGGCTGCGCCCGCTCACTCTGAGCGCGCCCAAACCCATGCTTCCCGTGGCAGGCGTGCCGTGCACCACGCACCAGATCGCCCGCGCCCGCGAGGCAGGTGTCAGTCACATCGTGCTCGGAACCTCGTACCAAGCCGAAGTGTTCACCCAGGCGTACGGTGACGGCGGAGACCTCGGTGTGCGGTTGACATACGCTCACGAGAAGGTGCCGTTGGGCACCGGCGGCGCGTTGCGCAACGTGGCGGAGCACCTGCACAGCGGCCCGGACGACCCCGTCTTGGTCTTCAACGGCGATGTCTTGTCTGGCCTGGACATCGAGGCGCTGGTGGAGCACTGGCGCAGCTCTGAGGCCGATGTCGCGCTCTATCTGACTCGGGTGGCGGACCCGCGGCCCTTCGGCCTGGTGCCCACCGACCCGAGCGACCGTGTCTTGGCGTTCTTGGAGAAGCCCACGACCCCGGAGGAGATCGTCACCGACCAGATCAACGCCGGGTGCTACGTGTTCCGCCGCCGGTTGCTCGACGACATCCCCGACGGCCGGCCGGTGTCTGTGGAGCGGGAGACGTTCCCCGGGTTGTTGGCCGCCGGAGCCAGAGTCATCGGTCATGTCGACACCAGTTACTGGTTGGACCTGGGCACACCGCTGGCATTCGTGCGCGGCTCGGCCGACCTCGTGCGCGGCCTCGCACCATCCCCCGCAGTGGTGGGCAGCACCGGCGATGCGCTCGTTCTCCCCGGGGCTAACGTCCATCCTTCCGCTGTGGTGGATCAAGGCAGCACCATCGGCCGCGACTGCATCGTCCACGCCGGAGCCCATGTGCGGGGGAGCGTGCTCATGGACGGCGCCGTCGTGGAATCCGGCGCTGAGGTCATCGACAGCGTCATCGGACGTGCGGCTGTCATCGGCGGCAACTGCCGCTTACTTGAGACTGTCGTCGGCGACGCCGCGCGGATCGGGCCGGACAACGAGTTTGCCGCTGGAGCGCGCATCTGGCCCGGCACTGAGTTGGGTCCGATGTCGATCCGGTTCTCCGCCGAACCGGCATGACCGCCCAGCCGGCTGCAGAACGCCACTGGCAGCCAGCGTGGCCCATCGATATTGCGAGCATCCTGCGGCCCCTGCAGCAGGGAGCCGCCGACCCCTGCCTGCGCATCGCCGCTCGGGGAGCCTCGCAGACCATCTGGCGCACGCTGCACACGCCTGACGGGCCCGCCGTCGTCCACATGCGCGCCGACGCCCGGGGCGTAGCGATTACGGCGTGGGGCCCTGGTCGCGCGGTCGCCGTGGAACGGGCCCCTGAGCACCTCGGCGCTGCGGACGACCCGACTGGGTTCGACCCCGAGACCCTTGCGCTTGCGGCCCACTCCCCACGGTTGAGGCAGGCGGCGGTTGCGCTGGCCCGCCGTTGGCGGGTGCCACACGCCGACGGTGTCGCTGATGTGCTGGTGGCCAGCATCCTCGGCCAGCGGGTCACCGGCATCGAGGCACACCGGGCATGGGGTGCGTTGTTGCGCTCTCACGGGGAGCCCGCGCAGCGGTACTTCCGGGACGCGCCGGCCGGGCTGATGCTGCCGCCGACTCAGCAGCAGTGGCGGTCGGTCCCGGTGTGGTCGTGGCGCCGCGCGGGTGTCGACGGTGCGCGCAGCGACACAGTCGCGCGCTGCCTCGGGGCGCTGGCCGGCCTGCCTCTGGAATCGACTTCTGCCGAGGAGGTGCGTCAGCGGCTGCGCGCGGTTCCCGGGTACGGCATTTGGACCGACGCCTTGCTAGCCACGCGCAGTTACGGCGATGCCGACGCGGTTGCGTACCGCGATTTCCACCTTTGTCACAGCGTCTGTCACGCCTTGACTGGCTCAGTGCGGGGCAGTGATGAATTGATGCGGGAGTTGCTTGAGCCATGGGTCGGGCACCGCTACCGCGTGGTGCGTCTCGTGGAGATGTGCGGGATTTCGGCACCGCGGCGTGGCCCGCGGCTCGCGCCGAGCGACAACCGGCGCAGATAAATGACACGGCTTGACTGAAATGTCGGAATCTGCTGCTTGACTCAGGCGGAACAACACCGTTGTAATTCGTCCCCGGGTGGATTGACACGCGAACCGCCCCGCACAACGCGGCGCGATCAGCGGTCACGGAAGGACGAAGAACGACATGGACAATCCCGGGTCGACAAGCAGCCTCACCATCCTTCCCCTGGCTGAGCCGACAGTTCTGCAATGGCAATCAGAGGCGCTTTGCGCCCAGACGGACCCTGAGGCCTTCTTCCCTGAGAAGGGCGGCTCCACGCGCGAGGCCAAGCGCGTATGCACGGCCTGCTCTGTCCGGGTCGAGTGTCTGGAATACGCACTTGCCCAAGACGAGCGCTTCGGAATCTGGGGCGGGCTCTCAGAGCGCGAACGCCGCCGCCTGAAGAAGCAAGCGATCTAGGGCGCGCGCCCTCACCTGCGCGGCGGCACCCGTCTAGGGTGACCCGTCATGCACGGTGATGCACCAGCGCGACAGACGACGGTTGCTGTCGTCCTCGTGGTGCACAACGGGGTTCGCTGGCTACCGACGCTGCTGCAGTCACTGCCAGCCGCGCTCGCGGCCGCGGTGCCGCTGCACATCGGCGGTGCGCATCGGCCCGATGAAACTTCCGCCGATTTCACGGTCGCCGACGAAGGCCCCGGAGTTTTCCCGGAGCCACGCACCGGCGGTGGCCACTCGGCAGATGCCCGCGATGCCGACGACGGTCCGGGCGATGCCGGAACCATCGACTGCGACGTCACCCTCATCGCCGTAGACACGGGGTCGGTCGACGCCAGCGCAGACCTTGCCCGCGACGCCGGCTTCACGGTGCTGCAGGCGGAGGCATCGACACCTTTCGGACGCGCTGTCGCAATCGCGCGCGCACACCTCGACAGCATCGGGCACAGACCAGAGTGGCTCTGGCTTGTGCACGATGACGCGGCACCCCAGCCCGGCTGCCTCCCGGCTTTGGCGGCGGCGGCAGTGGATTGCGAAGCCGCCGTCGCCGGCCCGATGGTCGTCCAGTGGTCCGGGTCAGGCCGCATCGCCGAGCTCGGCATCCGGCTCACCGGCGCGGGCAGGCGAGTCACATCCGTCGACCCCGGTGAAGTCGACCAGGGGCAACACGACGACGACGGCGCTCGACGCACCCTCGCGGTAGGCAGCACGGCCATGTTGGTCCGCACCGACGTGTGGGACCAACTCGGCGGTTTCGACCCCGCGCTGCCGATGAGCGGC
This sequence comes from Actinomycetales bacterium, assembly GCA_018970205.1. Lineage (GTDB taxonomy): Bacteria > Actinomycetota > Actinomycetes > S36-B12 > UBA5976 > RFTO01. The sequence goes on from JAGWWW010000006.1 coordinate 45,619, forward strand.
GACGACATCGACTTCTGCCGCCGCGTCGGACGAGCCGGGCACGCGGTGGTCGCGGTGCCCCGTGCCAAGGTTCGCCACGCCGGTGCGATGAGCCGAGGACAGCGGCCGCACAGCCGGTCAACCCGGCCCGCTCGCGACCTGCGTCTGTCTGCCCTCCACATGCAGATTGCCCACGCCGCCGGCTGGGTGTGGCCCTTTGTGGCCGTGCGGATGCTGTTGGGCACTTTCGCCGCGGCGGCCGTCGCCCTGCTACGTCGCGACGTCATCCGCGCGCGGGATGAGGTCGACGGGTTGTTGCGCTTCCTCGCGCACCCATCCCGGGTCTTCGCGAGCCGACACCGGGTCGCGGCGACTGCGATAACCGGCCCCCAGGCGGAGCGGCAGTTCCGAGTGCCCGTCCGAGAGCGCGTGCGCGTCGCCGGGCGGTCGGCACTGAACCTGGCCGACTTCGTCACGAGGGTTGCGGGCGAGCGACAGGAGGCTCCGATCTTCCTCGAGGAGGACGATCAAGAGCCCCGCCCAGTCCGCCGCGAGGTGCTGCGTCGGCTCTGGCACCGTCCCCTCATCGCGGTGCCGATGCTGCTCGCACTGGTGTCTGCCGTGGCGCACTTCGGCCTGTTGGTGGGCCAGGGCCCGCTGCACGGCGCACTTTGGCCGCTCACCGCCGACTCAGGCGGCGACCTGTGGCGCAGTTACACGTCCGCCTGGCACGACCTCGGACGCGGCAGCGCCGTACCGGCACCGGCATGGCTGCTCCCGACCGCGGTGCTCACCGTGCCGTTCGGCGGCAGCCTCAGCGCGCTGCTGTCGTTCATCACCGTCTTCTTCGTACCGCTGTTTGTGTCCTCGTTCGCGGTCGGCGTGCGCGGCCTCGTCCGAGGCGCCTGGCCCCGAGTCATCGCGGGGTTGTGCGTCGCGCTGGTGCCGACCCTGACCACCGCACGCGACCGGGCTGACGTCAGCGTCCTCATGGTCGCGTTGCTGCTGCCGCTGTTGGCCCGCAGCAGCGTCATCGCACTCGCATCCCCGAGCGCGGCGAGGTGGGCACGGGTTGCGTTGTTGCTGTCCCTGGCTGCCGCATTCGAGCCGATGGCCTGGGTTCTGGCCGCAGGCATAGCCGTGGTGATGGCCGGCGTCTCGAGACAGGTGCGCCGAGCGGGGCGTTCGGTGCTCGTGGTGCTGGCGTCGCCACTTGTGCTGCTTGCTCCCATGAGCCTGCAGTGGCTGCGCAGCCCGCAACTGCTGCTGGTCTCAACTGGCGCGATTCCCACGCAGTCGCCGGCCGCCGGGGCTTGGAAGCAGGTCCTCACGCTGTCAGACAGCCCAGGGCAGTGGTGGGGGGCGGCGGTGGCGGCCCTGGGTGCGGCGGCGATGGTGCGCGGGGCGTCACATCGGTTCACCCGCGACCTTGGATTGGCCGCGCTCATCCCGTTGAGCGCCGTCGTGGTGGCTGATCACGTGGTCGTTCGCATCCCCGGCTTGATCGAGCCAGCGCACCCCGCCGCGAACGTGGCTCTGACGCTCATCGCCCTGGCAGCCGGTGTGTCCATCGCCACTGCGGCCGACGGACTCATCGGCGCACTGCGCAGCCATGCAGTCGGTCCGCGTCACGCCGCAGCCATCGCAGCGGTGTCGGGGGTCGCGATTGCCACGGTCATGGGCGGCTGGACCTGGCTGCGATCCCCCGACTTCACACTCGCCCGCGGGATGACGCAGGACCTACCGGCATTCGTGGCGGCGGACCTGGATTCCGCCGAGAAGCCCCGGGTGCTGGTCTTGAGGGCGGACGACCCCGCACCGATCGCCTTTGCCATTCGCGGGTCGGCGACCTCGATGGTGGGGGAAGACGACATGCTGCGTATGGGTGGGCAGGACGCTGCCGTTTCGGCAGCGGTGCGGATGCTCGTCACCCAAGGTGAACTCGTGGCCGGGGACAGGGCAGTTGCGGTGAGGTCGCTTGCCGACGCGGGCATCCGCTACATCGCCATGCCTGCCGATGGGCGAGGGGCTGGTGCCGTCGCACAGTCGTTGGTGAGCGCGCCCCGGATCCGTCAGTTGACCGCGCCACAGGATGGGCGCGGCTGGTGGCTGTGGCAGGTGCCGGGTAAGCCGGCGAGGGCCCGGATCGCGTCGGTGGTCGACCCCCAGACGGCGCTTCCATGGCCCGTTTTCAGTGTGCGGGGCGACCATGACCCAGGCGGTGTGCATCTGACCGCGACGGAATCCGGATCCACGGCGGAACCGTTGCTGCGGCCCAGCGTCATCGCTATCGCAGACGCCACGTCCGGTTGGTCGGCGGCAGTTGACGGGCGCGCGGCGGACATCATGCGCACGGACTCCGGCACCGTGCTGGTTGATGTGCCGCTGGGGGCGCGTTCAGAGGTGTCCATCGAGCACACCGACCGCAGCCGGTCGCTGTGGTTGTTATTCCAGGGCCTCGCCATCGGTGCCGTCTGCATCGCCGCGCTCCCGGGGCGTCGGCGCGACGACGATGAGGTGGCGAACCCATGAGGCAGCCATCAAGGACTCGAGTGTGGTCACGGCGGCTATGGCCGGTTGCGCTCGCCGGGCTGGTGCTCGGTGCGAGTGAATACGCGCCTTCGGTTGAATTGACGCGCGGCTCCGCAGTGATGCGCAAGGGCTTGGAGCAGTCCCAGGTCGTCTGCCCAACAGTGCCCGACACCTCACCCGGCAGGCTCTTCGTCTCGTCGCCATCTGGTGCGGCGGACGTCCGAGCCGGCGTTCTTCGCGGCCCCGCGCAGGTGCTCGGTGCGCGCGTCGCAGCGCTGACGGTGCCCACCTCCAAACAGGCTGCGGTCGTCACGCTCGGTGACGCGTCTGTGGGCCGAACTGACGCGGTGCTGCTCGCCCGAGGCGCTGCGACGCTGGTCACCGGCCTACTCGGCCAACAGTGTCAGCCGGCAGCCGCCTCCTGGTGGTTTGTCGGGGCTTCTGCCCGGTTCGGCCGCTCCGACAGCATCGTGCTGACGAACCCGACCAATGCCGTCGCAGTCGTCGACATCGATGCCTTCACACTTCGCGGCCGCGAGCACTCGGCCGACAGCAGGGGCATCGGCGTGCGCCCCCGGTCGCGGCGGATCATCGCCTTGAACCGGTTGTTCCCGGGCGTGCCGTCCGCTGTTGTACACATATCCACCACGTCAGGAGTCATCCACGCAGCGCTGCTCGCAAGCCAATTCACGGGAACCGCCGGAACCGGCGCCGAGTGGCTTCCTGCAACCGCTCCGGGGCTCTCAGTCATCCCCGTCGCGCCGGACTTGTCCTCGGCAACTCTCTACCTCGCAGCCGAGCGTGCGGCAACAGTGTCTGTCCGAGCGACCGGCCCTGCGGGCTCGTTCACCCCGCTGGGAATGGGCAGCATCAGTGTGCCCGCAGGCACACTGGTCGCGGTCCATGCGAGTGAGGTCGCGCCGGACGCGGCAGCGCTTCTGGTCACCAGCAGCAGCCCCGTGGTGGCGGGGCTAGTCGGCAACGGCACCGGTTCGGCCCGCGCCGACCTCGTCGCAGCGGCTGCGGTGGCGCCTACAGTGACGCGCGGGCAAGCATTGACAGGTCTGGCCGGTCTGGCATCGAGATTGACCGTCGTGTCAGACCCCGGACGCGAGACTGTCGTGACAGTCGCTTTGCGGGGCAGTGCGACAGCATGGCGACGCACCCTCACGTTGCGGGACGGGGACGCCCGCGTGCTCTGGCTGCCGGTGCAGGCAAGGGCGACATCCGTCGATGTCAACGTCACTCGCGGCTCAGTCGGCCTGCTGATGTCATTGCGCGGCGCACCGTCAAGACCGGGCACTGCGGCCGACATCACCCTCGCTGCCCGGGCCACCACAGTGCTAGTGAGGCCAGCGGCGCAAGTGCCCCGCTGAGTCCTCGCACCTGTGCCGATCGTGCGTTAGCCAGCATCGCCACCCCGGATGTGGCCGGTGCAACCACGGCGTACGACCCTGGACCCCAGCCGGCGACACCGACTCTGGGCGTGGCGCGGAGGACGGTGTCCTGGGCCACGCCTAATGTTGGTGACCATGATGAGCGTGCGCCGGTGCAGCAAGCCGTCGTGCGGCCGGCCGGCCGTCGCGACGCTCACCTACATCTACGCCGAGAGCACCGCCGTACTCGGGCCATTGGCGACGTACGCCGAACCGCACTGCTACGACCTGTGCAGCGTTCACAGTGAGCGGCTCACCGCCCCCCGAGGCTGGGAGATGGTTCGGCTCGAACCGGACCCGGAGTCGCTCAAGCCCAGCCACGACGACCTTGAAGCCCTCGCGGACATCGTGCGCGAGGCCGCAGCCAAAGTCGAGCCAGCCGCGCCCGTAGTCGAAGTCGGACGACGAGGCCACTTGCGCGTTCTGCGCGACCCTGAGACGCAGGAGCCGCGAGACTAGACTCGTCGCATGCGCCATCCCGCCGACTTGGCCCGCATCATCAAGGCCTACGACATCCGCGGGGTCTACCCGCACGACTTCGACGAGCAGTTCTTCGAGGACCTCGGCTCGGCGTTCGTCGCGATGCTCAGCGAGTCCGGCACCGCTGCATCGGCCGTGGTGATCGGGCACGACATGCGCCCGTCGGCGGCCGAGATCGTCCCCGCGTTCGCGCGCGGCGTGAATCGCGCGGGCGCGGACGCGATCCTCATCGGACTGTGCTCAACCGACGGCTTGTACTTCGCCTCGGGCCACCTTGGCCTGCCCGGCGCCATGTTCACCGCCAGTCACAACCCCGCCCGTTACAACGGCGTGAAACTATGCCGCGCATACGCCGCCCCAGTCGGCCGCGAGACCGGCCTGGCGCGCATCACCGAGATTCTTGCCGGGGAGTCGCCCGCCGCGGCCGACATCGCCGGCACGACACAGGAACGCGACCTGCTCGCGGACTACGTGGCCTTCCTGCACTCATGCGTTGACCTGTCCGGCATCCGCACCCTGAAGGTCGCCGTCGACGCCGGCAACGGCATGGGCGGACTCACGGTGCCTGCAGTCTTCGAGGGCCTGCCCATCGACCTCGTGCCGCTGTATTTCGAGTTGGACGGCACCTTCCCCAACCACGAGGCGAACCCGATCGAGCCGGAGAACCTGCGCGATCTGCAGGCGCTGGTCCGCGACACCGGCGCAGATGTGGGCCTGGCATTCGACGGCGACGCCGACCGCTGCTTCGCCGTGGATGAGCGCGGCGAGTTGATCGACCCGTCCACCATCACCGCGCTCATCGCCGAGCGTGAGCTGGCCCGTCACCCGGGGTCGGCAGTCATCTACAACCTCATCAGCTCCCGTGCGGTGCCAGAAGTGATCGAGCAAGCCGGCGGGGTCGCCGTGCGCAGCCGCGTCGGTCACTCGTTCATCAAGGCAGACATGGCCGCTCACGACGCGGTCTTCGGCGGGGAGCACTCCGGCCACTTCTACTTCCGCGATTTCTGGAAGGCCGACTCGGGAATCCTCGCGGCGCTGCACCTGCTCGCCGCGCTCGGTGAGACCGCGCCCGGCACAGCGCTCTCGCAGGTGCTCGCGCCCTACATCCGCTGGAAGCGCTCGGGTGAGATCAATTCCGAGGTCGCCGACGTCCCGGCCACGCTCTCGCGCATCCGGCAGGCATACGCCGCGCAGGACGGGGTCGAGCTCGACGAGCTCGACGGGCTCACCGTGCAGGCAGCACACTGGTGGTTCAACGTGCGCCCGAGCAACACCGAGCCGCTGCTGCGCCTGAATGTCGAGGCGCGAACCGACGCTCTGCTGGCAGAGTCGACCGCCGGCGCCCTCGGCATCATCCGGGGGACGGCATGACCTCGTGGCGGGATCTCGCCGCGCAGGGAGTCATCGTGTGCCCCGCAGACCGCGGCACGTTGACCGTGGGAACCGACACGCTGCGGTGCGCGTCGTGCTCGCGGGTCTACCGCATCGAGGACGACATCCCCGTGCTGCTCATCAGCGACGCCGTGGTTGACGCCGGTCACACCGGCTGAACCTCGCCCCAGCATCGTCACCCTGCTCACATGCGCAGGTGCTGACACAATGACGCCATGACCGCAGTTGACCCCCGCATCTCCCTGTTCGACCTCGTCGCGGACACCACGCCGGCCGGTTGGGACTACAAAGTCGCAGACCTCTCCCTCGCCGCTGCGGGACGAGACCAAATCCGCTTGGCGGAGCATGAGATGCCCGGGCTGATGGCCATGCGCTCCATGTACGGGCAGTCGCAGCCGCTGCGCGGCGCGCGCATCTCGGGAAGCCTGCACATGACGGTGCAGACCGCGGTCCTGATCGAGACGCTGGTGCAACTCGGCGCGCAGGTGCGATGGGCCTCCTGCAACATCTTCTCCACTCAGGACGAGGCCGCCGCCGCGGTGGTCGTCGGCCCGCTCGGCACTCCAGAGGAGCCGCGCGGCGTGCCCGTGTTCGCATGGAAGGGCGAGACCCTGCACGAGTACTGGTGGTGCACGCAGGCGGCGCTGCTGTGGCCCGGGGGCGGGGGCCCGAACATGCTGCTCGACGACGGCGGAGATGCCACTCTCTTGGTGCACAAGGGAGTCGAGTTCGAGCGCGCCGGCGCTGTTCCTGCGACTTCAGTGGAAGACAGCGAGGAGTACTCCGTCATCCTGGAGCTGCTGCGCGAGTCGCTCCTGACTGACTCCGCGCGCTGGCAGCAGGTAGCAGCAGGAATCAAGGGCGTCACTGAGGAGACCACGACCGGCGTCCACCGCTTGGTGGAGATGCACCGCGCTGGGACTCTTCTGTTCCCTGCCATCAACGTGAACGACTCCGTCACCAAGAGCAAGTTCGACAACAAGTACGGCTGCCGTCACTCGCTGATTGACGGCATCAACCGCGCCACAGACGTACTCATCGGCGGCAAACTCGCCGTGGTCTGCGGCTACGGCGACGTCGGCAAGGGGTGCGCGGACTCCCTGAGGGGCCAGGGCGCCCGCGTGGTCATCACCGAGATCGACCCAATCTGCGCCCTGCAGGCCGCCATGGACGGATACGAGGTCACAACCCTCGACGCCGTCGTCGACCGCGCCGACATCATCATCACGGCCACTGGGTGCGTGAACGTAGTCACGGCCGAGCACATGTCGCGCATGAAGCACCAGGCCATCGTCGGCAACATCGGCCACTTCGACAACGAGATCGACATGGCCGGCCTCGCGGCTCTGCCGGGTGTGCAGCGCCGCCGCATCAAGCCGCAAGTCGACGAGTGGGTGTTCCTCGAGGGCCGCAGCATCATTGTCCTGAGCGAGGGCCGGCTGCTGAACCTCGGAAACGCGACCGGTCACCCGTCATTCGTGATGAGCACGTCATTCACCAATCAGGTGCTCGCGCAGATTGAGATGTTCACGAAATCCGAGCAATACTCAGGGGTCACGACCCTGCCGAAGGACCTCGACGAGATGGTCGCCCGCCTGCACCTGCCGGCGCTCGGCGTCACCCTCACCACCCTGTCCGGCAAGCAGGCCGACTACCTCGGCGTCGACGTCGCTGGCCCCTACAAGCCTGACGCCTACCGCTACTGACCTTCGTCGGCGCCCGGCGGCAGGTTGTCAGCCGCCGGCGGCGGGGCCTGGCGGCGCCGCAGGTCGATGAACAAGAGCGCTGCGACCACCCCAGTGCCGACCACGCCGACGAGCGTGGTGACCGACATGCGCAGGAAGTGCTCGGCGAGCATCTTCCCGGCGCCTGCCTCTGTCTCACCCGCTGAAGCCAGCGTGCCCAACGCCGTCACGGGCACCGCGAGGAGGGCGCCGAGGATGGCGGCAATGAAGCTCGCCGTGATTGTGATGACTGCGACTCTGACCGCGCTCGCACGCGTCAATCCCCATGCGCGGCGAAGCCCAGCCCAAGGGTTGAGGCCCTCCATGACGACCGCTTGCGGCGCCAGCGACAAGCGCACGGTGGCGAAGACCATCCAGACCAGTGCCGGTGCCGCACCGAGGAGCAGCAAGGCCGTCTGCCCAGCCCTCGCCGGCACCCACTGAATCGCGAGCCCCACGACCACCAGGGGAGTTCCTGCCACCGCGGCCGCTGCCATGGTGGCGCTCACGCAGGCTGGTGCCGCGGCCATCGCGCGGCGCAGACATTCCCGCCACGTGGCTTGCGCCCCGATGTGCACGTCAGTGACGACTGCCGCGGCTGCAGCGGTCGCCACCATGGGCAGCAGCACCGTGGTGGCGATGATCGCAGTGACGGCCTTGGCAAGCGGTGCGGTCGTTCCTTGTGGGTCGTTCATCCACGCTACGAGCGGCCGGGTCACATCAAACTGTGCGCTTCCGGCGGCGCGCACACTGCCGAAAACCCACACCGCCAAGGCTGTGTCAGCAATTGCCAGCACCAGCGCGGTCACGGCCGCAGTCGGCATCAGCACCTGCCAGCGGCGACGCACAACCCGCCAGCCGACGGCCGCGAACGCAGCGCCCGCTAGTGGGCCTTGCGGGATCATCGGTTCGTCGCTGTGGCTCGGTTCTGGTTGAGGCACGGCAGTCCCTTCGACGCGCGGCATTGGGGACCGAATCGCCGCGATGCGCCTATTCTGCATATGTGGCTCTCATCGTCCCGCGCGCGCCTGCATCGGGAGAGCACCGCGTCGTCATCGTGGCGCGGGACCGACAACTCGGCATCGACATCGCTGACACCGTGGAGGGTTTGGGTTTCACAACGCGCGGTCCTGTCGGGCTGCACGAGGCCGGATCCCGCGTCACCGGCTATTCCGCGCGCGGCTTGGGCACGTGCCTCGTTGTCGTCGATCACGATCCCTCTGTCGTGGCAACTGTCCTGCAACAGGCGCGCGGCCTCGCCGGGGTGGCTGTGCTCGCCGCCGGCCGCTTCGAGCAGTCACGTGATGTGGCAGCGTTGCTCGACGCCGGCGCCTCTGATGTGCTGCGACCCGAGGTCGCAGCCGACGAGCTTGGTGCGAGATTGCGGCGCGCATGCGCGGAAGCAGCGGCCACCGCAGGCGCATCCCTGCTCGCCGCGGACTTGGTCGTGGACACTGCACGGCGCACCGTGACCAAACAAGGCGCAGCGCTGGGATTGACCCGCACGGAATTCGACCTGCTCGTCTGCCTGCTGCGCAAGGCCGATCGCGTTGTGATGTCGACGGACATCATGCGCGAGGTCTTCGGCCACGACACAGAGGCGGACCCTCACGTGCTCACCGTCCACGTGCAGCGTCTGCGTGCGAAAGTCGAGCGGGACCCTAAGCGGCCATCCCTCATCACGTCAGTGAGAGGGATCGGCTACATGCTGACCACCGGCGACAGCGCCTAGCCGGTATCGTCCTGGCGAGGCGCGGCGACTGCTGCCGCAGCCGCATCACATCCGATGCGCGCGGTCCGGCCGGGGCCGCACGACCGAAACATGTGCGGGAGTTGGCGTGCTGCCGACGGCCGCACGCCCACGACGGCCCTGATGTGAGGGCGCGCGCCTGAGCGGCTCCAGCGCGTCGGACAGTTGTCGAAGTCCACAGAGGCCGCCGCACTTGTGGCTGGACAGCGAGGCTCGCGCGCATCCTGCGCGTATGCGACTGCCCCGCGCCGCAGCTGCGCTGCAACCCCTGCTCACGGGCCAACTCCCGGAACCCTGCCCGGGGTGTCTCAGCGCGCACGGGCGCTGCGGGTGTCACGCGGCACTGAGTGTGTGGCGCGCCGCCCCCGACTCGCGGGTGCTGTCCGACGCCTTTCCGGTCGTGGCGGTGTCCCACTACTCAGGGCCGGCGCGCCGGCTGCTCGTCGCATGGAAGGAGCGTGGGGACCCCCGGCCCGCAGCTGTGTTCGCGCCCGCGCTTGCGGCAGCGCTGGCGGCATTGCTCGGGCACGTCCCTGAGTGGCCCGGCCATGAACCTGTGGTGCTGGTGCCGGTCCCCGCCCGCCGCCGCGCGACGCTGCAGCGCGGTGGCCACATCGTGCGCGCTCTCGCCAAGGGCGCAGCAACCCAGCTTCAAGGGCAAGGCGTGCCATGCACGGCCGCGGCTGCCGGTCTGCGACGAGGCAGCGGGATGGATCAGGTCGGATTGGATGCAGCGCAGCGTCGCAGCAACGCCATGAACTCCTACCGAATCGCGGGCCGCTCCCGACCAGTCAGCCCGGTGCTCCTAGTCGACGACGTCGCCACCACCGGTGCCACGTTGGCGGCCTGCCGCACCCTGTTGGCGGAATCCGGCCACCTCGTCATCGGCGCCGCGGTGGTCTGTGCGACAAAGGTCTTTCCCTGGCCGTGAAGTGCGCGTAGGTTGGGAACCCGTATCCGGTGATCCGCCGTCTGATCGGTGTTGGATGACATGGAGGTTGCGATGACCAGACTTAACCACCTGCACCTGCCCAATCCGGACCTGCAAGTTCGGCTGCACACGCGCCACACGGTGGTCGCGGACGCAGTCAAGGAGCATGTTCGCGAGCGGCTCGCACGCAGCAGCCGCTACGGCATCGTCATAGACAGCGTCGATGTGCGCTTCATCCTCGAACGCAACCCCCGTCAGGGCGACCATGCCCACCGTGTGGAGGTGACTGGTTACGGCGTCGGGGTGGTCGTGCGCGCCGAGGCAGCTGGCAGCGACTGGCTGACTGCCTTCGACGCGTGCTTGGACCGGTGGCACGAACGTTTGCGGCGGAGTAGCGAGCGGCGAGCCGCCCGTCGCAAGGGCAGGTTTGGTCACGCGGTTCCGGCAGCGGTGACTGCTGCGCTTCCGCAGCCGGAGGATTCGCACGCCGCAGTGCAGGGCGACGCTCAGCCTCCGGCGTCGGTTATCGCCATCACCAACGAACAGGGCCAGGTCCGAAGCATCGGGCAGTTCCTGGTGCGGGAGAAGACTCACGCATCGGCACCGATGTCGGTGGCTGATGCCATCGATGCGATGGAACTCGTGGGCCATGAGTTCTTCGCTTTCATCGACGATGAAACCGGGCAATTCAGCGTGGTGTACCAGCGCCGTGCCTTCACCTATGGGCTCATCCGCTTGTCACCGGCGTGAATCCGCTCAACTTTCACTGAGCGGTGAAAGATGAGTCGGACAAGTGCGTCTCTTTGTCGCAGCAGTTGCGTGTGATCGTCCGTGAGACTCGGACTTTTCTGTTGCCAATTTTGCCTACTTGCTCGGCGCGGTTGTGTCATTGTGAGCGCACGTTGCATCCAAGCGCTGAACAGCGCATCACGGGGATAGGAGATCAGCGTGTCCATGTCACTGCCGGCAACCGGCACCGAAGCGCGCCAGGGCGCGGTGATAGACCTCAGGGGTCAACACCGCGGCGAGGCAGCACTTGTCCAAGTAGCCATTCTGGATTCCCAAGAGGTCTTCCGCCGCGGCGTGAGATCGCTTCTCAGCGACGACCCTGAGATCGCACTGCTCGCCGATGCCTCCGCATGGCAGCCGATGGAATCAGCGCTGGGCACCCGCACGCCGAGTGTGTTCCTGTGCGACATCGGGCTAACGGAGACCGGCGAGTCCCTGTCTAACCGCGTGCGCGAGCGCTACCCCGACAGCCACGTCGTTGTTGTCGTGAGCGCTGAGGACGACATCGAGTTGGCCCGCGCGGTGCGCGCAGGCGCCCGTGGGTACCTGCGCCGCGACTGCACCCTGGCAGAGCTGCGCGCGACCGTCTTGGCTGCCGCCCGGGGCCAGTCCATCCTTGCCCCGAGCGTGGCCACGAAGTTGCTGGAAGAACTCGCCACGATGGTCAAGCGCGCCGACCAAGGTGCTGAAGGGGTCGGCGCCCTGTCCAAGCGCGAGCGCGAGGTCCTGTCACTGGTCGCGGAAGGGCTGAACAACCGCGCAATCGCTGCTCGGCTCTTCATCAGCGAGAACACGGTCAAGAACCACGTGCGCAACATCCACGAGAAGCTCGGAGTCCACACCAGGATGGAGGCCGTGGTGCGCGCGGTGCGCGAAGGGTTGTTGCGCATCGCCTGAGACGGGATGCGGGAAACCGGGGCCGCGTCGCATCGAGGATCTGCATCGCGCCGGACACTTGAATCCGGCGGGCGGCGCCGCTCTCCGATCCAGGTGTCGCCGCGCGCCTTGCTCGCTCATCATGCGTGCGTTCCGGCGTGCGTTGACATGCCAGGCCGCCACGGCTGCGGGCTCACGAATCACGCCGGGACGCCCGCGTACCCGCGGCGCCTCGCTTGCGCAAGTGCCACCTACGATGGGGTCATGGCGATTCTCGACCGGATTCTCCGGGCAGGCGAAGGCCGCGCGGTCAAGCGTCTGCAGACCCAAGCGGAGCACATCACGACGCTTGAGGTGCACGCCACGGCACTGAGTGACGCGGAACTCAAGGCAAAGACCGACGAGTTCCGCAGCCGGTACGCGGCCGGAGAGAGCCTGGACGACCTGCTCCCGGAGGCCTTTGCAGTCGTTCGCGAGGCGGCCCGCCGCACCTTGGGCCAGCGCCATTACGACGTGCAGCTCATGGGCGGCGCGGCGCTGCACATGGGCAACATCGCCGAGATGCGCACAGGTGAGGGCAAGACCCTGGTCTCGACGCTGCCGGCATACCTGAACGCCCTCACCGGCAAGGGTGTCCACATCGTCACTGTGAACGACTACCTCGCCGAGCGTGACAGCGAGTGGATGGGCCGCGTCCACCGCTTCCTCGGCCTGAACGTCGGCTGCATCCTCGCCCACATGGACCCTGCGGCACGCCGCAACGCCTACGCAGCCGACATCACCTACGGGACCAACAACGAATTCGGCTTCGACTACTTGCGCGACAACATGTCGGTGGATCCCGACGACTGCGTGCAGCGCGGTCACTATTTCGCCATCGTCGACGAGGTGGACTCGATCCTCATCGACGAGGCCCGCACGCCGCTCATCATCAGCGGCCCGGCCGACCAGCCGACCGAGCACTTCGGCGAGTGCTCACGGCTGGCGCTGCGGCTGGTCAAGGGCGAGGACTACGAGGTCGATGAGAAGAAGCGCACCGTCGGCCTGCTGGAGTCCGGCATCAGCAAGACCGAAGCGTGGTTCGGTATCACCAACCTGTACGAGTCGGCGAACACCCCGTTGGTCGGCTTCGTCAACAACGCAGTCAAGGCGAAGGAACTGTTCCGCCGTGACCGCGACTACGTGGTGCTCGACGGCGAGGTTCTCATCGTCGACGAGCACACCGGCCGCATCCTCGCCGGCCGCCGCTACAACGACGGCATGCACCAGGCGATTGAGGCCAAGGAAGGCGTGCGCATCGGCGAGGAGAACCAGACGCTCGCCACCATCACGCTGCAGAACTACTTCCGTCTCTACGACAAGCTCTCAGGCATGACCGGTACCGCGATGACGGAGGCGGCCGAGTTCGACCAGATCTACAAGCTCGGCGTCATCACCATTCCGACGCACCGGCCGAACCAGCGCCAGGACAGCGCCGACCTCGTGTACCGGACCGAAGACGCGAAGTTCCACGCGGTGGTTGAAGACATCGTCGCGAGACACTCCAAGGGCCAGCCGATCCTTGTCGGCACGACGAGTGTGGAGAAGAGCGAGCATCTGTCCTCTCTGCTCGCCAAGCGCGGCGTGAAGCACGAGGTCCTCAACGCGAAGAACCACGCACGCGAGGCCGCCATCATCGCTCAGGCGGGGCGAAAGAGCGCCGTCACCGTGGCCACCAACATGGCCGGGCGCGGTACCGACATCATGCTCGGCGGAAACGTGGAGTTCATCGCCAACGTCGACCTCGAGCGACAGGGCCTCACACCGACCGAGACACCGGAGGAGTTCGAGCGTGCTTGGCCCGAGGCCATTGCCCGCGCGGAGGAGTCCGTCCGGGCAGAGCACGATGAGGTCGTCGGCCTCGGCGGCTTGTACGTCCTCGGCACCGAGCGGCACGAGTCGCGCCGCATCGACAACCAGCTCCGAGGGCGTGCGGGCCGCCAGGGCGACCCAGGCCGGAGTCGCTTCTTCCTCTCGCTCGAAGACGACCTCATGCGCATCTTCGCGGGCGAGCGCGTCCAGTCGATCATGGATCGGCTCGGCATGGAGGAGGGCGTGCCGATCGAGCACCCGTGGGTCACGCGCTCGGTCGAGAACGCGCAGCGCAAGGTCGAGGCGAGGAACTTCGACATCCGCAAGAACGTGCTCGAGTACGACGACGTGATGAACCAGCAGCGCAAGGCGATCTACAAGATCCGCCGCGAGGCGCTGGAGGGGCGCTACAGCCGCGACGCCGTCGCCGAGGACGAGGAGCGCGCCGCGCCCGCGGCCTGGGACGAGGCGACCCAGACGCGCATCGCTGAGGTGATCGAAGCGATGGTGAAGCGCTTCGCGAAGGGCTCCGAGACGCCCCCGGCGACGCTCGCGGATGTCACCGCCCTCGACGCCGACGAGGTCGAGATGGAGGTCTACCATTACTTCGGCGCGAAGACCGAGGTCTCGCAGTTCGCCGAGAAGCCTGTCGAAGCCCACGCGAGCCTGGTCGAACAGGTGTTGCGTTCGTTGACCGAGCAGCGCGAGCGACTGCTCGACCTGGTGGAGAAGACCGTCGTGGCCGACGTCGAGGCCAACTGCCCCGAGAACGCCACCCGCGATGACTGGAACAGCGAGGCGCTGCTCGCGCGCTTTCGCGAGCGCTTCAGCGTCGAGCCGAAAGACATCGAGGCCATCGGGGTGCGCGACGACCTCGCGCACGCCCTCTACAAGCAGGCCGAGGAGGTCTACGCCTCACAGGAGAAGGACATGGAACCCGAGTGGGCGCTGCGCGCCTTCCGCGGCCTGCTCTTCGACGAGATCGACCGGGCGTGGATCGACCACCTCACCAACATGGACCACCTCCGCGACGGCATCGGCCTGCGCGGCTACGGGCAGCGCGACCCGAAGCTCGAGTTCAAGAAGGAGGGCTTCGACATGTTCACGGCGATGGAGAACTCCGTGAACTCGAACGTGCTGCAGAAGCTCTTCCAGACGACCTTCCGCAAGCCCGAGGAAGACGTGCAGTTGCTCGAGGCCGCAGAGATGCGCCGCTTCCAGCAGCGGCAGCGCTCGATGGTCACGGTCCACCCCGACTACGACCCGGGACTCGGTGATGAAGCCCTGCCCCCGCCCGAGCCGGTGGCCGCCGAGCCCATTGACACCTCTTCGCTGAACGCGGTGCGCACCCGTGCGCCGGGTTCACGTCGACGCGGCTCGATCGCCCCGGCTGCTCCCGACGCGGCGACGCCCGCCGAGCCCACGGACGAGACCGCGCCCGCGGTGTCGACCGAGAGCTTGCAGCCGGTGCGCCGCAGCGGACCGAAGATCGGTCGCAACGACGCCTGCCCCTGCGGTTCGGGCAAGAAGTACAAGCTCTGCCACGGTCAGGCGGGCGCCGACGAGAGCGCCCCGAGCAAGCCCGACAACGCCTGACCCGAGTCTCGCCGACCGCGTCGATCGCCCTCTCTCCCAGGGCGATCGGCGTGGATTCAGGGACAGGGTACGCAGAAGGGACCGAGGGGCGTGCGCTGTTCGCAGAAGCAGATCCCGCCGGGCCCACAGCACGCGGGCAGCCCCCCACGACTGCGGCAGGTGATGGGGATCGGCGTTCCCAGGAGCGGACAGAGAATCATCGCGGGCGGACCGCTGTCGACCGGACCCGTGTCGACGGGCCCTGTGTCACGCGGGCCCGTATCGACCACGCCCGTATCACGCGGGCCCGTATCGACCACACCCGTGTCGACCACGCCCGTGTCGACCGCGCCCGTGTCGACCGCGCCCGTGTCGACCACGCCCGTGTCGAGCGACGCATCGAGGTCGCGGGCATCGTCGGACATCATTGCATCGAGCGCCACGGTGCCATCGGGCTCGATA
>JAGWWW010000036.1 GCA_018970205.1 Actinomycetales bacterium
CGCGCGGTGCCGGCGCACGTCGGGTTGGCCAGCGACGCGGAGATGGGCCTGCAGACACTGCCGAGCTGATTTCCCCGCACCAATCGCTTCTGTGGCCGTGCTCCCTCGCTGGGGGCGCGGCCACAGCGCAATGTGCCCGCTATGCGCGAAGGCTAGGCGTTCGACCGGCAGACCACTATGCGGGAGTTTGTCGCACACGATGCCGACAGGCTAATTTCTCATAGATGTATCCAGCGATGAAGATGCGATGCGAGATCGAACGAGTCGCAAGCTTTTGATTCTGCGGCTGTGACCGACGCGATCCACTCGAAAAGTTTGCAATCATCCAGTGTTGCAACGGTGTTCGTTTCAGCCAAGGGGGGTTTTTTCGGGGGTGTCGGAGAAGGTCATTTTGCTATCTTGAATTGATCCCAAGCGCCTCTTGCGAGGCTTCAAGAATGGAGCAGTTAATGACCACAGCCGACACGCCACAGTCATCGTGCGTTGTTACTTATCATCTCGCGGACTTGCATGATGACTTGGAGTTTCATGCTGTCGCACTCGACGTCAAATCCAATGACGCCTTCACTGTCATAGACACTGCGCTTCTCCCATCGCAGATGGGCTGTGTCTTCGTTTTCGGAATCCCCGAGGCATTAGTCAATGAACTCTATGCGGGCAATCTCGATGAAGGCGAAATCGCGGGCACATGTTCCGCTCTGGCCGCAGCAATCGTTGATGAGTCCAGGCATCATCTCAATGAGGCCGACGAAGGCATTCACCGGCAGCTTGCATGCGACCTGCTGGGATTGTCTGTTGAGCTCCTGCAGGTCGGCTAGCAGGCGGCGCGTTCAATCCCCATCGGGCATGAAGGATGGCAATGACGGCGCAGGGCGGTCGTCGCCAGCCGCGCACCGGGCGCACATCACCCCAGGACGATGAGCGCCACCAGGCTGTTCGCTGCAACCTCGACGGTGTCGCCCGCGTGGTCCAGCCACGGCGCGTCGGCGCTGACCTCCTCGGCGGTGTTCACCACGCGGCGGTAACTAACTCCGTACGGCGCACCCGGCAGCGAGAACTCCACCGGCGCGCTGCCCGCGTTGAGCAGCACCAGGAACGAGGGCGTGTCCAGCGAACCGGCGCGGGTGCGGTCGGGGTCCGGCACACGGCCGCTGAAGAACCCGGCCACAGCGTGTAGCCCGAGGTCTTTCCAGTCCTCGGCGAGCATCGGCTCCCCGTCGGTGGCGAACCACATCAACTCGGGGGTCTGATCCAGCCCGGCGGCCTCGCAACTGGCGTACTCCGGCCGCCGCAGCGCGGGGTGGTGCTTGCGGATGGCGATGAGCCGGCGCGTGAAGTTCAGCATCTCCTCCTGCCACGGCTGGAGGTCCCAGTCCAGCCAGGAGATCTCGTTGTCCTGCGAGTAAGCGTTGTTGTTCCCGCGCTGGGTGCGCCCGAACTCATCGCCGGCGACGAGCATCGGCACGCCGGTGGAGAGCACCAGCGTCGCCATGAGGTTGCGCAGGTGGCGCCGGCGCAGTTCCAGCACCGACTCGTTGTCCGTCTCGCCCTCCACCCCGCAGTTCCACGAGCGGTTGTCCGTCGTGCCGTCGCGGTTGCTCTCGCCGTTGGCGAGGTTGTGCTTGGAGTTGTACGAGACGAGGTCGCGCATGGTGAACCCGTCGTGCGCGGTCACGAAGTTCACCGACGCCGCGGGGGGACGGAAGCGCGGGCCGAACACGTCCGCGCTGCCGGCGATCCGCTTGGAGATCTCGGCCACGCCGACGTCGTCCCCGCGCCAGAACTCGCGCACCGCGTCGCGGTAGCGGTCGTTCCACTCGTGCCAGTTCGCCGGGAAGTTGCCGAACTGGTAGCCGCCGGGGCCGATGTCCCACGGCTCGGCGATGAGTTTGACCTGCGAGAGGATCGGGTCCTGCCCGACGGCGCTTATGCACGCCGACAGGAAGTCGATGTCCTCACCCACCCGCGCCAACTGCGGCGCGAGGTCGAACCGGAAACCGTCCACGTGCATCTCGCTGACCCAGTAGCGCAGCGAGTCCAAGATCAAAGCCATGGCGGTCGGGTTGGTGGCGTCCAGAGTGTTGCCGCAGCCGGTGGCGTCGAAGTGGTGCGCGCCGTCGGCGCTGCGCTGGTAATACGCGCCCTCGTCGAGCCCGCGCAGGGAGAGCGTCGGCCCGAGCGCACCAGCCTCGCCACTGTGGTTGTAGACCACGTCGAGCAGCACCTCGATGCCCGCGGAGTGCAGCGCCTTGACCATCTCCTTGAACTCGCGCACCTGCTGCCCTCGGCTGCCGGCGGCCGCGTACGCCCCGCGGGGGGCGAACCAGGAGATGGGGTTGTAGCCCCAGTAGTTGGTCAGCCCGAGGTCGATCAGGTGCGCCTCGTCGGCAACCTCGTAGACGGGCAGCAACTCCACGGCCGTCACGCCGAGGCTCACGAGGTGCTCGACTGCCGCCGGGTGCGCCATGCCGGCGTAGGTGCCGCGCAGGTGCTCCGGCACCCCGGGCATGAGTTTGGTGAAGCCCTTGGCGTGCACCTCGTAGATGACCGACTCCGCCATCGGCGTGCGCGGGGCGGTCACGCCGCCCCAGTCGAAGTGGTGCACATCCGCCGGCTCCACGACCACGCTCGTCGGCACATGCCCGGCGGAGTCTTCCTCGTTGCGCATCAACTCGTTGCCGAACACATAGCCGTAGCACGACACGTGGCCGTCCCAGCGGCCGTCAACCGCCAGCCCGTACGGGTCTAGCAGCAGTTTCGCGGCGTTGAACCGCAGCCCGCGCGCGGGGTCCCACGGCCCGTCCACGCGGATGCCGTAGCGCGCCCCCGGGCGCACCCCGTCGATCCAACCGTGGACCACGCCGCCGGTGCGGCGCGTGAGCGCCACATGCCGCCAGTGGTGCGCGGCGTCGTCGTAGATGGAGACCTGCACGCCGGTGGCAACCTCCGGCACGCGCACGGCCACATTGATGCCACTGCCGTGCACCCGCGCGCCCAGCGGTGAGGGGTACCCAGGGGCGGACTGCTCCACCACGCGCGTCATCGCAACTCTCCCTCACGGCTGTTTGAGCCAAACCCGGCGCAGTCTGCCGCACCCGCGGCGCCGTCCGCAGCACGGACACCCTCACCCGCTCGGCTCAAGGCGGCGGCCAGCGCGCCGATTGCCTGCTCATGAACATCAACGACACCCACAGCACCAGCACCACGCAGGACAGCAGCCGGCCGCAGGCCGTCACAGGCGCTGACGCGGGCGAGGCCCGCAAGCCGTGCCGCACGCTGCGCACCGCCCTCGCGGCGGTCGCCCGCACAGTGGCCGGACTGCTGACCTTCGGAGCGATGGCCGCCCCCGCCGGCGCTACCACCGCCTCGTACGCGCTGAGCTACCAGTCCCTCACGTCCTCAAGCAACGTGGTGATGCGCTGGAACCCGTGCCAGGCGTCGATCGCCTACCGCGTCAACCTCGCGCAGGCTGCGTCCACCTCCACCGGCCGCGCCGCCGCGCTGAAGGACGTCAAGGGCGCCATCGCACGGCTCTCCACCGCCACGGGAATCCACTACCGCTACCTCGGCACCACCACCCGCATCCCCACCGGCGTGGACTGGTGGCGCAACACCGGCGACGCGGAGCTGATCGTGGCGTGGGTGAACCAGAGCTCGTCCGCCTACCGCACGAGCCTGCTGCTGCGGGACAGCCGCGGCTGGCTCTCCGGCACGGCCGGCTGGCAGTCCTGGCGCTGGGGCGCGTTCAACGGCCAGCCCGCCGGCGCGGCCATCGTGCGCGGCTACGTCGTGCTCAACGCGGCGCAACGCTCGCAGTACGCGGCCGGCTTCGGCGCCGGGCGCACCCGCGGCGAACTGCTCATTCATGAGCTCGGCCACACCGTCGGCCTGAACCACGTCAGCCCGACCTCGCAGATCATGTACCCCTACATGATCAAGCGGTCCAGCGCGAACTACGCCTCCGGCGACCGCGCCGGGCTGGCCAAGGTCGGCCGCCCTGCTGGATGCATCAGCATTCCGGCGTGGTCGGGGGCGCCGAAGGACCTGTAGGCACGGTGGTGCGATCGCGGCGGGGGGGTGAGGTCCGGGGACCTCACCCCCACCCTTCACCGTTGTCCAGGCGAACCAATGGACAGTGGCTCGTTGACTGACCCAAACACCGTGGCTACGCTCGCTGGTATCCCGAGGGTGGTACTACTCGGCCATTCGATTGAGAGGGCTGAATGTCGGCAGAACAGCAGCCAGCGCTGCGCGGCAGTTGGATTGGTGTCCTGGGAATGGCCACAATGTTCTCCCTGACCAGCTGCACAAACAGTGGTGCTTTAGGGATTGGAACAACCGTTGTGCACTACCAGTCCTTCCGCTACATGCTCGGAACCTGCGACTACTCCATGCAAGTCGGGATTGTTGACCAACGCAATATGAACGTAGGTAACGCGCTTGTGCAAGGGCTCGCGGATGAGCAGTCGGGAATGTGCATGTTTCGCGCGGATGTGGACATTCTGGCTGGAGCCAAGAGAATCTGGATTGATGAGACCAGCTCACTTGACAGCACGACAGAACGTTTCGGGCCTTGGGATGTGCAACGTGCAACCACTTCATCGGTACCGCAGTCCGCGCCCGGTCAAATGACTCTGAGAACTGGAATGTCTGAACCTTCAGCAATGGCTGAGCCTGATGGTGCCGGGGAGGACCAACATGCTCAGGATCAAGTGAATGGGCCGGCACAACAGACGGAAACTAAGGTCCGGGTGCCGGATTTCAGAAACTATCCGACGGTAGACGACGTGCGGGATGCGGTCGCCTCAGCGGGATTGAGAATGGGTTTCATCCGTTACGTTGACTCTGACCTGCCGCACGAGACTGTTCTTTCTCAAAGCCCGAACGCTGGAGTCATGGTTGACCCGGGAAGTAGAGTCAACATCCAAGTTTCTTCGGGCAAAGTCGCAGTGCCCGATGTCTTGGGCAAGACGGAAGCGCAAGCGAGGGCCTCTCTGCTCAACGCTGGTTTCCAGCCCAGCGTGGACTACATGTTTGATTCAAGCCAGCCCATGGGCGTCGCACTGTCACAGACGCCCGAACCGGATGCCAAAATGCAGGTTGGCTCCGTCGTCTCGGTGATGGTGAACGCCCGGGAGTCTGAGAACTGAACCGAGTCAGCGCGCAGCGCTGCTGCAGATTGGAAAAGAAATCGTGGCGGCGGTGGCCGGCTGCGCTTATCTCTTGGGGTTACGCAAAGTTCGTACCCGTGGCAGAGTGCGCCTCATGGCGTTCGATTTCCTAGGCGAGCACATCACCCTCGAGCATGGAGCCGGCGAAGACCGCGGCATCCTCACGGTCACCATCAATCGTCCGCCGGTCAATGCCCTATCGCGCGCACTCCAAGAGGAACTGCGCCGGATGGCCGTAGCCGTGAACAGCGATGAAGACACCCGTGTGGTCATCATCACCGGTGGGCCGAAGGTGTTCGCTGCGGGCGCAGACGTCAAAGAGATGAGCCAGTGGGGCGCCGAGCAGGCGCGCGAGGAGACCGGCGGATTGCAGTCGGCATTCACAGCGGTCGCAGACATCCGCGTGCCGGTCATCGCGCAGATGAGCGGCTACGCCCTCGGCGGCGGCCTCGAACTCGCGATGTGTGCGGACATCAGAATCGCCGACACCACCATCAAACTCGGCCAACCCGAGATCATGCTCGCGCTGATCCCCGGAGCAGGCGGCACACAACGGCTCCCGCGACTCATCGGCCCGTCGCGCGCCAAAGACCTCATCTTCACCGGCCGTCAGGTGCGCGCCGAGGAAGCCCTCGCCGTCGGCCTGGTCAACGAAGTCGTCGAACCTGATGCACTGCCGGCGCGCGTCGCTGACCTCGCCCGCACCCTGGCTCGAGCGTCGCAGCCTGCACTGCGCGCAGCCAAACGAGCCATCCATGCCGCAGACGCCGGCCTCGCCGCTGGGCTGAGTGAGGAGCGGGTGGAGTTCACCGCGCTCTTCGGCCAGCCCGACACCGCCCGCGGCTTCCATTCCTTCCTCACCGACGGCCCCGGCAAAGCCGACTTCCGAGACTGACCTCGCCAACCCGAGCAGGCAGACGCAGCAGCCGAGCGAGTCCGACGACCGCAACTAACCCACGCAGACTGTGCCGCCGAGCCCGGAGCATCCAGCCCCACCGCAACCAACCCCGGCTCTGCCAGAACACAACAAACACGAGCATCGAGACACACAAGAGCCAGCCGCAGCAGGCGGCGCGCACCACACCGAAGGAGACCCGTCATGCGAGTTGAACTCAGGCACTCACCGGCGGCAGCCGTCGCCCGACTGCACCTCTCCGCCGGCGAGGAGATCCGCGCCGAGTCCGGCGCGATGATGGCCACCAGCGCCGGCGTCACCATCTCCGCGCAGATGCGCGGAGGCTTCCTCAAGGCGCTGTCGCGCTCCGTCCTCGGCGGCGAGTCCTTCTTCCTCACGACCTTCGCAGCCGACCCGAGCCGGCCGTCCTGGGTCGACGTCGCCCCACAACTAGCCGGCGACATCGTGGTCCTCAACGTCACCGACGGCACGCCGCTGGTGCTCACCCGCGGCACCTGGCTGGCGAACGAGGCGTCGGTGGAGATCGACGCGAAATGGGGCGGCGGCAAGATGCTGTTCGGAGGCGAGGGCGGCTTCGTCGTGCGTGCCAGCGGCACCGGCCAGGTCGTGTGCAGTGCCTACGGCGCCATCGACGCCGTGCAACTCGGCGCGGGGGAGTCCATGACCCTGGACACCGGCCACCTGGTGGCCTACACCGACGGGCTGGCTGTCTCCGTCCGCAAGGCGACCTCCACGGTCACCGGCATGTTCACCTCCGGCGAGGGTCTGGTCATGGACATCACCGGCCCCGGAACGGTCTGGACGCAGAGCCGTAATCCCTCTGCCCTGGTGAACTGGATCACCGCCATGTTGCCCAAGCAGAGCAGCGGCGGCGGCGGGTTCAACCTCAACTCCTGACCGCGTCTCGCCCCGCTGCCTCACTCCGGCGACCTCTGCCATGCGTATGTGACGCAGACCGCCGCACAACCGCCCCGGTTCGCCGCGCCGCGCACGCACCCGGCTGGCAGACTCGCGCTCGACTCGACCAACCAAGGAGCAGGTAGCCCGATGAAGATCGTCGTCTGCGTCAAGCAGGTGCCGGACTCGTGGAGCGAGCGGCAGCTGCGCGCTGACCACCGCCTCGACCGCGACGCCGCCGAGCGCGTCATCAACGACCTCGACACCTACGCCGTGGAGGCCGCGCTGCAAATCGTGGAGCAGCACGGCGGCGAGACCCTCGCCCTCTCCATGGGCCCGGCCAGCGCGGAGGAGGCGGTGCGAAAGGCGTTGCAGATGGGCGTCGACGCAGGTGCGGTCGTGACCGATGACGCCCTAGCGGGCTCCGACGCTGTGGCCACCGCGCGCGTGCTCGCCGCAGCCATCGCGAGCCTCGGCGCGGACCTGGTCGTCATGGGCGTCGAGTCAACCGACGCGAAGATGTCCGTCGTGCCGGCGATGGTCGCCGAGGTGCTCGGCTGGCCCATGCTCACGCAGGCACAAGCCCTCAGCATCGACGGCGCCACCGCGACCATCGAGCGGCAGACGGCCACCGGTCATGACGTCGTGCAGGCCGACCTGCCCGCCGTGGTCAGCGTGGTGGAGAAGTTCAACGAGCCTCGGTACCCCTCGTTCAAGGGCATCACCGCCGCGAAGAAGAAGACGGTCGATGTGCTCACCCTCGCCGGCCTCGGTGTGGACCCCACGACCGTCGGCACTGCCGGGTCACCCACCTCCGTCGCCGCCGCCCAACCTGCGCCGACCCGCGGGGCCGGCGTCATCGTCGATGAAGACCCCGCAGCCATCAGCGCGCTGGTCGACTTCCTCGCAGAGCGGAGGCTGGTCTGACATGACCAACGTCATCGTCCTCGCCGACCGCGCCGACGGCGCGCTCACCAAAGTCACGTTGGAGATGCTCACCCTTGCGCGCGGCCTCGGCTCCCCGGTCGCGGTCATCACCGGCCCCGGCGCTGACGCCGACGCCGCACGCGCGACCGAGTACGGCGCCGCAAGCGTCGTCCTCGACCCGGCCGCTGCCACCGAGCCGGTCGGCCGCGATGTGGACCTCCTCGCCGCTGCGGTCGCCCACTTCAACGCCGCGACCGTCCTGGTCGCATCGAACGCCGCCGGCAAGGAGACCGCCGGCCGGCTCGCGATCCGGGTCGGCGGAGGGGTCGTCACCGACGCCGTCGGCGTCAACGCCGATGGCACCGCGGTGCAGCCCATCTTCGGCGGGGCGATGACGGTCACCACCCGCGTGGCCGGCGTCGCGGTTGTCGCAATCCGCCCGTCCAGCGTGCCGGCTGAGCCGGCCGCAGGTGCAGGCACGGTCGTAGCCCTGGATGTCCCGGCCAGCGACCGCCGCCGCGCGCAAATCACTGCCAGCGTTGAAGGTCAGCGCTCGAGCCGGCCTGACCTCGCCGCCGCGGATGTGGTCGTCTCCGGCGGCCGCGGCATGGGCTCAGCCGACGGGTTCGCTCTCGTCGAGCAACTAGCCGACACACTCAAGGGCGCGGTCGGCGCCTCCCGCGCAGCCACCGACGCCGGCTGGTACCCCCACCGCTTCCAAGTGGGTCAGACCGGCACCACAGTCTCCCCGCAGCTCTACGTTGCCCTCGGCATCTCCGGCGCCATCCAGCACCGCGCCGGTATGCAGACATCGAAGGCCGTCGTCGTAGTGAACAAGGACCGCGAAGCGCCGCTGTTCGAGTTGGCCGACTTCGGCATCGTCGGCGATGCCAGCACGGTCGTGCCGGCTCTCATCGCCGAAATCGAGCGCCGCCGCGCGTAGCCACAGCTCCTGCGGCGACGGTCCTGCCGTGATGGCCCCGATGATGCAGGGGTAGGCACGGCGTCGCAGAACGTGGCGCATCGCCTCGTCGCATGGGCGCAGGCGAGGGCGGCGTCCGCCGCGCTCTCGTGCGTGGCGGCGCGGATAGTCATCGCCGGCGGCCCCAGCCGGGTTTCCTACGATGGCGCCCGTGCCGGCCTACCTCGACCACGCCGCGACGACGCCCATGTCGCCTGCGGCGCTCGCTGCGATGACAGCGGAACTCGCCGAGGTCGGTAACCCCTCATCGCTGCATGCCGCCGGCCGTCGCGCCCGCAAGGTCGTGGAGCAGGCGCGTGAGCACATCGCGCACGCTCTCGGCGCGCAGCCGGTGGACGTCATCTTCACGTCCGGCGGCACCGAGGCTGACAACCTCGCGGTCCTCGGCCTTTACCGCGCCCGCCGCGCCGCTGACCCTGCGCGCACCCATGTGGTGGCCAGCGCCATCGAGCACCACGCAGTGCTCGACCCGGTGCAGGCGCTCGCCGACCGTGAGGGCGCGACCATCCACTGGCTCGCGGTGAACCGCTGCGGCCAAGTGGACCTCGAGCATCTCCAAGCCCTGCTGCGCGATCATGGTCAGCAGTTGGCATTCGTCGCTGTGATGTCGGCGAACAACGAGGTCGGCACCCGCCAGCCCGTCTCTGATGTCGTCGCGGCGTGCGCGCCCCTGGGCATCCCTGTCCATAGCGACGCCGTGCAGTCGGTCGCTTGGGAGCCCTTCAACTTCCGTGCCAGCGGCCTTGCCACCGCGGCTATCACCGCGCACAAGGTCGGTGGGCCGCACGGCATCGGCGCGCTGCTGCTCGCGCGCGGCGTGGCGCTGGAACCCATCACGTTCGGCGGCGGCCAGGAGGCGAAACTGCGCTCCGGTACTCTCGACGCGCCCGCAGCAGCGGCATTCGCGACGGCATTGGCCGAGACGGTTGCCCAGCAGCCCGAGCGTGCCGCGCGCGTGCGCGCATTGCGTGAGCAACTCGTCGCCGCGGTCCGCGAGTGCGCGCCCGACGCGGTGCTCAACGGCTGTGACGACTGCCTGCCGTCGGTGGCCCACTTCTCCTTCCCCGGCTGCGAGGGCGATGCCCTGCTCATGCTGCTCGACGCGGCCGGCGTGCAGTGTTCAACTGGCTCGGCGTGCACCGCCGGCGTGCCGGAGCCGTCACATGTGATGCTGGCGATGGGCCGCGACCGCGCGACTGCGCGCGGCTCACTGCGGTTCAGCCTCGGCGCGACCTCGAGTGCCGCCGACATCGACGCGCTGCGAGAGGCGCTGCCCGCCGCCGTCACACGGGCCCGCCAAGCCGGCCAGGCGCTGGCCCGATGAAGGTCCTCGCCGCGCTCTCCGGGGGTGTGGACTCGGCGGTCGCCGCTGCCCGCTGCGTCGACGCCGGGCATGACGTCACCGCGGTCCACCTCGCCCTCTCCCAGACCCCCGAGGCGCGCCGCAGCGGCGCCCGCGGCTGCTGCTCGCTGGAGGACTCCCGCGACGCCCGCCGCGTGGCCGACTCACTGGGCATCCCTTACTACGTCTGGGATATCGCGGAGCGGTTCACCGAGGAGGTCATCGACGACTTCATCGCTGAATACGCCGCCGGCCGCACCCCGAACCCCTGCCTTCGCTGCAACGAGCGGATCAAGTTCGCGGCGGTGCTCGAGCGGGCGCTGGCCCTGGGCTTCGACGCTGTATGCACCGGGCACTACGCGAGCATCCGGCAAGCCGATGACGGGGCATGGGAACTGCACCGCGCGGTCGACCCGGCCAAGGACCAGTCGTACGTCCTCGCGGTGCTCACGCAGGAGCAACTCGCACACTGCATGTTCCCCCTCGGGGACTCGACCAAGGAGCAGGTGCGCGCTGAGGCGCTCGCGCGCGGGCTGCAGGTGGCGAGCAAACCTGACAGCCACGACATCTGCTTCATCCCCGACGGCGACACCAAGGCCTGGCTCAGCGCCCGCATCGGCGTGCGCGCCGGCGACATCCGCGACGCCGAGAGCGGCGAGGTCATCGGCGAGCACGACGGCGCCCACGCGTACACCGTCGGGCAGCGCCGTGGGCTCGGCCTCGATGTCAGCGCCCCCGACCGGGCCCGGCGCTACGTCGTCGGCGTCGACACCGCGAGCAACACCGTGCTCGTCGGCCCGCCGACGCTGCTCGATGTGGACGCCATCGCTGCGGATCGCGCGGTCTGGTGCGGCCCGTTCCCGAGCGTCGGCGAAGCGGTCAGCGCGCAGGTGCGCGCACACGGCGAGGTCCTGCCCGCGCGGCTGACCTCCGTTGACGGCGAACGAGCCGCCGCAGTCACCGTCACCCTGACTGAGCCTTTGCGCGGCGTCGCTCCCGGGCAGGCGCTGGTGCTGTACGCCGGCAGCCGAGTCATCGGCTCCGCGACGATCACGCGGTCCTGGCGCGAGCAGCGGTGACGCCGCGGACACAGGTGCGAGCCGGCGCCACGGGAATCGGCTCGATCCCAGCCGACCTCGCCGCGCGGGGGCGCATCACCGACCCTCGCGAGACCGCGCGCGTGGTTGCTGACGCGTGCCCCGACCTGCCTCACTTGGTGGAGTTGCCCGGCCGCGGTGCGGGTGCGGACATGGTCGGCCGGACCGCGGCCATGCTCGCCGCCGTCTCCTCCGACTTCGCCGTGCACACGGTGCCCACAGGCTGGCGACGCACCGCGCGCCCCGGCGTCGACCTTGAACGGGCCAGCCGGTGGCTCGACCAGGACTTCGACGCGGTCGCCGAGGTCTACGCCGACTACGCCGGCCCGTTCAAACTGCAAGTGTGCGGCCCGCTGACCTGGTGTCGCGTGGTCGAGGACTCCTCCGGTGAGCCGTCGTTGCGAGACGCGGGATTCGTCACCGATGTCGTCAGCGCAGTCGCAGAGGCCGCCGCGGCCCAAGTCGCCCGCGTTCGTCGCCTAGTGCCCGGCGTGACCACCGTCGTCGTGCAGGTCGATGAGCCTGCATTCACGCAGGTGCTACGCGGTGATGTGCGCACCGCGAGCGGCCGCGGCCGGGTCTCGCCGCCGGACCCGCAGCGCGCCGGCCAGTGGTTCTCATCGCTGACCGAGCGCATCCGCGCTGCAAGCGGCATGGGCAAGGCCACCCAGGAAAGCCCGGCTACCGAGTGGCCGGCGACAACTGTGGCTGCGGTGTCTGGCGAGCCACTCGACCTCGGTGGCCCAGACACTGTCGCCGCATCCAGCACCTCAGCCCTGGCACTGTGGCTGCACTCCTGCGCCGACTCCTCGCACATCGCGCCGGCCGTGCGCGCCGGATTCGACGCGGTCTCCTTCGACCTCTCCCGGACGCCCGCCTCCGCGCTGGACGACGTCGGCACCGCCCATGACGCGGGCCTGACCCTGGTGACCGGCGTAGTGACGCCGGCGGACTGGCCGTTGGCGCAGTCTCAGATGACCCGGGCCGCGCACGCGCGGGCTGAGCGGTTGCGTGCCGCCCTGAGCATCCCGGCGCAGGAGTTCCCCGCTGGCGTCACGTTGACCCCGGCCTGCGGCCTTGCCGGCGCGTCGCCGCAGCAGGCGCGCACCGCAATGGCCGTGGTGTTCGCTGCCGCCCGGTCAGTGGCTGGTGAAACAATGCCCACCGACGAGGTTTGATGCCGTCAGGTGCCACCCGGCAGCCAGCGCGAACCGCGTGGCGAAACGGGCGCGGTGGGCCGCCGACAGCCCGGCAGCGCGCGGTCCGGGCACCACAGCACTCGACGCAGCAGGCGCCGGTGACGGATGAAGCGAGCAGGGAAGGGGTAGCCCATGAGCGCGAAAGACGAACTCACTGACGCCCGCACCCGCTGGCTCGACCTCGTCGCGGTCGTCGAGGAAGCGCGCACCCGCTACTACCAGCACGACACCCCGACCATCTCCGATGAGGAATACGACGCGGCCTTCCGCGAACTCATCGAACTGGAGTCCCGGCACCCCGAGTTGCAGACCGCGGACAGCCCCACGCAGTCCGTCGGAGGCGGCAAGTCCGAGATGTTCGAGCCGGTGCAGCACCTGCTGCGGATGTACAGCCTCGACAACGTGTTCAGCGCCGATGAGCTCGCCGAGTGGACGGCGCGCGTGGAGCGCGACCTCGACGCCTCACCGGACTACCTCTGCGAGTTGAAGGTCGACGGTCTCGCCGTCGACATCGTGTACGAGCGCGGCCGATTGAAGTCCCTCGCCACTCGCGGCGACGGCCGCGTCGGAGAAGACGTCACCTTCAACGTGCAGTTCATGCCCGGCATCCCAGCGTCCCTGGACACCACCCACACGCAGGCGCCAGAACTGCTCGAGGTGCGCGGCGAGGTGTTCTTCCCCATCGCGGATTTCGACGACCTGAACCGCGAGCAGAACGACCGCGGCCTGCCCGCCTTCGCCAACCCGCGCAACGCCGCCGCGGGCACCCTGCGCCAGCGAACCGACCGCCGCATCGACGCCCTCAGTCAAGCGCAAGGCAAGGGCCGCGAGACCACCATCGCCCGCACGTCTGCCGACCTCGAGCAGGCCAAGGCGCGCCTGCGGCGCCTGCGGCTGGTCGTGCACGGCGTCGGCGCGACGCTCGGCTTCGACCCCGCCACACAGTCCGCGGCCTACGACGCCCTCGCGCGCTGGGGTCTTCCCGTGAGCCAGCACACCAGGGTCGTAGCCGGCGGCCCAGCCGTCGCGGATTACATCGCCCACTGGGGCGAGCACCGACACGACATCGACCACGAGATAGACGGCGTCGTTGTGAAGGTCGACACCTTCACGCAGCAACGCATGCTCGGGCAGACCTCCCGCGCGCCGCGCTGGGCAATCGCCTACAAGTACCCGCCGGAGGTCGTGCGCACCCGCCTGCTCGACATCGAGGTGAACGTCGGCCGCACCGGCCGCGTCACCCCGTTCGCCGTGATGGCGCCGGTGCGGGTCGCCGGCACGACGGTGCAGATGGCCACCCTGCACAACGCCCAGGAGGTCGCGCGCAAGGGTGTACTCATCGGCGACATGGTGTTCCTGCGCAAGGCCGGCGAGATCATCCCCGAGGTGCTCGGCCCCGTCGTGGAAGTGCGCGACGGGAGCGAGCGGCCCTTCGTCATGCCGACCCACTGCCCCTCCTGCGGCAGCGAGTTGCGCCCACAGAAGGAGGGCGATGTCGACATCCGCTGCCTCAACCGACGCGGCTGCCCGGCGCAGGTGCGCGGCCGGCTCGAGCTCATCGGCGCCCGCGGCGGCCTCGACGTGGAAGGGCTGGGGGAGAAGGCCGCGGCCGCCCTGGTCGCCGAGGGCATCCTGGAGAACGAGGCGGGCCTGTTCACCCTGACCGCCGACGACCTGCGCCGCTCGGAGTTCTTCACTCGCGCCGGCGCCGACGGCGCGCGCGAACTCACCGCCAACGCCGAAAAGTTGCTTGAGAACATCGCCCGAGCGAAGTCCCAGCCCCTGTGGCGGGTGCTCGTCTCGCTGTCCATCCGTCATGTCGGTCCGACAGCCGCCCAAGCATTGGCGCGCGAGTTCGCGGACCTCTGGGCCATCGCCGACGCGGACGTCGATGCACTCGCGTCCGTGGAGGGAGTCGGCGGTGTCATCGCTGAGTCGGTCAATGAGTGGTTCAACCACGACTGGCAGCGCGACATCGTCCGCGCCTGGGACGCGGCGGGTGTCCGCATGCGCGAGGAACGCGCCGAGGCCGACCACGCCGGGCCGCTCGCGGGACTCACGTTGGTGATCACCGGCACCTTGCCGGGCTACACGCGCGACGGCGCCACCGAAGCCGCGCAAGCGGCCGGCGCCAAAGTCGCAGGCTCAGTCTCCAAGAAGACCGACTACGTCGTCGCCGGCGACAACGCCGGCTCCAAACTCGCCAAGG
>JAGWWW010000037.1 GCA_018970205.1 Actinomycetales bacterium
CAGCGTGGTGCTGGAGCCAACAGCCACGACAGCGTCGTCCGACCAGGTCTGGAAACCAGGAGCCAAAGGCATCACAAGGTCAGTCGGTGCGGACGGATCGCTGGTTCCGGCGAAGTTCGTAGCTGTCACGGTGAACGAGTAGGAACGTCGGTTGGACAGCCCGGCGACTATGCAGTTCAAGCCTGTTGTATTACAGCTCTGTCCACCAGGTGATGCAGTCACTGTGTAATTGAGGTTTGGGTCGCGTCCATCGTCCTCTGGTGTTTGCCAAGAGACTTGGACTCGACTGTCCGAAGCAACAGCCGTGACGGAACGCGGTGCAGTGGAAACCTGCCGTAGGTCATAGCCAAGAACCGATGATGAGTCATCCCATGTTGCAACGAGGAGAGTGCCGCCAATAAGAAGCAGCCCGTGGGGAATCAATAGGCCCGTGGCGACCGTTGACACAGTCCCATCGGCGTCAGCATTCGAGACTCGACCAGTGTCCCGATCGGCGAAGAAGACTCCACCACGTCCATCGGGGGCGACTGCCGATGGGTAGCGCATGTTGCGCGACAGGGTCGTGATGGATCCGTCGGGGGTGCGCTTGAAGACCGCGCCGGACTGCATCCCGGGCAGGAACAGATTGCCCTGCCCGTCTAATCGGATTTCGTGCACGTGATCAAACGGCCAAGGGCCACCAGCTGACACGAGTGAGCCGTCTGCGGTTTGGCGGTAGAGCGCATTTCCGTCTGCATCCGAAACCCACAAACGACCCTCGGAATCAAAGTCGACACCACTGGCTCCCACAAATCCAGTGCGCCACTGGTGTTCCACTACATCAGATCCGGCCAAGATTCGATCGATTGAACTGATGCCAATATCGCGACCCATACAGGCAACGTACAAGTTGCCTGTCGCGTCATATGCCACATCGATGGGACGTTTGAAACCAGAAAACGTGCGCGCGACCGTCTGCCCGTCGATGATTGTCACCTGGTTTTGGGAATAGCTCGCAACGGCAATCTGACCGTTGGGGGCTCGGTCCATCCCAGCAGCCCAGCCAAGGCCGGTCGCAACGACTGTCGGTTTCAGACTTGCGCGTGGGCGTGCAGACGCCAGCGTCGAGATCGTTGCGGCGCTCCGGTTGAGCGAGGGATCAGTGCAGTCCACATCCCCTGTCTGTGTTTCCACGCAGACGACGTCCCGGGATGCAGCTACGTCGAGAATGCCCGAAGTCCGCGACAGCGCGCCGGGCAACCTGCCCCAGCAGGTGAGGTTTGCAGATTTCAGACCACAGGCCCCGTACCAGCTGAGTGCAAGTTTGTCGAAAGCGACGCTCGGTACCGAAAGTTGTCCTCCCTCGTTTTGTCCCCAGCACTCCCACATACCGTCGCTGACCCTACGTCCGCACGAGGTGTCTGACTCAGCTGCGACATCGCTGTAGGAACGGCGATCGGAAGCCAATTGCCCCATGTGGTTCCAGCCCCAGCAGTTGACAGCGTCACCGGCGAGAGCGCACGTGTGCCAGCCTGCGCCGGCGACTTTCTTCACGTGTGATAGCACAGGCGATGATGATTGACCGTGTTGATTCACTCCAGCGCATGCAAGCGACTTCTCGTTTCCGAGAAGGACACATACAACGGCGCCGGACACCGTCACAGCGCGAACATCAACCTGTGTGGCAGCCCAATTGACCTCGTCGGCATACTCGTAACCCCAGCACCGCACGGTGTTGGCGACTGTCAACGCGCACGCGGTTTGCCAGTCCGCATCGATTTGGGTGACGGGGCCCAAGCCGCTGGGAACTGCGGCCATGTCGCCGCCGCCCGCGATTTCACTTCCCCAGCAGACTGGGTTTGCACCGATCAGACCGCACACGAAGTTGTTGCCAACACTCAGTTGAGCCAGAGCCACAGGCGCACCGGCTGCCGACACAGGCGGCGCAGTTGCACACAATGAAAAAGACATCGCGACCGCGCTGAAGAACGCAAATCGAGCACGCATAATTACCCCCTGGAGTCTTCTCGCGTTGACCACGCGAGCGTACCCACGGTGTCTAACATTGCCTACTAGCGGCCACACGCGAACCTGCCACGATGACTTGAATCTTCAATCATCTTGTTGGACAAATACGCCATCAAAGCGGTGTATTTCGTGCTGCCTTGATGTGCTGGCACCACGACGCCCGTCAGGGCTCCTTTCGATGTGGGACGTGGTCGCGAGTCGCCTATGTTGCACTCGTCCATCCGGCTGCCGTTCCCGAAATGCTGGTAACTGACACAACGAGCCCTAATCGATTTCAGTGCGGGCCTGTCTCATGTCCGCCCAACAGAAGGGCGCACTCCCATGCCTAAGACGGGAATCCACGACGGGAACGCATGCGCCATGCGATTGGACTCGCCCTTCAACCCCGGCGACGGTCTACAAACGGCGTTGCCGTAGAGGAGTGGCTTGCGCAAGCCAAGTTGAAGGGGCCCAAGCGTGAATCAGGCCGAGTCTGTAGGGCGGGTGGGGCTCGAACCCACGACCTGACGGTTCAATGCGCGAATCCAGCAGCAGGCACTGCTTCGTCCCCGGCGGGCAATCGCCCCCGGGCCGGTCGCCCCAGGGCACCCGACTGCCCCTCCCAAACCCACCCCCAAAGCCCGGGAATGCCGGCCGCGCCCTTGCCGTTGAACCTCAGGCGGCCTTGAATTCTGTCCCGGCCGCATCCGACCCGGGCCGACGAGGGGAACCCCATGGAGAACGACGACTTCCAGCGCAAGACCGACACTGAGATCTGGGCCGCCCTGCCCAGCCTGGAGTCGCGTGAGAAATGCGAGGCCTTGCGGGTCCTCGGCATGCGCGCTTTCGAGCGCGGCGAATACACCCGCGCCGCCTCTCTGTCCGGCGAGGTCGCGTCCATCGCTCTGGAGATGGAAGACCCCCGGGCCGCCGGCTGGAACTTCTCCGACCAGGGCATCGCCACTTGCCGAAGCGGCGAGTGTGCCGAGGCCATCGGTTACTTCCGCGAGGCCATCAAGTGCTACGAGGCCGCCGGCGACCAGTCCGGCATGGCGGGCGCTCTGGGCTCCATCGCGGGTTGCGCCCTGAACATCAACGACAACACGCAAGCGCTGCAGGCCGCCGAGGCCGCATACGACCTCGCCGTCATCGAAGAAGACGCGCAGGGTGCAGGCCGGGCGGCGTATCACGCGGGCAAAGCCTCCTACCTGCTCGACCAGGAAGAGACGGCGCTTGCCTGGCTGGCCAAGGCGCGCGCCAGTTTCCGCACCCTCGGCGATGTGGCCGGTGTGGGCATGGTCGACGACTACGCCGCAACGGTGCACGACTACCTCGGCAACTACGAGGAGGCCGCCACCCTGCTGCGCTCGTGCCTGCACATCGCCGAGACCACCGCAGACGGGCTCGACGAGGCGTACGGCCGCCGCCGCCTCGGCAAGGCCCTCATGCGTCTGAACCAGAACGAGGATGCGGTCGTGTTCCTGCGGCAGGCCCGCGACGCGTATCAATCCAAGGACAAGCTGCGCAGCGTCGCGTGGATCGACCGCGATCTCGCCGACGCTCTGACCCGGCTCGATGAAGACGACGAGGCCCTGCGCATCTACGAGCGCGCCCAGGCCCTGTTCGACGGCCTCGGCGAGGACGTGCAGGTCAACTACTGCCGCATGCAGCGCGCGTGGTTGCACGACATCTACGGCCGACCCGAGGAAGCCGAGCGGCTCATCCGGCAGGTGCTCGCCACCATCAACGCCAACCCCGGCCTCGGCGGTGAGGACTACCCGGTGTGGGTGACGCTGCGGCTCGCGGAGGTGCTCATCCCCACCGGCCGCAACGACGACGCCCTCGCGCTCATCGACGGCCTGGCCGACCGCGAGCGCCCGCGCGAGAGCTACCGGCTCTGGATGCACGTGCTGCGCAGCCGCGCGCTCTTCGCGCTCGGCCGCGAGGACGAGGCGCTCGCCGAGGCCAACCTCGGGCTGGAGATGACGACCCAAGAACTCATGAACGGCGACACCGGCTACCTCTATGAGATCCGCGGGCGCATCGAGATCGACCGCGGCATCGAAGCCGCCGAACGCGACCTTGCGCACGCCATCGCCATCCACCTCGCATCCGGCCTGCACCAGCGCGCCGCCGAACTCGCCAAGCACTTCATGCCCAACCTGAGCCGCAAGGCGGAGCAGACCGAGCACGGCCAGCAAGCAGAACAGCGGCTCGCCGACGGCGACGCCGACCACTGATCGACCGTCTGGTCACGGATGCCGTGGCCGACTGTCTTTCCACCTAAGCGGTGGCCGCTGTGACAGTCGGGCCTCTACTGATCGCGAAACTAGCTGCCCGCCGCGGCCTTGCACTCCGCACTGTCGCATCCCTTGCATGGGATGGCAGCGACGTTTCCATACCCAACTGAGCATCACTGTTCCGCTTTCTACAGATGCAGCGCCCAACCATCAATCGTGTCGGTGCTCTGTTCAACACTGCGATCATGGTCAATTCCCCGGCTCCGGATCGAGCGAAGCAGCTCCGATTGCAGTCCCGGTGTGTGTATCCCCGTGCCCGGCCACTTGTCCGGGTGTTTTGGTTTGACTCTGCCCACACGTCGGTGACTCAACTTCAGCAGTTCATCGACGCGCTGCCCGAAATTGAGCGTGATGACCTCTGGGGTCAGATCCAGACCATGCGCAATCTCGCTGCCGAAGGTTCCGTGCCCGACAGCCGGGAATTCATCAAGGCCATGCGCCCAGATGCCAATGCTGTGGCTGTCCCCACGCTCTTCGAGCTTCGGTGGCAGGTGGAGGTGGGCCGCCAGATAGTCCCTATCCGGCAGTACCACGTCGAGCCGGATGACCTGCCTGAAGTTCTCCTGGCCCTGCACATCCACATCAAGCGGACCGGCGGGGATCAGGGCGCCATCAGCCGATGGCAGGACCAAGAGATCGCCCACGCTCGCGCCCGGTTCGTCACGGGTTCCCAAGGCGCCGCAACTATGTCAAAATACAACCTATAAGTTGTGAAAGGGGTCACTGTGAGCGCCATCAACGTCCTGACCGGTCAAGGAACTCCGTCACCGAGGCAGATGCTGGCCGCCGCGTTGGCGAGGCAGACGTATGGGCTGCTGTTCGGCCTCATCGAGGTGCGCGGACAGCGGGGACTCTCGCAGGCGGACGTGGCCGCTGTGCTCGGAGTGAGCCAACAGGCGGTCTCGAAGTTCGAGCAGATGGACTCGGACCCGAGACTGTCCACCGTGCGCAAATACGCGCTCGCCGTTGGCGCGCAGTTCTCCATCGCCGTCGGACCCCACGACTTCACGCAAGTGCCTGCGTCGCTTGAGACCGCGGCCAACACCTGCGGGTCTGCGCTGCCATTGGCTGTCGCGGCCGCAGGTGTCGCAACTGCTCCCGCAGCAGTGCAGTCCCACAACGTGGACCTCGCAATGCTCGTTCGCGCGGCAGCGTGAGCATGAGATACACGGTTCTCACCCTCGCCGACGCTGTCACCGTGCGCGAAGGACTGATGAGCATCCTTTCTGGCGGCGTCACATCCATCCGGCCTGAGCAGTTCCCCGCGCCACTCGATGTGTGGCTCGCACTGGCTGTGGAGTTCACTCCGGGCGACCTGCGCAAGCCACGAGTGGTGAGCCTGCGAGTGTCAATTGCCTCCGCTGATGGCGGTGACCCGTTCTTCGAGGTAAGCGGGAAACTCGTGGATACCTCCGGCCTTCGCTATGGGGGCGTCCAGCCGGCGCAGTTGAATGCGCCGATTCATCTCCGCGGGGCGTTGATCCCAGCGCCCGGCCTGCACACCATCCGTGTCGCGATCGACGGGCTTGCAGAGCAGCAACTCCTCTTTGAGGCGCTTGGACCCACGCACGCCGCGCCACTAGCCTGACGCCACCGGCATCCGCGCCGGCACAACATCGGGGGGTCGACATGCCAAGCACTGGCCCGCACCTGCTCCCCGAGGAGCCGTACTTCGCGCATGAATCCGAGCGTGAGGTGTGGAACCTGCTGCGCGCGCAACTGCCGCCGCAGGCTTATCTGCTTGCCTCGCTGAAAGTCGAAGACCCCAGCAGAGGGCCGATGGAGGCAGACCTCGTCGTCATCTGGCCCGGCGAGGGCGTCGCGGTCATCGAGGTCAAGGGCGGCAACGTCACACTCACATCAAGCGGCCAGTGGCAGCAGAACGACCGCAATGAGCGCCGCTACATCGACCCGTTCGGCCAAGCCAAGCGCGCGCAGTATGCGTTGCACAGGTGGATCCAGGACAAGGTCGAGCTGCCTGCGATGCGTACGGCGGTTCTCGTCGTGCTGCCCCACAGTTTCGCCCCTGTCGGCTACGAACGCATCGACGAGCCGCGCCTGAACATCATCGACAGGTCCGACCTTCCGTCTGCGGCCGACAAGATCAAAGCCGCACTCGGCGCGCGCATCACCGGTGCCCAGCCGCCCAGCGAGGCCAACGCGGAGCGTCTCGCCGAGTCACTGCGCCAGGGCCTGCTCGACCCGAACGACCTCGCGCAGATGGGCCACCTCGTCGGTGACCGCCACGCTCAGGTGGAGGCCCTCGTGCGCAACCAGGAGCAGTTGCTCGAGAACCTGCGCCTGCTCAACCGCTTCGAGGTGCGCGGCGCCGCCGGCACCGGCAAGACCGCGCTCGCCCTCGCCCAGGCGCGCCGGCTCAGCGCTCAGGGCAAACGCGTCCTCTTCCTCTGCTACACCCGCTTGCTCGCTCGCGACCTTCGCAAACGAACGGAGAAATGGCCCCGCGAGGAGCGGCCCGCCGTGGTGAAGACCTTCCACAACCTCGCTGACGAGTGGCACCGCCAGACCCCTGAGAAGCCGGACCAGGCCTTCTGGGAGTACCAGAGCGCCGCGCTGCTCAAGGAGGCCGCGCTGGCTGCCCGTGCGGAAGACAGATTCGACGCGGTCGTCATCGACGAGGCTCAAGACTTCGGCAACGAGTGGTGGTGGGCGGTCAAAGCCCTGCTGCGCGAGCCTGAGTCCGGCGGCATCTACGCCTTCGGCGACGACGACCAGCGCATCTTCAACCGCGAGGGCGCGCAGGCGCTCGGGCTGGTGCCGATCTGCCTCACGACCAACCTGCGCAACACCAAACCGATCGCCTCAGCCGCGGCTTCGATGATCGCGAACCCGCCGCGGCTGCTGGACTTCGACGGCGCCCCCGTCATCTTCGTCGACTGCCCCCGCGAGGAAGCAGTCGACCGGGCCGACGGCATGACCGAGGTGCTCTTCGACGACTGGGAGCCGCGCAACATCGTGCTGCTCACCACCGGCACCCGCCACCCGGTCGAGGTGGAGCATCTCGAAGCCGACGCAACGGGAGACCTGCACGAGCGCGCGCTGTGGGACGAGGACACCGTCTACTACGCCACCGCGATGAAGTTCAAAGGCCTGGAGCGGCCCGCGGTGGTCATCGCCGTGAACGGGTTCCTGCCGCACGCCCGGCCGGCCGAGGTCCTCTATGTCGCGCTCACGCGCGCTCGGGACTTGTGCGTCATCTGCGGCGATGCTGCCGAAATCGAGGCCATCGTCGGTCCCGAGGTGATGGCCACGTGGCAGCGCCGCACCGTCACCGAGTGACACCCATTTGCGACTGAGTGGAGTTCCGGCAGGCGCCTCTGGCTGCTCGGCGCACATAGCTTTCGAGCGGCAGAAGTGACTATGCGTTGACTGAGACGTTCAGCGCTACTGAGGTCGCTGCCGGGATGGGCTCGCCGGATTCACGCATGAGTTCGAAGTGCATCTCCAGGGCAGTCTCCATGCGCTGCGTCACTTCCTGAATGGTCTGGCCAGTGGCGACACAGCCGGGGACATCCGGTGCGTAAGCAGCGAAGTTCGACCCCGCATCGTCGATGATGATCGCGTACTGAGTCACTTCACCCTCCTGATGACCTGCGCCTGTCGAATGATGCTCGCAAAGAATCTCGTATAGCAAGACTCGGGGGTGATCAACCCAACGAGGGCAGCGCGATTCCCGTCTCGGAGTGGCAGTCGTAGCCGTTGGGGTTCTTCACGAGGTACTGCTGGTGGTAGTCCTCGGCGAGCCAGAAGCGGTTGACCGCGGCAGCGGCGTCGACCATCGCGATCTGCGTGGTGATGCCGCCGAATCCACGCGCGGCTAGCGCGCCGGCATACGAGTCGCGGGTGCGCACCGCGAGTTCCTTCTGCGCCAGCGTGCTGCAGAACACAGCCGAGCGGTATTGGGTGCCGATGTCGTTGCCCTGCCGGTCGCCCTGAGTGGGGTCGTGGTTCTCCCAGAACACCCGCAGCAGGTCCAGCAGCGTGACCTCGCCGGGGTTGAACGCGACCTGCACGACCTCGGCATGGCCGGTGAACCCTCCGCACACGCCCTTGTAGGTCGGGCTCTCTGTCCGCCCGCCTTGATAACCGACCGAGGTGCAGACAACTCCCGGCACCTGCCAGTACTTCTTCTCCGCGCCCCAGAAACAACCCATGCCGAACGAGACGACCTCAGTGCCCTCAGGCCACGGCCCGCCCAGCGGCGTGCCGAGCACGAGGTGCGTGGCGGAAGGGTTGACGGCGTCGGTGCTGGTGGTGAATCGGCTGAGGAAGCTCACGCCGTCACGGTAACGAAATACCCGTGTGAGTGCAGCGCGGCGAGCACCTGCTCGCGGTGCTCCGCGCCACGAGTCTCCAGTTGCAGGCCGACTTCCACCTCGTCGATCGCCAGGCGCGGGTCGGTGCGCAGGTGCTCCACCTCGACCACGTTCGCATTGGCCGCGCTGACGTCCGTGAGCAGCCGCGCGAGCGAGCCCGGGCGGTCCGGGACCCGGATGCTGATGGAGAGATACCTCCCCGCCGCGGCCAAGCCGTGGCGGATCACGCGCATCAGCAGCAGCGGGTCGATGTTGCCGCCGGAGAGGGTGACGGCGGTGGTGCCGCGGAACTTCTCCGGGTGCGCCCACACGGCCGCGGCGGCAGCGGCCCCGGCGGGCTCCACGACGAGCTTGGAGCGCTCCAGCAGCAACAACAACGCCTGGGAGAGCTCCTCCTCGGTCACGGTGATGACCTCATCGACCATCGAGGCGATGACTGCAAACGGCACATCTCCGGGCTGGCCGACGGCGATGCCGTCCGCCATCGTCGACATCTGCGCCAGCCGAGTGGGTTGCCCCTGTGCCAACGAGCCGGGGTACGCCGCCGCACCTGCAGCCTGCACGCCGATCACTCGTATCCCGGGCTTGCGCGCCTTCGCCGCGAGCGCGACCCCTGCGAGCAGCCCGCCGCCGCCGGTGCACACCGCGATGGTGTCCGCCTCGGGCAGGTCGTCGAGGATCTCAAGCCCCACAGTGCCCTGCCCGGCGACGATGTCCGCGTGGTCGAACGGGTGGATGAGGGTGGCGCCGGTGCGCTCGGCGAACTCACGCGCGTGCTCAAGTGACACGTCGATGGTCTCACCCTGCAAGATGACGGTCGCGCCATACGCGCGCGTCGCGGCGACTTTCGGAAGGGTCGCAGCGGCAGGCATGAAGACCGTCGCCTCGATGCCGAGTTTCTGCGCTGCGAGCGCGACCCCTTGCGCGTGGTTACCGGCGCTTGCCGCCACGACGCCTCTCGCCCGCTGCTCGGCTGAGAGTTTCGCGATACGTGTGTAAGCGCCGCGCACCTTGAACGACCCCGCGCGCTGCACGTTCTCGCACTTGAAAACCACGGACCCGCCGGTGCGCTCGCTCAGCCAGCGTGCCTCACGCATCGGGGTGTGACGGGCGACGCCATGAAGAAGAGCCGCCGCCGCCTCGACGTCGGCCAGGGTGGGAAGCCTTGCGCTCATGCCGGGATTGTGGCACCGAATGCCGCTGTTGCGGCGCGGCACTACTGTGACGTCGTGCTCACCCGGGTCCGCAACAACTACGCGGGCCTGCCTCGGGAGGTCTTCGTCCTCACCGCGGTCGCCTTCTGCGTCGCCGTCGGCTTCGGCATGTTCCTCCCGGTCATCACGGTCTTCGCCAAGCAGTTCGGCGTCTCGGATTTCGCAGCCTCGTTCATCGTCTCCATCTTCGCCGCGGCCCGGCTGGTCTCCACCGGCCCGGCCGCGTGGATGACCAACCGGTTCGGCGAGGCCAAGGTGCTCGCCGCGGGTCTGGCCATCGTGGCGGCCACCAGCGTCATGGTGGGCTTCTCGCGCACCTACTCGGAATTCCTCATCTGGCGAACCGCGGGCGGGCTCGGCTCAGCGATGTTCACCGTCTCCGCTCTGGCACTGCTGCTGCGTGTCACACCGGGACACCTGCGCGGACGCGCCTCCGGGCTCTACCAGGGAGGTTTCGTCGTCGGCAACATCGCCGGCCCTGGCATCGGCTCTCTTTTCGCTTTCTCGCTGCGCGCGCCGTTCTTCGTGAACGCGGGCATGCTCGTAATCGCGTCGAGCGTCACGATGCTCATGCTGTTGCACGCGCGCTTTGCCACGGAGCCTGACGCTGAGGTTTCTGGGAGCGCGGAAGCGAACCCGCTTGAGGAACTGCGAGGTTTCCGCGGACTCATGCAGGGCCTTCGAATGCCGGTGTATCGGCTGGTAGTCATCACGAGCCTGGTTCAGGGCTTCGTCCTTTTCGGGTTGCGCAACGCGCTCGTGCCGCTGTTCGCCGTCCACCAACTCTCATCAACGCG
This sequence comes from Actinomycetales bacterium, assembly GCA_018970205.1. Taxonomy (GTDB): domain Bacteria; phylum Actinomycetota; class Actinomycetes; order S36-B12; family UBA5976; genus RFTO01. The sequence continues at coordinate 10,635 of JAGWWW010000037.1, forward strand.
TCTTTCCTCTGCGGCATTCGGCCTCGGCGCCCTCACCAACGCCACATTGCTCTACACCGCCGGGCGGACGAGCGACCTGCGCGGGCGCCGACCGGCGTTCGTCCTCGGCTCCGCGATGATGTTCACAGGCACGGCGCTGATGGCGTTGCCCGCCCATGTGGCGGCGTTCCTGCTTTCCGCGGTGTGCTTCGGGGTCGGCGGGTCCTTCATCGGGGCCTCGATGCCGGCGATGCTCGGCGACGTCACCCGCGGCGCGCGCGGTGGAGTGCTCGTCGCCGCCTACCAGGGCGTCGGGGATTTCGGCGCCATCCTCGGCCCCTTGGCGGGCGGCTTCATCCTCGAAGCCACCGACTCATACGCGTGGACATTCGGCTTCGGCGCCGCGATTGTGGCTACCGTCTTCTTACTCGGGCTGCGCACACCTGAGTCACGGCCAGCGCACCGGCCGCCGCACACACCTGCGTCTGCGTAGTCCGCGCCGGACTGACAGCGCACCGGACTGCATCCTCACTGCCGACTACGTGCGGTTGTTGACGTCGCACCCGCCTGCGTCTGCGTAGTCCGCACCGGTCTGCATCTTCTCCGGCCGACTGCGTGGAGCTATTCACGCCGCACACGCTGGACAGTTGCCGTCGACGCCCACGGCACTTCGTTCGGGCTTTCGTTGCAGGCACGCCCACCGCAGACATTCCTGCAGCGAGTGTCCGGCTCTGCGCCGACTCAGCCCTTTGCGGCCGCCAGCGCTTGTTCGAGGTCGTGCAGCAAGTCCTCGATGTCCTCGATGCCCACCGACAGCCGTACCAAGTCGGCCGGCACCTCCAGCGCGCTGCCCGCAACGGACGCGTGCGTCATCTTCCCCGGGTGCTCGATGAGCGACTCGACGCCGCCGAGGGACTCCGCGAGCGTGAAAATCCTGGTCGCCGCACACACCCGCAGCGCCGCGTCCAAGCCGCCGCGCACGCGGAACGACACCATGCCGCCGAAGTCGCGCATCTGCCTTGCGGCCACCTCGTGGCCGTCGTGCTCGGGCAGCCCCGGCCAGAACACCTGCGAAACCTCCGGGTGGTCCTTCAGCAGCGCCACCACCGCGCGCGCGTTCTCGCAGTGCCGGTCCATGCGCACGGCCAGGGTCTTGGCGCCGCGCAGCACCAGCCACGAGTCGAACGGCCCCGGGACTGCGCCCATCGCGTTCTGGTGGAACACCAACTGCTGCGCCAACTCAGCATCGCTCACCACGAGCGCGCCGCCGACGACATCGCTGTGGCCGCCGAGGTACTTCGTCGTGGAGTGCACCACCACGTCGGCTCCGAGCGCGAGCGGCTGCTGCAGATACGGCGACGCGAACGTGTTGTCCACGACCAGCAGCGCGCCGGCAGCATGGGCGACTGCGGCCAACGCCGCGATGTCGCTCACCCCGAGCAGCGGGTTGCTCGGCGTCTCCACCCACACCAACTTCGTCCGGCCCGGCTGGATCACCGCCGCGACCGCTGTGGCATCCGGCATGTGAGCAGCGGTGTGCTCCACGCCCCAGCGCTGCAACACCCGCGCGAACAACCGGTAGGTGCCGCCGTACGCGTCGTCGGGCAGCACCACATGGTCGCCGGGGGAGAGCACAGTGCGAAGCAGTGTGTCTTCAGCGGCCAGGCCGGAGGCGAATGCAAGTGCGCGCAGGCCGCCTTCGAGTGCCGCGAGGCACTCCTCGAGCGCGGTGCGCGTCGGGTTGGCGCTGCGCGAGTACTCGTAGCCCCCGCGAAGCCCGCCGACCCCGTCTTGCTTGAAGGTTGAGACCTGGTGGATGGGCGGCACGACCGCGCCCGTCTGCGGGTCGGGCTCCTGCCCGGCGTGGATGGCGCGGGTGGCGAAGCCCTGCTGGGAGTCTGCGCGGTTCTCAGTCACGGGTGGCACGGTAGTGCGGCCTCACTAGGCTCGCACCTATGTCCCTGGCAATCGAGGCGCGCGGCGTCGAGAAGCATTTCGGCGAGGTGAAAGCGCTCGCCGGGGTCGACCTCGACGTCGAGCGCGGCTCCGTCGTCGGCCTGCTCGGGCCGAACGGCGCGGGCAAGACCACCATGGTGAAGGTCCTCAGCACACTGCTGATGCCGACCGCCGGCACCGCGAAAGTCGGCGGGTTCGACGTCGTCACCCAGGCCGACGAGGTCCGCCACACCATCGGCCTCACGGGGCAGTACGCCGCAGTCGACGAATACCTCACCGGCCGGGAGAACCTGCACCTATTCGGCGCGCTCTACCACCTGCCGCCGGCGAAGGTCCGCGAGCGCGCTGAGGAACTGCTTGAGCAGTTCACCCTCACCGATGCTGCCGACCGCATGCTCAAGACCTACTCCGGCGGCATGCGCCGTCGCCTGGACCTCGCCGCCAGCCTCATCGCGGCGCCGAGCATCTTGTTCCTCGACGAGCCCACCACCGGGCTGGACCCGCGCAGCCGCCTGGGCATGTGGGAGGTCATCACATCCCTGGTGAACCAGGGCACCACGGTGCTGCTCACCACGCAATACCTTGAGGAGGCCGACCAGCTCGCCGACCGCATCGTGGTCATCGACAAAGGCTTGGTCATCGCCAACGGCACCTCCGACGAGCTCAAGAGCCAGGTCGGCGGGGACCGCCTCGAGATCGTCATCAGCGACGCCGCGAGGCTCGCTGATGCGCGGGCCGCGCTCGCGCACATCGCATCCGGGGAGATCATCGCCACCGACGTCTCCCGGACCCTGCTCGCACCCATCAGCGGCGGATCCTCGGTGCTGCCCGAGGCCATCCGGACACTTGACGCCGCCGCGGTGAGGTTCGACGACATCGCGCTACGCCGACCCACGCTGGACGACGTGTTCCTCGCCCTGACTGGCCACGTCGCCGAAGAGGAAGCCGAGCAGGCGCCCAAGCGCCGCGGCAGGAAGAAGCGTGCAGCATGAGCGCCGCCACCCCGACCATGCGCTCCTACGACGGCGCCGCCCGACCTTGGTACGGCTGGTTCGTCTCCGACTGCATCGCCGTCGCCAAGCGCCAGATCATCACGGTGCTGCGCATCCCGCAGACCTTGTTCTTCGCACTGTTCCAGCCGGTGCTGTTCGTGCTGCTGTTCTCATTCGTGTTCGGCGGCGCCATCCCGCTGCCCGACGGCGGCAGTTACCGCGAATACCTGCTGCCTGGCATCTTCGCGCAGACCGTCACCTTCGCCGTGGCCGCGGCCACGGTCGGCGTCGCAGAGGACACCAGCAAAGGCATCATGGACCGGTTCCGCACGCTGCCGGTCAACCAGGCCGCCGTCATCGTCGGCCGTTCCTTCGCCGAGATGGTCGAGCGGGTGCTCGTCATCAGCGTGATGTCGGCTGCGGGCTTGGTCGTCGGGTGGCGCACCCACTCCTCGTTCCTCAACGTGCTCACGGCCTACGCGATGTATCTGCTGTTCGCCTACGCGCTCACCTGGATGGGCATCTTCGTTGGCCTCTCAGTGCCGAGTGTGCAGGTTGCGCAGACCGCCGGCGTCGCGTGGGTGTTTCCGCTGACGTTCCTCTCCAACGCGTTCGTGCCGACGCAGGGGATGCCCGTCGTGCTTCAGCACTTCGCGGCGTGGAACCCGATCTCCTGTCTCGCACTCGGCGGGCGCACCCTCTTCGGCAACCCCGTCGGGATTCCCGGAAGCGAGTTCCCTCAGCAGCATCCGGTGCTGATGGCGTTCCTGTGGTCCTCGGCCATCATCGCGGTCTTCTCCACGATGGCCGTGCGCAAGTTCCGCAACAAGCGCGGCTGACCGAC
>JAGWWW010000081.1 GCA_018970205.1 Actinomycetales bacterium
CGCCGTAGCGTGATGTGAGCAGGTCCATCGGGCGGGTCAGGCGCACCAGCGCGCCCACGGCGCCGCTGAGCAGCACGAGCAGCATGCAGGTGCGCAGCAGCCCGCTGAGGCGTTGCAGCGTCTGGCCGGCGAGGTCGTCACCGGCGCTGTGCCCGCGCCACGCCACGACCGCGACCACACCCATCCAGACGCACAGCGCGCCGATGTGGACGGCCCAAGCCTCGATGGCCGCCATATGCCATCCGGAGTTGCCCGAGTGTCCGGTGCTCGCGCGCGCGACGACAACGCCGAGCAGCACAGGGAGCAGCAGGAGCGCGCCGGTGGCCCGGGCGGCGAACTGGCAGAGCAGGCCGTAGCCGAGCAGCAGCGCGAGTTGCCACAGCAGGGAGTGGCCGAGCGATGTCTGTGCCAACAGCGACTCGAAGAACGACAGGCTACGCGCGACGTCGGCGAGCCCGACGCCCATCACATCAGCGGTGGTGGCGAACGTGAAGATCAACGTCGCAGTCGCGGTGACTGCCGCGGTTGCGCGGCTTGTGCGCAGCAGTGAGCGCGCGGCTGTGCGCAGGGCGCCGGCGTCGTTGGGCAGGGCGATGGCCGTGGCCAGCAGGCCGAGGGTGAGCACCAGCCCGGCGTCCATCAGGAACTTGCTCGCGAGCAGCACCGCAGTCACTGCCGGACTCGTCGGCTCGATCGCGGCGGCTGGCAGCACACCGGCAGCGTAGATGCAGGGGTCGCGGGGTGCTCCGGTCAGAGGGTTGCTGCAGGTCTTCGCTGCGCATCCGGGGCATGCTCAAATGCAGTCACCGTCGTACGGGCGCCGTCGCCCCTCAGGCGTGCTCGCGGGCCTCCGCTATGAGTTGTTCCATGTCGTCCACAGGCTCGAACATGGCGGAGCTCTCGGCAATGAATGCTGTGCGGCACTCGAACAGCTCGGCCTTGTAGGCAAGTACGTCAGCGAGACGCAGCCTTCTGCGAACACTTCCGGGAACGTGTGCCTGCAACTCACCACGTTCAATCAATGCGACCACCGTGGGCCGGCTAAGGCCGAGGATGTCAGCGGCACGTTGGGTGCCGATGACGGCATCGTCGCGGGCGATGGTGACGGCCTGCCCATTGCTCAGCGCGTCGGCGACCTCGCGCAGCGCGTTCACGACTTGCGGCGGCAGGGCCACCTGGCCGCCGCTTGCGGAGTTGGTTAGGCGCAGTTGCTCCGCTGCCTGCTCGCCTCCGGCCGAAGTGGCGGCCGGCATCAACGCGAGGAGCCGCGTCAATGCCGCGGCGTCGGGCCCTGCGGCTGACTCTGGCGCAGCAATGTGGATTGTCATGCGTTGTTCCTCCCAGGGGCGACGTATGACTGACCTCGCTCAAGTTAGCATAGTTACGAAAGTTACGAAAAGCACTCGTCCGCATGATGTGCAGCGCGAGAGAGGTGCAGGGGCCTCCACGACACGTCGACGGGGCGCACGTTGCGCGCGAACAGCCCGTCGTCATCTCCTGCGCCGCAATGCTCAGAGCCACATGGAGAGTTCCTGCACTTGCTCCGCAGTGAAGCCGTACCGCGTGGCCAGCCCTTGCGCCGCAAGGTTCACAGCCACATCGCCATCTCCTGGGCCTGGAGCGGCGTCAGGTCGTATTCCTTCGCCCAGGCTCGTTGGGACGCGGTCAGTCGGCGCCACTTGTACGCACCGGCGGGCAGGCCCTCGAGTCCGGCCGGACTGCCGGCGGTCGGTGGCTGGGGAGGTCGGGCCGGTGGCGCCTCTACTAGTCGCTCGGCCCTCTGCTGTTGCGCGGGTCCTAGTTGTGTCTCCGCGTCTCCGTGCTGCCCGGTCGGCTCGCCCGACTGCGTCGGCGGCTTCATTGGCTGCCTTCTTGTCTTTCCGAGCCATCGGGGTTTCGCCCCCAATCGGCCATGATCGCTTGGTAGAGAGCACGTGCGAAATCAGAGCGCTCCGCATCCGACATCTTCGCCACGGACGCGTCCACCTTCACATGCGTGCGCTTTGTTTTCGGCGGCTTGGCCGAGTTCTCTCCTGCGGCGCTCATCGCAGCACCGCCGCGATCTGCGCGCGCTGGTAGTCGGTGAGGGTGACGGGGGATTGCGCGTCGAGTTCCTCGCAGCGCCGCCTCACCTGCTCGACTGCGGTGCCGAGCCAGTCCGCGGTCTCGGGGAAGACACGCGTGGACACCTCGACCAGCATGGCCAGTGAACGCGCGCGGCTCGGCTGCACGGCAGCGGCGGCTTCGGTCGCCGAC
>JAGWWW010000038.1 GCA_018970205.1 Actinomycetales bacterium
TGACCGGAGAAGCCACAACTCCACAGCACGCCCCGCGGCCGCTCGTTCGGCGCCGAGGCTTCGGCTACGCGACCTACATGTCGGCCGTGCTGCTGTTCAGTTTCAACGGCAGCGTCTCCGCGGCCATCATGCAGCAAGGCATCTCGCCGGAGCGGTTGAGTCAACTGCGCGCGACGGCCGCGTTCCTCGTGCTGCTCGTCATCTGCCTCGTGACCCGGCCGAAGGCGCTGAAAGCCGGGCCGAAGGAGATCGCGCTGCTCGCGGTCTACGGCATCATCGGCGTGACGCCGGTGCAGTACCTCTACTTCGTGGCGATCCACCGGCTCCCCGTCGGCATCGCGCTGCTGATCGAGTACACCGCGCCCATCTACATCGCGCTCTGGGTGCGCTTCGTGCGCCGCCAGCACGTTGGCCGCTCGCTCTGGTTCGGGATGGCCCTCGCCCTCGGCGGTCTCGCGTTGGTCGCGCAGGTGTGGCGCGGTGCGACCCTTGACACCATCGGAGTGCTCGCGGCGTTCGGCGCGGCTGTGGCACTGATGATCTGGTACCTCGTGGGCGAGCGCTCAGCGGGCATGCGCGACCCGCTGACCATGACCACGTGGTCGTTCGGCTTCGTCGCGCTGTTCTGGGCCGTGGTGAAGCCGTGGCCCGCCTTTCCGTGGCAGACGTTGCGCGGCACTTCCGTACTGGATTCCGTCGCCGGCCAGATTCACCTGCCCACGTCGGTGTTGACGGGGTTCATGGTGATCGGCGGGACCGTGATGGCGTTCAGCCTCGTGAACGTCGCGCTACGCCACCTCGGCGCGAGTCATGCCAGCGTCATCGGCATGACCGAGCCGGTGCTATCCGGGATGGTGGCCTGGCTCGCCCTCGGACAGAGCCTGGTTGCGGTGCAGATCCTGGGCGGGTTGGTTGTGCTCGGCGGCATCCTGCTCGCGGAGATGTCGCGCCAGGATCGTCACTCGGCGGCGTGAGGGGCCGTTGCTCTCCGGCGTGACAGCAGCAGCACGGAACCGTATGCCAGCGCGGACACCGCCCCTTGGCCGAAGAAGAACCAGCGCATCGGGGTGAAAGACCCGGGCGTCAACGCCGTCAAAAGTGTGGTGACGCTCTCCGCCGTGAACGTCACGGCTGTGGCCGTCAAGACCACGCGTGCCGCGCCCTTGCTGACGATCCACAACTGCCCTGCCAACCCGAGCAGGCAGGCGCCGATGACCTGCACCGCCCAACGCACGTCCGCGGATGTGCCGTCGATGTTGAGCCACGCCGCCATGCTCCCCGGTGCGAGCAGCAGCACCGGCGCGCTCGCGGCGAACAACACCGCATTGGCCCTGATGACGAGCGCTGCGAATCGAACCGCGCCTGCTGGCGCATCGGCCCCCGCCGCTGCACCTTGAGTCTGTGCCATGACCCGACGGTACGCCCAGCGGCGCCGCCTACCGCGAGAATGGCCCCGTGTTGACGCCCACGAACGCAGCCGTCGCCTGCGATGCCGACGGCATCGCCCGCGCCGCCGCGGCGCTGCGGGCGGGGCAGCTGGTCGGGTTGCCGACCGAGACGGTCTACGGCCTCGCCGCCGACGCCGGCAACCCAGCGGCGGTATCGCGGATATTCGCAGTGAAGGGGCGGCCCGCGGACCACCCGCTGATCGTGCACCTCGCCGACGCGGCGGACGTCGACGACTGGGCGCAAGACATCCCCGACTACGCACGCCAACTCGCGGCCCGACTGTGGCCGGGGCCGCTGACGCTGGTGCTGCCCGCGCGCGATGAGACCTCGCGGTTGCTCACCGGAGGGCAGGACACGGTGGGACTGCGCGTTCCGGCGCACCCGGCTGCGCATGCGGTCATCGCCAGCGCCGGCGCCGTCGCCGCGCCGAGCGCCAACCGGTTCGGTCGGGTGTCACCCACCCGGGCTGCTGATGTGGCGGCGGAGTTAGGGGGCGCCCTCGAGCCCGGTGACCTGGTACTCGATGGCGGCGACTGCAGCATCGGCATCGAGAGCACGATCGTGGATTGCACGGGCGACCGGCCGCGGGTGCTGCGGCCCGGCTTCTACAGCGACGAGCTCATCACGCAGTCCGCAGCCGCGGCACCGGAGTCCGCAGCAGCTGAAGACCGGCGTGCCGCGGGCGCCGTCGCTTCGACTGCGAGCACGCAGCCGCGAGTCTCAGGCTCTCTGCCCGGACACTACGCGCCGGCCACGCCGGTGCGCATCATCGACGCAGCCGACCTCGCAACGATCACTCGTGAGCGGCTGCAGGAAGCACTCGTCATCACGCCTCGCGAGACTGCGCCGCCGTCCCCGGCGGCGCACGTGGTTGAGGTGAGCGACGACCTCGACTACGCGCGAATGCTCTACGGCGCGCTGAGGCAGGCAGATGAGCTCGGTGTCGCCGAGGTCATCGCGGTCGCACCGAGGGCCGAAGGCATCGGCGTGGCGATTCTGGACCGGCTCAGCCGTGCCGAGCACGGCAGCAACGGCGCCGATCGCTGAATCGCGTCGTTCACGCGGGGCCGGCTCCGCATCCGTCTCACGTCCGCCGGCCGCCGACACTGCGAATCGCACACGGCGGTTCTGCGCCTGCTCCGAGCTCCGAGTTCCCTCGCGCCGCGCTGGTCGGCGCGGACATCACTTCCGAGCCCGGGCGGGCATCCCGAGGCATACGCCTTGCAGTCGAGTTATTTCGGGGGCAACCGGGTGCCGGCGTCGAGTCGGATGACCTCGCCGTTGAGGAAAGCGTTGTCGGCGATGTGGTTGACCAGCGCCGCATATTCCGCAGGCCGGCCCAGCCGCTTCGGGAACAGTTGCTGCGTGGCCAGTGCCTGTAGCACTTCCGGCGCAAGTTGGTCGTAGATCGGCGTCTCCACAACCCCGGGGGCGATGGTGCACACGCGTACGCCGATGGCAGAGAGGTCGCGCGCGATGGGCAGGGTCATCGCGGCAATCGCACCCTTGGAGGCGCTGTAGGCCGCCTGCCCGATCTGGCCGTCGAACGCGGCGACTGAGGCGGTCATGACGAGGCAGCCGCGCTGACCGTCCTCATCGGGCTCGTTGCCCGACATCACAGACGCGAGCAGCGACGCGACATGGAAGGTGCCGGAGACGTTGATGTCGAGGACCTTGCGGAACATGCCCATCGGGTGGGCGCCGCCGTCGCGGCCGACCGTGCGCGCGCCGAGAACGATGCCCGCGCACAGGACGCCGAGTTGCACCGAGCCGAGCCATTCAGCAGCCGTCGTGACACCGGACTCGACCGCGGCATCATCAGTGACGTCGGCCGGCACCGCGAGGACTGAGCCGCCGTGGACTTCGGCGACGGCGTCGAGTTTCTCCCCGGGAAGGTCGAGGACCGCGACCTTGCAGCCGCGTGCGACGAGGGAGTCCACGGTTGCCCGACCGAGCCCGGATGCACCGCCGGTGACGAGCGCGCCAGAGATCTGCATGCGGGCAGACTAGCGGTCGAGCTCAGCTAGGAACTGCTCCACTTGGGCCGCGATCTCATCACCTGTTGCCAGCGGCAAATCCCGTGCAGCCCCGCTCTCATCGGCTCGCGCGGCGACCATGCCGTCGAACTGTTCCTCAAGCGCCGCGACCACCTTCCGGTTGTCGGGGTCGCTGGAGACCTGACGCTCGATCTCAGCATCTGCCTGCTCGGCGCTCTCACGCACGTCGTCTAAGGGGATGGTCAGCCCAGTGGTCGCTGAGAACTCCTCGATGAGGCGCACCGCGGCGGCTGGGTAGTCGGCGGCGGCGAGGTAGTGGGGGACGTGCGCCACGAGGCCCAACGACGTGCGCGACTTCGCGGTCAATGCGAGTTCGAGCAGGCCCGCGAGGCTGCCCGGGACCTCGATGTCGCCGACCCACGGAGTGCGACCGGCGATGAGCCGGCTGTCGTTGCCGTGCGCGGTGACCTGCACGGGCCGGGTATGCGGCGCGGGGAACGGGACTCCCTGCATGCCGACGACCAAACTGATGTCCCAGCGCACAACGAGGTCGATGATCGCATCGCGCACCGACCGCCACCCGAGGTCCGGCTCCGGGCCGTTGAGGACCAAGAACCCCTGGCCCTGGGAGTCGGTCACCTCGTGCAACTGCAACTCGGGCAACTCGATCTCGCCGTAGTGGTCTGAGAGGAACGTGGCACGCGGGCGACGGCCTCGGTAGTCGTAGAGCAGGTCGATGTCGAAGTCGGCCACGACCCGGCTCGGCAAGGACTCGATCATGTGAGCCACTGCGAGCCGGCCGCCGCCACCAGCGTCGAGAAAGCCAGCGAAGGCATGCACAAGGACCGGTCTGGCAGAGACCGGGTCAGCGTGCACGCGCAGCAACGTCACCCTCTCATGGTAAGCCGATATCAGCGACTTTGCTCCCCCGCGCACAACGCTCTGGGCGCCGGTCATCTGCGCGGTTGTCACACTCGTCCGCGGGCCGTGCCTGGCCCATGCCGGCGAGCAGCCGCAACACTGCTGATGGCGACGAGTCCCGGTCGCCTACATGTGGCTGCCGCGCATCAGAGAGCGCAGGCGCGACACACGCCCATGACCTCCACGCGGTGGTTGACGTCTGCGAAGCCGTGGGCGCGGGCCACACCGTCGGCCCACGACTCGACCTGCGGGTCATGCACCTCCACGGTCGTCCCGCATCGCCGGCAGACCAGGTGGTGATGGTGGTCGGCAGAGCAACGTCGGTAGAGCACCTCTGCGGACTCAGCGACGATCGTGTCCAACTCCCCGCCGGCGACCATCTGGGCGAGGCAGCGGTAGACGGTCGCCAACCCAACTTCAATCCCGCCCTCGGCGAGCAGGCTGTGGACCCGCTGCGCGCTGATGAAGCCGGGGTGTGCCGCGAGCAGATCCGCCACCGCTTGCCGTTGACGGGTGCGGCGCGGGGTGCGACGGCCCGCCCCTGCGGGACTCATGTCGCCCCTGCGACGGTGGCTGCGGCGGCGCGGTCGACCTGATTGCGCGCTGTGCCCTTGCGCCGGCGCACTCCGACCACTGCGGTGACGGCGAAGACGACCAGCGCGAGCAGGACGATCGCGGGGCCGGGCGGCACCGATGCGTAGAAGCCAGCGGTGACGCCGGCCACACAGCACACAACGGAAACCACGACGGCTCCGAGCATCGTGCCGCGGAAGGAGCGCGACACCTGCTGAGACGCCGCAACCGGCACGATCATGATGGCGCTGACCAGCAGCAGCCCGACGGTGCGCATGCCGATGACCACGGTGACAGCGGCGAGCGCGGAGAGCAGCATGCCCATCGCGCGGACGCGGATGCCGCGGATGGCGGCGCTGTCGGAGTCGATCGACAGCGACAGCAACTCCGGGCCGAACACTGCGAGCAGAATCAACGCGACGGCGGCAGTCGCGACGAGCACTTTCACATCGCTGCGGGTGACGGTGGAGATCGCGCCGAAGAGGTACGACGTCAGCGACACCGGCCGGCGCGTGGCGGCGAATGAGCTGAGCATGACGCCACCGGCGATGCCGCCGTAGAACAGCAGTGCCAGCGCCAAATCACCGGCCGCCCGGCTGCGCGTGCGGACCAACTCCACGAGCAGCGACCCGCCGACCGCGACCACCAGCGCGGTCGGCATCGGGCTGCTGCCCATGAGGAAAGAGATGCCGACGCCGGTCAGCGCCACATGCCCCATGCCGTCGCCGAGCAGGGCGAGCCGGCGTTGCACAAGATGCACGCCGATGACCGGCGCGACGAACCCGACGACGAGAGCCGCGATCAGCGCCCGCTGCATGAAGTCGTAGGCGAGCATCACATCTCCAGGATTGACGTCGGCTGCTCGTGCCGCTGCAACTCATGCAGGTGATGCGGCTCATGCTTGAGGTGGCGGCTGAGCACCTGCGGCGAGGGGCCGCCCTGGTAGACGATGGACGACTGCCCAACCCCGCCGAACACCACCACGTGGTCGACGATGCTCGCGAGGACGTCGAGTTCGTGAGCGACCACGACGAGCGTGGCGCCGGCGTCCAGCATGGTCCGCAGGATGCCGACGAGGTGCTCCTGGTGCTCCACATCGACGCCCGCGAGCGGCTCATCCATGAGGATCACGTCTGCGCCGGTCACTGTGGCGCGCGCGAACAGGGCCCGTCTTTGCTCACCGCCGGAGAGCGCGTCAACAGTGCGGTGCGCCTTCGCCACGAGGTCGACCCGGGTCAGGGCGGCGTCCCGGGCTGCGGCGCGCTGCTCGCGATTGCGCCAGCGAGTGAAGCGCGAGGAGGGACTGCTGAAGGCGGACTCGACGAACTCCGCGACGCTCACGGGCACGGCGTTGACGCCGGGCAGCATCTGCGGCACCAGCGCGACGCGCTGCGTGGCCCGGTAGTCCTGCTCGCGTCGGCTGAACCACACGACGTCGCCGTCCGAGGGGATGAGCCCGAGCACAGCGCGTAAGAAAGTGGTCTTGCCTGAGCCGTTTGGCCCGAGCAGCGCCGTGCATGTGCCAGCGAGTATGTCGACGGACACGTTGTGCAGCACGCGCGCGCGGTCCACCTGCACCTGTAGCGCGTGGGTGTGCAGGACAGTCTCGGTCACGGCGCTATGCACCCTTGGCCGGCGCTGATCGTCGCGGCGGTCTCGCGCATCGCGGCCGGGTAGTCCAGCGAGCGCGGCGGGGACTCCATGGTCTGCAGCAGTCGCACGCTCGTACCGGTCTCCGCAGCGACGGCGTTCAACGCCTTGCTGGTGTGCCCGGCCTCGCCGTAGAGCGTGGTGATGCGGTTCTGCCGCACCAGCCGCACGATGCGGGCGAGTGCCGCGGGCGACGGCTCGGCCTCGGGGTCCGCACCGAGGATGCTGACTTGGCGGAAGTTGTAGCGGCTGGCGAAGTAGCCGAACGCCGTGTGGGTTGTGACCACGAGCCGGCTGTCGCACGTGCGGGTCATGTTCTTGATGTCCGCATCGAGTTGCGACAGCGAGGAGCGCAGCGCGATCGCGGCGGCCGCGAATGCTTTCGCATGACCCGGATCAGCGATGCCTAGTTGCTCGGCGATGGCATCGCCGACCTCAGCCAGGCGCACCGGGTTCAACCACAGGTGCGGGTCGCCGCTGCGGCGGTGCGAGCCGATGGCGGCAAGTGCGTCGACGACCTTGGCCGAGGACTGCCCGACCGCAGCGTCAACCGCCGCCGACAACCCGGGAACGTAGACGACCACATCGGCGCGCTCGACCGAGGCCACTTGCTTGGCGGTGAGTTCCTGCTCATGTGGCTCGACGCCGCCGGTTGCCAGTGTGTTCACTTCTACCTGCCCACCGCCAACCTGCTCAGCCGCGTAAGCCAGGGGGTAGACCGCCGCCACCACAGTGATGGGGCCGGGGTGTGTCACCGCGCCCTGGTTGGACCCGACGGGGTCTGTGCAGCCCGCGAGCACAACCGCGAGGACCGCGCAGACGGTCGCAGACCAGCCTCGACGGACGTACATGAGAACCATTATCAGTTACCTCGCTGGGGCTGGCCCAGTCGGGGTGCGCGCAGGTCACCAGCGCTTCACAGATTCCCCGCAGCCGGGTCTTTCCCTACCCGACCTACACTCGCACCATCATGAAAACGCTTTCTCGGCGCCATCGCCGCCCGTTCATGCGTCTCGCGGCGGTTCTGCTGCCCGCGGGGTTGGTCCTGGCCCTGGCCAACCCCGCGGTCGGCGTGACCGCCTCCAGCGTCCCCAGCGCTCCGCAGTCCTTGGCAGCGACCCGCGCCAACGGCAGCGCGCTGATCACATGGGACGCGCCCGTGGCGGACGGCGGCACGCCGATCACCGGCTACGTGGTGACCGCGAGCTCGGGCGACCCGACCGTCACTGTGTCGTTGCCGGGCAGCGCGCGGCTCACGGTGCTCGCGGGCCTGACCAACGCAGTGACGTACGCGGTGACCGTCGTTGCCCAAAACAGCGTCGGCGACTCCGTTGCGGCTGGGCCGGTGACTGTGCAGCCGTCCAAGACCGCGCCGAAGGCGCCTGCGGCACCGTCGATCTCGCAGGTCATCGCGGGCAGCCAATCGCTGACGCTGCCGTTCTCCCTTGGCGCGGACAACGGCTCGACCATCCTCGGCACGGAGTGGAGCATCGACAACGGCGCGAGATGGAGTGCGGCCGACACCAGCCCGCTCATCATCACCGGCCTGCGCAACGGCACGTCGTACACGGTGAAGATGCGCTCGCGCAACCGCATCGGTTACTCGAGCCTGGCGTCGAAGGCCGGCAAACCGGTGGCCGCGAAGAACACCATCGTGTTCTCACAACCGGCAGACATGGGCGTGGAGGACGCCGCGCAGACCCTTGATGCCAGCGCCCCCGGCGGCGTTACTGTGGTGAAGACCTCGACGCCGAAGATCTGCTCGGTCACGAATCTGTCGGTGGCACCGGTCGCACTCGGCGTCTGCAAACTCACCGCCACCAACTCAGGGGACGCGTACTACGCAGCAGCGACGGCTGTCACCCGCTCGTTCACCATCGCCAAACTCCCGCCGGGCAAGGCGCTGCTGTGGTCGGAGGAGTTCAAGGGAGCAGCCGGGTCTCAAGCCGCGGCAGCTTCCTGGGCGACCGAACCCGGCGACGGATGCGCGCAGGGCAACTGCGGCTGGGGCAACAACGAGAAGCAGTGGTACACCGCCGGCGCGAGCCTGCTGGACGGCACCGCCGACGGCAACCTCGTCATCACTGCGCAGCGCGCGGGCGCAGGCGCCAACCGCTGCTACTACGGGGCGTGCAGTTGGACTAGCGGGAAGCTCACGACCTACGGCAAGGTCGCGTTCACATACGGCCAACTCGAGGCCCGGATCAAGCTCCCCTCCGGTGGCGGCACCTGGCCGGCGTTCTGGCTGCTCGGCACCAACATCGCCTCGGTCGGCTGGCCGCGCTGCGGCGAGTTGGACATCGTCGAGGGTGTGGGCAACATGCCCTACAAGCTCTGGGGAACCGCGCACATGGCGGATAACAACGGGGCGCGCGTGCTCAAGGGCGGCACGACGATGTTCGTCGACCCGCTCGCGGACGCCTATCACGTGTACGCCGTGAACTGGACGCCCACGAGTGTCACATGGATGTTGGACGGCAAGCCGTTCTACACCGTGAACAAGTCCGACTTCGGTTACGCCACCTGGCCGTTCGGCCCGAGTGCGGACGGCAGCGCGCCGAAGATGTACGCCATCCTGAACATCGCGATGGGCGGTGACATGGGCGGCGGCATCTCCGCGTCGCTGCAGTCCACCTCGATGACGGTGGATTGGATCCGCTACTACTCGATCAACGGCGTCGGCGCAGTCACCAAAGGCCTATGACCTGCTTCTAGGGTTCTGCGCATGGCCCGGCTGACCGTTGCGCAGATGCAAGAGCACTGCGACCGACTGCGGCGCGCCGACCGCGCGTTCGCACCGGTGATCCGCGGCGCTGACCTGTGCCCGTTCGGCAGGGTGCGGCCGCGGAGCACCCACTTCGAGTCCTTGGTGCGCGCGGTCACCGCACAACAGGTGTCGACTGCAGCCGCCCGCTCCATCTTCGCGCGCGTGGCTGCGGCCTCAGGCGGAGACATCACCCCGGAATCCGTGCAAGCGACACCGCATGAGCATCTGCGCGGCGCAGGTTTGAGCGCGGCGAAGACGCGGACGGTCGCCGAGTTAGCCACAGCGGCAACCTCAGGCGTCATCGACTTCCGCACGCTCGCACGCCAAAGCGACGAGACCGTCATCGAGGAATTGACGGCCATCCACGGCATCGGCCGCTGGACCGCGGAGATGTTCCTTATGTTTCAACTCGGCCGGCTCGACGTCTGGCCGGTCGGCGACCTCGGCGTTCGCCGCGGCTGGGACAACCTGCACCCAGCCGAGCCTTCAGTCTCGCCAGCGGCGCTCCATGATCGTGGCGAGCGTTTCCGCGGGTTCCGCAGTGTCGCCGCTTGGTACTGCTGGCGCGCGGCCTGAGCCGCACCAGGAGCGCTTGCGTCCGACTGCAGTGACTGGCTGCGCTGGCCGGCGGCAGCGAGTCGCCAGATCCGGGGGTCGGGATACCGGCGCTCAACGGTCGCGGGGGCGTGCTCGCGTAGGAGTCAGAACATCATCGAAATACCGAAGCCTGCGCGTACATTCACCCGACATGAGCCTTCGAGCCACCCGCGCCGTCTGCGGCGCAGTCGTCGCCGGCATCAGCACACTCGTCCTGTCCGCGGCTGCCGCGCATCTTCCAGCCGCTGCCGCCACCGCCAAGCCGTGCCGGGAGATGGGTCCGTCAATCGTCATCAACGGCACCACCACACCTGTCTGCCGAGCGCTCTACGCCACGGGCGCCGCGATTCGGTTTCCCAACGACGGCCCGACGACCCGCTACGGAGCCCTGAACACGCTCACCGAGGCGACGTTCGTCGACCGCAGCGGCAAGCAGGTGCCCGTGAAGCCCGCACTGGTGCCCAAGACCCCGAATGTCGGAGTCGGCGGCCTGAAGTCGTACGCACAGATCATCTACCGAGCCACGCTGAACAAGGGGAAGATCACAAAGGTCGCCCCCGCCCTGTTCGTGCCAGTGACGGTGCCGCTGCAGGCGTACAAGCAGCAGGCGTTCATCGGCGAGGCGAACAACCTCAGCGCCGGCGAAGGCGTCCCTGCGACAGATTTCGTGCGCATGGACTTCAGCACCACGTTCAACGCCGACGGCGCCCTAATGGGCAGGTTCACCAACCTGACGAAGAGCGTGCGCCGCGACCAGATGACCGAACCGCCCGCGCCGTGCATGGCCGCCCTGCTCGGCCTTGACCAACCGCGCAACGATTGGTACTCGGCAGTCTTGGGCACCAGCGGCGCCATCCGGTTGGTCTGGGACCCGGCGATGCACGCTCCGCAAGACTCAGAACTGGTCATCTACGTCGGCAGCGGCATCGGCTATATGACCCACAGCCCGACCCTGCTGGAGCTCATGTCATCCCACATCAAACCGTCCGCGCAGATGCAGTTCACGATTCACGGCAATCCCATAGGGACCGTGGCCTGGTTCTCGGGGAGCTTCCAGCCCAAGTTCCCGGTCGTCGAGTGCACCTACACGAGCATGTTCGGTTAGCGGCGCGGTTTCGCAGCAAGCGCGGTCGCCGGCAAACCCGGGCGCGGCTTTGCGCGCACCTTGGGTGCTCCGGCGACGCTCGACTCCCGCAGGTCCATCCGGCCGCGCCTGACGAATCACAGCCTCCGGCGCGCGTGCGCAACTCGACGCCGGCCCCCACGTAGCGCAGACCCTGTGGGACTTGTCACTTATGCGCCCATCGCCGGCCGAGGTGGTTCCATAGTGCGGAGATTTCTGACTCACTACACCCGTGACTGAGCCCTCGATGCCGACACCGGCACACAGTGCGTGGGGCATCAACACCACCGCCGTGCACGCCGGCCGCGACGACCTCACAGACCTCGGCGTCCACGCGCTGCCGATCGACCTCTCCACCACGAACCCGCTGCCGGGCGTCGAGCGCGGCGGTCAGGCCTACGAGACTCTCGCCACCGGCGGCCGCCCGTCTGCTGCAGACGGCACGCATGTGTACCGCCGCCTGTGGAACCCAACCGTCGGCCGCTTCGAGGATGCGGTCGCGCGCTTCGAGCCGTGCACCTTCAGCGGCGAGGACACCGAGGCGGTCGCCTTCGGCACCGGGATGGCCGCGATCGCGGCGGTGGTGCTGAGCCGTGTGAAGGCGGGCAGGCCGCATGTGGTGGGGATCCGCCCGCTCTACGGCGGCACCGATCACCTGCTCGAGCACGGCCTGCTGGGAACTCATGTGACGTTCACCGATGTCCACGGGCTGCCCGCCGCGATCACCGAGCACACAGGGCTCGTCGTCATCGAGTCTCCCGGGAACCCGACCCTGGAACTGATCGACATCTCCGAGGTCGCACGTATCGCGGGCGAGGTCCCGGTGATGGTGGACAACACTTTCGCGACGTCAGTGCTGCAACGCCCACTAGAACTCGGCGCCGCCTTCAGCGTTCACAGCGCCACGAAATACATCGGGGGCCACGGCGACGCGATGGGCGGGGTGGTCATCACATCCTCCGCCCACGCACAAGCACTGCGGCAGGTACGCGCCATCACCGGCGGCCTGCTCGACCCGATGTCGGCGTTCCTGATGCACCGGGGCCTGCCGACCATGCCGATCCGCGTGCAGCACCAGCAGGCCAACGCGGCCGCCCTGGCGGCCTGGCTGGCCTCACAGTCGAGTGTCGCGCGTGTGTTCTACCCCGGCCTGGCGGCTTGCGACCCCCACGGACTCGTCGGCCAGGGCCGCCAGATGGCCGGCGGCGGCGCGATGGTGTCCATCGCGATGGGCGGTGGCTTCGACGCCGCAGCAAGTCTGGCCTCGCGCCTGCGCTTGGTGCTGCACGCAGTGTCCCTCGGCGGCATCGACACGCTCATCCAGCACCCCGCAGCGCTCACGCACCGACCCGTTGCCGCTGCGGCGAAACCCGGCCAGGGCGTGCTGCGCATCTCGGTGGGCCTGGAAGACCCGGAGGACATCATCGCCGACTTCGCACAAGCGCTCGCCTGACTCAGTTCAGCACGAGCAGCATGTATTGACCACCAGCCACTCGGCGAGGAGCGGCCGGACGCTGACGGTGCTCTGATATTCAGGCTGCGTCAGCACCTGGCGACGCGTGGCCCGCGTTGAGGCGTTTCTCGAACACCTCTCGAAGGCCGGCGCGGACTGAGCACCAGCCGCCCATCGCCTTTCCTAGGCACCACCCGACCGGCATGATGTGCTGGTGCGTCGACTCCGCCTCTCCGCTGTGATGATCAAGTCCGGCGCCGCGATCCTCGGAGCAGTGGCCATGTCCGTGACCCCCACCACCAACATCCCCGCTCAGGCAAGCAACGCCAACGGCACCGTGGTCGGCAACCTGACGCTGGCCACCCTCGCGATGCCGCAGTACGCCGACGGCCGCAGCCGCACCATCCGCATCTGGACACCAAAGGCCTACGACCCAGCGGACACAAACAGGCGCTACCCCGTGCTCTACATGCACGACGGGCAGAACCTCTTCGACGCCTCGACTTCCTTCGCGGGCGAGTGGGAGGTGGACGAGACGGTGTCGGCCCTCATGGCCGACGGCTACCGCGGCGCCATCGTGGTGGGGGTGGACAACAGCGCCGACCGGCTCAATGAGCTCTCTCCGCCCTGGCCGCGCAACCCCGGGACACCCATCACCGCGCCCAGCGGCGACAAGTACGCAAGTTTCATCGTCAGCACAGTTAAGCCATACGTCGACGCGCACTTCAACACCCTGCCCGGGCGAGACACCACCGGCGTCGGCGGCTCCTCGATGGGCGGGATCATCTCGTTCTACATGGGCCTGACGTATCCAGCCGTCTTCGGCAAGGTGCTGGCATTCTCGCCGTCGTTCCCCCTGTATGTGAAGAGGGACTACCTCGCCCGCATCGCCGCCATCGACTTCAGCCCAGCTGGGGCCGCGACCCGGCTCTATCTCTACTCCGGCGGCGCCGGCGATGGCGCGATGTCGGAGAACGGCATCGCCAAGTCGCTGCCCGCCGTTGTGTCGGCGTTGAAGAGATCCGGCTATCCAGCAGCCCAGGTGAAGTCGCATGTCTGGGCGATTGCCTCGCACAGCGAAGGCTTCTGGGCGGCGGAGTTCCTAACCGCCTTTGACTGGCTGTTCCTCACGGACTCCGACCGGGCTGACATGGCGGCGGCGACGCTGGCCATCGGCTACGGCGACGGTGACAACGCGGGGAACGTGACGTCGAACCTTGACCTTGCCACGCGGTGGGACTATTCGGCGAAGGTGGCGTGGAAGTCCAGCGCGCCGCGGGTCATCACCGCGCGCGGGAAGTTCACCCGGCCCAAGTACCCAACCCGCGTGACCCTCACTGCGACTGTGACCGTGGGAGCCCAAACCCGCACGCGCACATTCGAGGTTCAGGTGCTGGTGCGCTGAGGCGAACCAACCTCCAGCAACATCAGCCAAAAATCGTTCGGCTCCTAACGATATTTGAGTGTCAGCACTCCGAGGTGCCGCCATTGCCGGGAAATGCCCCG
>JAGWWW010000082.1 GCA_018970205.1 Actinomycetales bacterium
CGCCTCCTTCGGGCCGGCGGTGAGGTAGGTCTGCAGACCCAAAGTGGCGAATGCGGTGCGGGCCAACACATGCAGACCTGGCTCGTCCTGCCCGACTGACGCCAGCAACTCCGCTGCATCGAAGTCGTCGAGGTCGATGAGCTCGCTCTCGAGTTTGGCGTCGAGGAAGACCGCTTGCGCGCCTGCGACCAACTCACGCAACTCTGTCTTGCGGGCGTCGTCGAGCATCGACTGCTCGTCGACGTTGAAGACGTAGATGAACGGTTTAGCCGTGAGCAGGAACAACTCTCGCAGCGGCGCCGGGTCTAGCCCGCTGCCGAAGATGGTGACCTCGCCGTCAAGCGCCGCGCGCGCCTTCTCGGCGGCCTCCAGCGCCCCGGCGCGCTCCTTGTTCGCGCGCGCCTCCTTTTGCAGGCGCGGCAACGCGCGGTCGATGGTCTGGATGTCGGCGAGGATCAGTTCGGTGGCGATGGTCGCGATGTCATCCGCCGGTGACACCCGTCCGTCCACGTGCACCACATCAGGGTCGGTGAAGACCCGGACCACCTGGCAGATGGCGTCGGCCTCGCGGATGTGGGCGAGGAACTTGTTACCCAGGCCCTCTCCCTCGCTCGCCCCGCGCACGATGCCGGCGATGTCCACGAAGGTGACCGTGGCGGGCAGGATGCGTTCGGAGGTGAAGATGCCCGCGAGGACCGCGAGCCGGGAGTCCGGCACCGGCACGACGCCGGTGTTCGGCTCGATGGTGGCAAAGGGGTAGTTTGCCGCGAGCACGTTGGCCCGGGTCAGGGCGTTGAAGAGGGTGGATTTGCCGACATTGGGCAGGCCGACGATGCCGACAGTGAGAGCCATGGGCGGAACTTTAGGCGTCATCCCTACACCGGCCGGCGGCGGCGCGTACGCTCACCGCCTATGACGCAAGGGCGGTTGTACAAGTCAGCCCGGGCCACCGGCGCGATGGCCGATGAGGCGATTTTGGCGTTGCCCGAGCGCGTCAGCCGGCCCGGTGACGCGCGGGCGCACAACGACCAGTCGACAGTGGCGCCGGCGCATGACGCCCTCGCCGAGGCTCGTGACTCAGCGTCGGCGGCTGTCCCGGCGGTAATTGACGGCGAGGCAGCGCACCTGCCCGCAAGCGAACTCCCCGGCGGCGCGGGACTCGACTCGGGTCAACTGGCGCCCGCAGCAGGTGCCGTGGTGTCGGCGGCAGCGAGCAGCGCAGCGGTGCCGAACCGGCCGGATGTCACTGACTACGACCACATCTTCGCCGACCCCAGCATCAACATCGCCGAGGCCGAGGACGACTTGTTCCCGTGGGATAGCGCCACCGCCGACGCTCCAGCAGTCCCGGGCCGCGCTGGCGCATCGGCTCACTCGGCCCCATCTGGGATGTCCGCAGGGGCCGCTCCGATGTCCGCAGGGGCCGCTCCGATGTCCGCATCGGGCATGACCGCCGCTGCTGCATCAGCGGCAGCCCAGCCCACTCGCATCAAGGTAGACGGACCGAGCGGCGTGGTCGAGGGCACGAACAACCCGGTCAGCACCTACCTCGCGAAAGCCCCGAACATCCGGCTCACATTCAGTGGCGCAGTTGCCGCGATCGCCGTGGTCACGGTGGGTCTTGGATTGGTGGAAGCGCTGTTGTCCGACCACATTGGGATGGTGACAGCCATCATCTCGGTTGCGACTGCGCTCGCGGCAACCTGGTTCGTCAGCGACCGAGACCGCAATGTCCCCGCTCTGGCGCTGCCGGTGGCGTGGCTGGCCTGCGCGCTGCTGCCAGGGCAACTGACAGCGCCGCCCTCAGGTTCGGTCGCGTTGAAGCAGGTGGTGGTCGTCCTCGGCGTGCTGGGTGACAATGCGCTGTTCATCCTCGTCGGCAGCCTCGCGTGCTACGTCCTCGCGCGGCTGCGTTCCCGCTTGGTTGCGGACCAGCGCCTCTAGCCGACGGCACAACCGAGGTTTCGTCTCCGCCGACCCCGCGCGATGCGCCCTGACGAACACACGAGCCGACGACTCACACGCGTAACCCGCTGGATCGGCATTGAATGACTGCCGCGCAAGGGCACTGAGCCTGGCCATCGTCATTCGCGATCAGGCTAGAGCCTCAAATTGACTGAAGCGAATCACAGACCAGCGGCCTTGAGGTCCTTGCGCAGAGCCGGCGGCAGGGCGAAGGTCACCCGCTCCTCCACCGCCTGCACCACCTG
>JAGWWW010000083.1 GCA_018970205.1 Actinomycetales bacterium
TTCATGGGCGGCATCACGTGGCTGCAGTTCGACCGCCGGCCGCACCGCTGGTCGGCCACCGGAGTAGCCGGCGCGGTAGTGCTCGGCGTGGCGTTCGGCCTCGGGTGGAGCCCGTGCATCGGCCCCGCGCTGGCGGCGGTGCAGGCCCTGGCCTTCGCACAGGGGACAGCTGCGCGCGGCACGTTGCTCAGCGCCGCCTATTGCATCGGGCTGGGCCTGCCGTTCCTGCTGCTGGCGCTGCTCGGGCAGCGTGCTGCTGGCGGGCTGCGGTTCCTGCGCCGGCACATCCGCGCCATCAACATCGTCGGCGGCGCGATGCTCGTGCTGCTCGGGGTGCTTCTGCTCACCGGCGCCTGGGCGGACGTGCTGGCGTGGATGCAGTCCCATGCGCCGCAGTGGACGCCGCCGTGGTGACCTGGCTGCGCTGGAGTTGGCGCTCACTCACGAGCATGCGCACGGCGCTGCTGTTGTTGCTGTTGCTTGCTGTGGCCGCGGTGCCCGGCTCGGTGTTCCCGCAGCGCGAGACCGACCCGGCGCGCGTACAGCAGTACCTCGAAGCCCACCCCGCCGCGGGCGTGTGGCTCGACCGGCTCGGCTTCTTCAACGTGTACCGCTCGCCGTGGTTCGCGGCGGTGTATCTCCTGCTCTTCCTCTCCCTCATCGGGTGCGTGCTGCCGCGCAGCATCGAGCACGCGCGGGCACTGCGCTCGCTGCCGCCGCGCGCGCCGTCCCGGCTCTCGCGTCTCTCGGCCCACACCCTCGCGCACATCCCGGCGTCGCGGCCTGCAGAAGCGGTTGAATCAGTCGCCGGTTGGCTGCGCACACGTCGTTGGCGAGTGCGCGTCGCCGACGACGGCAGCTGGCTGTCAGCCGAGCGCGGCTACCTGCGCGAGACCGGCAACCTGCTGTTCCACACCGCGCTGCTGCTGTTGGTCGTCGGGGTCGGCATCGGCCAGGGCACCGGCGCAGAAGGCCGAGTCGTGATGCCGGTCGGGGGGAGTTTCAGCAATTCACTGGTGCAGTACGACGACTTCCGCTCGGGGCCGTTCTTCGATCGCGCGTCTTTGCAGCCGTTCACGGTGAGCCTGTCGAAGTTCGATGTGTCGTTCGAGCGCGAGGGCACCCAGCGTGGCGCGCCGCGCAAGTTCGACGCCTACGTCACCGTGCGCGAGACGTTCGGCGCCGCACCCAACAAGCACCTCATCCGGGTGAATCACCCGCTCGCCGTCGGCGGCACGAAGGTCTACCTCACCAGCCACGGCTATGCCCCGCGCTTCACCGTGCGCGACAAGGCCGGGACCGTCGTGTGGCAGGACTACTCAGTGTTCGCGCCTGAGGGCGCGAACCTCATCTCGCGTGGCGCGGTGAAGGTCCCCGACTCGCGGCCGCAATTGGGCTTCCAGGGCGTGTTCGCGCCCACCGCGCTCGTCGACCCGGTGCGCGGGCTGACCTCGGTGTTCCCGGACTTGGACAACCCGCGAGTGTTCATGGGCGCGTTCAGCGGCGACCTCGGGTTGGACCAAGGAACCCCGCAGAACGTCTTCAGCCTTGACACCAGTCGCATGACGCGTCTGGGCATCTCACCGCTTCGTGTGGGCGAGACGTGGACTCTGCCGGACGGCGACGGCAGCATCACTTTCGACGGTGTCACTCGCTGGGCGTCGTTCGTCGTCGCGACGGACCACGCAGAAGGCGTCGTGCTCGGCGGTGCGCTCCTAGCAATCCTCGGCTTGCTGCTGTCGCTGTTCGTCCCGCGCCGACGTGTGTTCCTACGCGTCGTGCCGGGGCGGCAGCCGGCCGCACCAGGGCGAGACGACGTCGAAGTCCCCGAGGATGGCTCGGGCGGTGCGACGACCACACCGCTGCACTCGGCGGTCACAGCGTCTGATCCAGGTGACTCAGTTCGGCCAGTCGCCGCAGGAGCAGCTGTCCAGGCCGGCGCCTTTGAGTATGACGGTGCGCTGCCTGTGCCGTCCGAGGAAGCCGCTGGCGGCCTGGTGCTCGTGGAACTCGCCGGGCTGGTGCGCAGCGGCGCGGATACGCTTGCCGAAGACATCCGCGCAGCCGTGCAGGCTGCTGGAGGGGTGCTCGTCGCACAACGCGGCGCTGACGATGTGGTCGAGATTGACGGGAGTGTGACGCACATATGAGCGAC
>JAGWWW010000039.1 GCA_018970205.1 Actinomycetales bacterium
TTGGACTCCGATGAAGGCCACCACGCAGTTCGCGTTCGCCGTGTGCGGGTGGGGGAGTCCGTGGAACTCGTCGACGGCCGCGGCACCCGCGCCGAAGGTGTCGTCACCGTCGTGGGCAAGTCAGAGTGCACAGTCGAGGTGCGCGCTGTCGCCCACGAGCTGGCGCTCGTGCCGCGGCTGACTGTTGTGCAGGCGCTGGTCAAGCGTGACCGCAGCGACCAGACGATGGAACTGCTGACAGAAGCCGGCGTCGACATGGTCGTGCCCTGGTCGGCCGCGCGTAGCCAGTCATCAGAGGTGCCCGCCAAATGGCCGCGCATCGCTGCAGAGTCCTCCAAGCAGTCCCGCCGCGCCCGATTCCCTGTGATCACCCCCGCCGGCGACACCGCTGCCGTGCGTCAGCTCGTCACCGACACGGTTGCCTCAGGCGGTGTCGTTCTGCTCTGTCATGAGAATGCACACTCACCGATCGCCGACGTCCTACGAGACGCCGGTGCGCTCAGCGATTCGTTCATGATTCACGGCACCGGCTTCTCCGCCGCATCTGATCTCGATGGTGGCTCCGGCGCGTTGACTGGCTCCGACGCACCCACTTCCCCATCCGAGCTCGACGGTGGCTCCGGCGCGCGGAACGACGTGGAAATTGAATCTCCTGCCATTGTCAACAATTCAGCCGAGACAACCGACGCGCACACCGCAGTGGCCGTCGAGGACATCGTCGTCGTCGTCGGCCCGGAGGGCGGGCTCACGGCCGATGAACTCGCCGCATTCACCGCCGCCGGCGCCAAGCCTGTCGTCATGGGCCCGTCAGTGATGCGGGCGGCCACCGCCGGCGCCGCGGCCGCATGCATCGTCTCTGCACTCACCAACCGATGGAGAGGGAGGTCGCCGCAATGAGCGACTCGTGTCTGTTCTGCCGCATTGTCGCGGGGGAGTTGCCCAGCACGGTGGTCTACGAGAACGACCTCGTCATAGCCATCCGGGACATCAACCCCGTCGCGCCGGTGCATGTGCTCGTGCTCACCAAGGAGCACTACGACGACATCGTCGACCTCGGCGAGCGCAGCCCGGAGGCGTCGGCAGCGCTGATTGAGGCCGTTGCGTCAGTGGCGCAGATCGAGCAGGTCGCCGAACCTGGTTTTCGCACGACCTTCAACACCGGCGTACAGGGTGGCCAGACTGTCGACCACGTTCACGCACACGTGATCGGCCGACGTCAACTGTCCACCAGCCTCGGCTAGGCCCGGCCCCAGACGAACACCGTCATCTCGCCGCATGCGTTGCTCCTCGAAGGCCGATTCCAGAGTCGAGGTGTCGCTGACTCAATCGCACGGTCGGCGCCGCCAGGCTCGGACGACCGTGACCTTGGACCCGTTAGGTATTGAGAGTGCCTGAGCCGCCGCACGACCCGGCCCGAGCGCCCCGCGAACCGGCCCGAGCATCAACAGACTCGCCTATGCCCTAGCGGGAGCCGTAGCGGGGCGGACCCCAGTTCGGCGTTGTCCAGTGTGCGCCCATCGCCTACGCTTGACCCCACATGAGCAACCCAGCCCCGCAGTCCACGACTGCAAAAATCGTGGTCCCCGCTGCCTATTCGATGGTGAGCCTGCTGGGGGCCGGAGACACGCACCTGCGCACCCTCGAGCGCGCCGTGCCGAACCTCGACATCCTGGTGCGCGGCAATGAGATCGTCCTCACCGGAGCCGAGGCCGATGTGGTCCTCATCGAGCAGGCCGTCGCGGAGATGCTCGCCGTACTGCGAACCGGCCAGGGCCTGGCTCCTGAAGTCGTCGAGCGGCTGCTCGGGATGCTGCGCGAGTCCACCGGCGTGCGCCCGGCGGACGTGCTCACGGCCAACATCCTGAGCAACCGCGGCAAGAGCATTCGGCCCAAGACCTTGAACCAGAAGCGCTACGTCGACGCCATCGACGATCACACCATCGTGTTCGGTCTGGGCCCCGCTGGCACCGGCAAGACGTACCTCGCCGTCGCCAAGGCCGTGCAGGCACTGCAAGCCAAGCGCATCACCCGCATCGTGCTCACCCGGCCCGCTGTGGAGGCGGGGGAGCACCTCGGGTTCCTGCCTGGCTCGCTGAGCGAGAAGATCGACCCGTATCTGCGGCCGCTGTACGACGCGCTTCACGACATGATCGACCCAGACTCCATCCCGCGACTCATGACCAGCGGGGTCATCGAGGTCGCACCCCTGGCCTACATGCGGGGGCGCACGCTCAACGACGCCTTCATCATCCTCGACGAGGCCCAGAACACCTCGCCGGAGCAAATGAAGATGTTCCTCACGCGCCTCGGCTTCGGGTCCACGATGGTCGTCACCGGCGACACCACCCAAGTCGACCTGCCCAGCGGCGTGCGTAGCGGCCTGGAGGTGGTGCAGGAGATCCTCGAGGGCGTGGACGACATCCACTTCTCGCGGCTGACCAGCCACGATGTGGTGCGTCACCGGCTCGTCGGCCGCATCGTCGACGCCTACGCCACCTGGGACGCAACCCGCGCGGTGCACCAGCACGGCAGCGGCCGCAAGGTGACCTGAGAGCCGTGATGCTCGTCGACATCACCAATGACGCCAGCATCGAGCCGTACCCCGGCTGGCAGCCCGAGCAGACCGACGCGCTCGCGCAGTTCCTGCTGCGGCATTTGCACATGCCCGCGGGCTCGGAGTTGTCCATCGCATTCATCGACCCCGACCCGATGGCGCGACTGCACGAGAAGTGGCTCGACCTTTCCGGGCCGACGGATGTGATGTCGTTCCCGATGGACGAGTTGCGCGAGGGCGCGGCCGAGCCGGGCCACCTCGGCGACGTGGCCATCTGTCCGCAGGTCGCCGCCGAACAGGCCACCGCGGCCGGCCACAGCGCACGCGCCGAGGTGGAGCTGCTCCTCGCACACGGGGTACTGCACCTGCTCGGCCACGACCACGCCGAGCCCGAGGAGCACGCAGTGATGTTCGGCATGCAGGCCGAGGTGCTCGCCGCCTGGCGGTCCGCGCAGAACACCGGCGCCCCGCAACCCGCTCACTCCACAGAGGCCCGCCCGTGACCCAACAACTGTTGATCGCCGGCGCCTGCGTCGTCATCGCTTTCGCATTCGTCCTCATCGAGACCGCCATGCAGCGCGTCTCGCGCGTCATCGCCGAGGACCTCACGCGAGAGAAGCCCCGCCGCGGCCGTGCCCTCGCTGCCATCGCGAACGACCGCGCCCGCTACATCAACGTGCTGCTCTTCATGCACCTCACGGCGTCGACGCTCGGGGTGGTGCTCGTCGCGACAGCGCTGAAGCCGGCGTGGCTCGCGGCACTGCTGATGGTGGCCGTCGGCTTCATCGCGCTCGGGGTCGCCCCGCGCACCTTGGGCCGGCAGCATGCAGATGCCATCGCCGCGGCCACCGCGGGGTTCGTGTACCGCTTGAGCATCGTGCTGGCCCCGCTGACCCGCCTGCTCATCTGGCTCGGCAACGCTCTGACCCCGGGCAAGGGCTACCGCGAGGGCCCGTTCGCGTCCGCGGCGGAGCTGCGGGACCTCGTAGACCAGGCCTCCGAGCAGGTCATCGACGAAGACGAGCGGGAGATGATCCAGTCAGTCTTCGAACTCGGCGACACCGTGGCCCGCGAGGTGATGGTGCCGCGCACCGAGATGGTCTTCATCGAGTCGACGAAGACCCTGCGCCAGGCGCTCTCACTCGGCCTACGCTCCGGCTTCAGCCGCATCCCGGTCATCGGCGAGGACGCAGACGACATCGTCGGCATCATCTACCTCAAGGACGTCGCCCGCCGGGTCTTCGAGCACCGGGAAGCCGAGCAGACCGAGCGTGTGGACTCGGTCATGCGCCCGGTCTTCCTCATGCCCGACTCCAAGCGATGTGACGACCTGCTGCGCGAGATGCAGGCCTCCCGCAAGCACCTCGCGGTCCTGGTCGACGAATATGGCGGGGTCGCCGGCATCATCACCATCGAGGACATCCTCGAGGAGATCGTCGGGCAGATCAGCGACGAGTACGACGTGGAGTCCCCTGAGATGGAGCGCATCGCCGAGGACACTCTGCGCGTCAGCGCGCGCTTCCACATCGAGGACCTCGCCCAAGAACTTGACATCGACCTCGACGCCGACGAGGAGGGTGTCGACACCGTCGCTGGGCTCCTCGCGAGCCGCCTCGGTGTCGTTCCGATTCCCGGCGCCCACGTCGATATCGACGGCTGGCGGCTCACAGCCGAAGCTACCGGGGGCCGTCGCAATCAGGTGACCCGTGTGCTCGCGCAGCGGCTGCACCCGGAGCCGGCCGAGTGAGCGGCGTCGACCCAGACGTCGCCGAGGGCGAGGGTTCGCTAGCCGGTAGCCCGACTGGCAGAACGGACGTCGCAGAGACACGGGCCACCGGCGACACCGGCACGACGCGCCGCGAAGGTACTCCCGCCGTCAGCGTCACGGCCGCGACCGTTGCCGGCGCGCCGCACCGCAGCGGCTTCGTCGCCGTCGTCGGCCGGCCCAATGTCGGCAAGAGCACGCTGCTCAACGCAATCGTGGGGGAGCCGGTGAGCACGACCAGCGCCAAGCCCCAGACCACCCGCCGCGCCATCCGCGGCATCGTCACCCGCCCGGACTCGCAACTTGTCCTGGTCGACACCCCCGGCGTTCACCGGCCACGCACCTTGCTCGGGGAGAGGTTGAACGAGGTCGTCTACCGCACCTGGTCCGATGTGGACGCTGTCGCGGTGTGCCTGCCCGCCGACGAGGCCGTCGGTGCCGGCGATGAGTTCATCTTGCAACGGCTGCGCGACGCCGCCTGCCCGCTGGTGGCGGTGGTGACCAAGGCTGACGCGGTGACCAAGCAGGCGCTGGCGGCGAAGCTGCTCGCCGTCGCCGCCCTGGAGGAGTCGCTGCAGCTCGGCTGGGCGCACATCGTCCCAGTCTCGGCCCGTGCCGGCACCGGCGTCGGCACGTTGGTCGATCTGCTGTGCTCGATGCTCCCGGCCGGGCCGGTGTTGTACCCCGAGGGGGAGGCCACGGACGACGACACCGATGCCGCCATCGCGGACATCGTCAGGCAGGCGGCGCTGGAGCGGCTGCAGGATGAGCTTCCCCACTCAGTCGCCGCCCTGGTCGATGAGATCGTCCCCCGCGACGAATCGGACCCCGAGGGGCAACTCGAGGTCAGGGTGGCGTTGTACGTGGAGCGCGACAGCCAGAAGGGCATCGTCATCGGGCGCGGCGGGTCGATGCTGCGCCAGATCGGCTCCGCCGCCCGGCCGCGTGTGGCTCGACTGCTCGGCCGGCCCGTTCACCTCGCAGTCCACGTGCGCGTGGCCAAGGAGTGGCAGCGCGACCCCGCGCAACTGCGCAAACTCGGCTTCGACTCCCCGCGCTGACCGCCCGGCCGTGGCGGCGCGGTGTGGCCTCCGCCCAGCGCCGGGGGAAGGCCGCGTGGTGTGCTGGGTCGCCTGCCGCGGGGTGGACGCGGCTTGGCGCGACCCGGGCCTAGGGCCGGCACGCCGCATGCCTCCGCCCGCCTCACCTGCTCCAGCCCGTGACGCGGAACCACTGCGGCACGGGGGCCGGCGTCGGTGCTAGGTGGCTGGTGCGCCCCGTGACTGGTGATGAGCACATGCGCACCATGACCCGGCGCATGCTGAGGGCCGTCAAGAACCCGCGGCAACCCCGTCAACCCCGTCGACCAACTCATATCGGTGCGCGTAACTCTGTCCGACCGCGATGAGCGCGGCCGCAACAGGAACGGAGATGAGCGCCCCGACCGCACCCATGAGCGCGGCACCCACGAACACCGACCCCAGCGCCACCGCCGGGTGGATGTTCATCGTGCGCCGCCCCAGGCGCGGGCCGATGAAGAGGTTCTCGACCTGCTGGTAGACCGTCGCGCCGACGATGATCCACACCGCGTCCAGCGGGTCGTGCACGACCGCCACCACGATGGGCAGCCCGATGCCGATGTAAGTCCCGACGCTGGGGATGAACTGGCTGGTCAGGCCCGTGAACAGCCCCAGCGGCAGCCAGTACTGCACCCCGAGCACTGCGAATAGCGCACTGTGGAACGCGCCGGAGAACACCGCCATGACGATGCGCGAGACGACGAACGCCCCCGTCTTCTCCACGCTCACGTCCCAGACTTTCAAGAACAGCGTCTGCTGCCGCTGCGGAAGCACAGAGCAGACCGCCCGCCGCAAAGCGGGGCCGTCAGCGGCGAAGTAGAAGATGAAGAACAGCAGGGTGAACGTGTTGAACACCGCGCCGAGC
This sequence comes from Actinomycetales bacterium, assembly GCA_018970205.1. Classification (GTDB taxonomy): domain Bacteria; phylum Actinomycetota; class Actinomycetes; order S36-B12; family UBA5976; genus RFTO01. Next base: position 6,264 of record JAGWWW010000039.1, read on the forward strand.
AGGGAGCTGACGATCCCGAGCACGCCGCCGGCGAACTCGGTCAGGTGGCTCGTGACGGCGTTGATGTTGATCTTCGACAGCAGCGTGGGCACGTCGAACGAGGTGCGGAACGTCTGATTGACCCAGTCCAGCAGGCCGGCGGCCAGTGACGGAACCGACACCGCGAACTGCCGAATCTGCCCGAAGAGCAGGCCGCCGAACGCGGCGAAGAACCCGAGCACGCCGACGATGAGCGCGGCGAGCATCACCCCGGCGGACTGCCCGCGGCGCAGGCCTCTGCGCATGAGGAAGCCGATGCCCGGTTCCAACGCGATGGCGATGAGCCACGACACCAGTAGCAGCACGATGAAGTTGGACAGGCGGTTGAACGCCCAGTGTGCGGCCTGCGCGGCCGCCACCAGCACCAGCACGACGACCGTCGCACGGCGCACCTGGGCGGGGCTGATGCGCACGGCCACTCCGTCGTCGGGGGTGGCTGCTGCCGGCTCGCCGCCGGGTGGGTGTGTCATGGGGGTGGACGCTACCGCGCTGGCGAGAATGGGGGTATGCCTCTTTACCGCGACGAAGGTCTGGTGCTGCGCACGCACCGACTCGGGGAGGCCGACCGAATCATCACCGTCTTCACCCGCGGCCACGGCAAGGTCCGCACCGTCGCCAAGGGCGTGCGCCGCACCAAGAGCCGGTTTGGGGCGCGGCTGGAGCCGTTCTCCCACGTCGACATCCAGTGCCACATCGGCCGCAGCCTCGATGTCGTCACTCAGGTCGAGTGCCTTCACGCCTACGGCTCCGTCCTGAGCACGAACTGGCGGGCGTGGACGGCCGGGCAGGCGATGCTGGAGGCCGCTGACCGCATCGTCAGTGAGGACCGCGAGCCGGCCGCGGCCCACTACCTGCTGCTGCTCGGCGCCCTGAACGCGCTTGCCACCGGCGCGCGCGAGCCGAGCCTGGCGCTGGACGCGTACCTGCTGCGCGCATGCGCCCTCGCCGGCTACGCCCCGGCGCTGACCGAGTGTGTCGGCTGCGGGCAGACCCAGGGACTGGGCTGGTTCCATGTGGCCTCCGGCGGCGTCATGTGCGCGCAGTGCCGTGAGCCCGGCTCGGCCGCGCCCGCCGCAGACGCGCTGGCCTTGATGCAGGCGCTTCTCACCGGCGACTGGGCCGCCGCGGAGGCCGTCGACGCCCGCCACCGCGGGTCGGTCAGTGGCCTGGTGGCCGCCCACCTACAGTGGAACCTCGAGCGGCCGGTGCGGTCGCTGGCTTGGGTCGAGCGCGCAGGCGCGGACCCGTTCGAGGCGGACGAACCCCAGCGACCGGAGGCCCCATGAGCAGGCAGCAGCCGCAGTGGCCGGCGCCGCCGGCCCACCCCAGCGGTGCCACTGCGCCGCGCATCGCACCTGAGCGCGTGCCCCACCACATCGCGGTCGTCATGGACGGAAACGGCCGTTGGGCGCAGGGCCGCGGCTTGCCGCGCACCGCAGGGCACGAGGCCGGCGAAGCCAGCCTGCTCGACTGCGTCCACGGCGCGCTGGAACTCGGAGTGGGCTGGCTCAGCGCCTTCGCCTTCTCCACCGAGAACTGGCGCCGCAGCCCGGCCGAGGTGCGATTCCTCATGCAGTTCAACCGCGAGGTCATCCGCCGCCGCCGCGACGAGATGCACGACCTCGGCGTGCGCGTGGTGTGGGTCGGCCGTGAGCCGAAACTCTGGAAGTCGGTCATCGAGGAACTACGCGCCGCGGAGCACCTCACCCGCCGCAACACCCGCATGACCCTGGCGATGTGCGTGAACTACGGCGGCCGCGCGGAGGTCGCCGACGCGGTCGCGCGCATCGCGCAGGAGGCCGCGCAAGGCCGACTAGACCCCGCGAAGGTAACCGAACGCACCCTCGCCTCACATATGTATCAACCCGGGATGCCCGACGTCGACCTGTTCATCCGAACCTCCGGCGAGCAGCGCGCAAGCAACTTCCTGCTGTGGCAAAGCGCGTACGCCGAGATGGTGTTCTCCGACGTGCTCTGGCCCGACTTCGACCGCCGCAACCTCTGGGCGGCCGTGCAGGAATACGCCTCCCGCGAGCGCCGATTCGGCAGGGCCTGAGCCGTGTTGCTGAGCGTGCGGCTGCGCCCGCCTGCAGCGGTCGTCGGAGCCGGCGCGCCGCCATCCGCGGCAGACAACGTCCCCGCACGGCCCGGTGCAGCAGGGTCAGGTGTCGCGGGGCCCGGTGCCGAGTCCTTCGCTGCCCAGACCGACCGGCCCGTCGAGCCCGGCGGCGCGGGCGAACCTGCGTGGCTGGACCGTGCCGAGATGGCCTTGACCCTGCTCAGCGCCCGCCCCGGCTACATCCGCGGCTGGGTCGGCCGCAGCCCCGACGAGCCCGGCACCTGGCTGCTGGCAGCCGAGTTCGACTCCGCCGGCGCCTGCCGCCGGGCCCTCTCCGCGGCGGACGTCCGCCCGGTGCTGTGGCCGCTGCTGGCCGACGCCGAGGACGCCGCCTCCACCTTCGAGGTGCTCGTCGCGGTGGGTGCGGGCGGGGCCGTCGAACGGTTAGTGTCTGACCTTGCGCCAGACGCCGCCGAGGTCGGACTCGGCCGGATCCCCGCGCCGGACGCACCGTGAGCCACCCGAGAACCAGCCAGGAGAGATAAAAGTGCAGGAGTTCGCAGACCTCGCCGACGGCGGACGCAAGCTCGTCCCGTATGTCAAGGCCGCCCTGGCCGAGACCCCGCCGGCGGACGTGGTCATCGTGGCCATCGTGCCCAATGGGGTGCCGGCCGCGAAGGCGCTCGCACACGAGTTGTCCTGCGCAGTCCTGCCGCTGGTCGTCTACCGGCCGATGGCCGCGGATGGCTCCGGGCGCGTGGACCCCGTGGTGGAGTCGCGCGAGGACCTCGCGGAGATGGTCGCCGGCAAGACGGTCGTCGTGGTCGACGACGCTGTCGAGACCGGCGCCGTGACCCGCGCGGTCGGCGCGATGCTGCGCCCGCTGTGCCAGACGCTGATGCTGGCCGTGCCCATCTGCCCGCGCGATGTCAGCGCCGGGCTCGTGCCGTTGTATGACGAGGTCGTGGCCGTGCTGCGCCCGATGGTGCACCGCGCACTCACCTGGCACTACCGCATCTTCGAGCCGCTCGACGAGCAGACCGCCGTCGGAATGCTCGAGCGCGCGGAGTAGCCCCGCGGCCGACGTCATCCGCGTCGCCGTGCCCTGAGGGTGCCTGCGCGCGCTCTCGGTAGCCTTCGCGCATGGCCGCCAAAGACTCCCGCGTCGACGCCATCGTCAGCCTCTCCAAGCGCCGAGGGTTCGTGTACCCGTGCTCTGAGATCTACGGCGGCACCCGCTCCGCGTGGGACTACGGCCCGCTGGGTGTGGAGTTGAAGGAGAACATCCGCCGGCAGTGGTGGAAGACCATGGTGCAGTCGCGCGACGACATCGTCGGGCTCGACTCCGCGGTCATCCTCTCCCCGGCGGTGTGGCGCGCGTCTGGGCACGTCGAGGCGTTCGTCGACCCACTGGTTGAGTGCCTGGGCTGCCACAAGCGCTTCCGTGAGGACCACCTGCTGGAGGAGTACATCGAGCGCAAAGGCAAGGCCGAGGCGACCCTCGCCGACGTCCCCTGCCCGAACTGCGGAGTCAAGGGGCAGTGGACCGAGCCACGCATGTTCAACGGCCTGCTCACCACCCACCTCGGTCCGGTGCAGGACGACTCCTCCATGCACTACCTGCGCCCTGAGACCGCTCAGGGCATCTTCGTGAACTTCGCGAATGTCTCCCTCACCGCGCGCAAGAAACCGCCGTTCGGCATCGCGCAGGTCGGCAAGTCGTTCCGCAACGAGATCACCCCCGGCAACTTCATCTTCCGCACCCGCGAGTTCGAGCAGATGGAGATGGAGTTCTTCGTCGAGCCGGGCACCGACGAGCAGTGGCATGAGTACTGGCTGAAGACCCGCTGGGATTGGTACGTCGACCTCGGGCTCAACCCCGACAACATGCGCTTCTACGAGCACCCGAAAGAGAAGCTCTCCCACTACTCCAAGCGCACGGTCGACATCGAGTACCGCTTCAACTTCGGCGGCTCGGAGTTCGCCGAGCTCGAGGGCATCGCCAACCGCACCGACTACGACCTCTCCACGCACTCCAAGGAGTCCGGCGTGGACCTGTCGTACTTCGACCAAGACAAGGGCGAGCGCTGGTTCCCGTACGTCATCGAGCCCGCAGCGGGCCTCACGCGCGCGATGTTCGCGTTCCTGCTCGACGCGTACGCCGAGGACACCGCGCCGAACACCAAGGGCGGGGAGGACACCCGCGTGGTCATGAAGTTCGACCCGCGCCTGGCCCCGGTGAAGGCCGCGGTGCTGCCGCTGTCGCGCAACGCCGACCTCTCGCCCAAAGCCCGTGACCTCGCCGCGGAACTGCGCCGCACTTGGGTCGTGGACTTCGACGACGCCGGCGCCATCGGCCGCCGCTACCGCCGCCAGGACGAGATCGGCACCCCGTTCTGCATCACCGTGGACTTCGACACCCTCGAGGACAATGCCGTCACTATCCGCGAGCGCGACACCATGGCGCAGGAGCGGGTGGCGCTGGACCAAGTGCAGTCCTGGCTCGGCGCGCGCCTCATCGGGTGCTGACGCGGCCGAGCCGCCGCACCGGCGACGCCGTATCGGCACAATGCAGGGCATGGAGTCCACCGCGCTGACCGCCCCCGCGGGCGCAGCATCCGGCGCGGCCAGCGACACCCAGGCTGCTGTTGCGGGCGTCGACACCGTACGTACCCCGGGCGTACTCGCAGCAACCGGCGCAGCTGCAGCGACCTCCTTCAGCGCGCCCATCGAGGGCTCAACTCCCTTGGTCGTGCTCGCGCCGATGGCAGGCATCACCAACGCCGCGTTCCGCTCCGTCTGCCGACGCGCATCGGCCGCCATCGCGCCCGGCTTCGGTGCGGCCTGCTACGTCAGCGAGATGATCACCTCGCGCGGGCTCGTGGAGCGCAACGCCAAGACGATGCGCATGGTCGCCTTCGGCGACGACGAGGACTTCCGCTCCATGCAGATCTTCGGTGTCGACCCCGGAGTCATGGGGGAGGCTGCCGCCATCATCGCGGCCGAGAACCTCGCCGACCACATCGACATCAACTTCGGCTGCCCAGTCCCGAAGGTGACGCGCAAGGGCGGCGGCGCGGCGCTGCCGTGGAAGACGCCTCTGTTCCGCGCCATCGTGGCCGCCGCGGTGCGCAACGCCGTGCGCCCCGATGGCAGCCGCATCCCTGTGACGGTCAAGATGCGCGTCGGCCTGGACCCCGACCACATCACATACGTCGACGCGGGTCTCGCCGCCGCCGAGGAGGGTGTGGCGTGGGTGGCGCTGCACGGGCGCACCGCCATGCAGTTCTACGGCGGTCTCGCCGACTGGCAGCCCATAGCCCACCTCGTGCAGTTGCTGCAGCCGTATGGCGTGCCGGTGCTCGGCAACGGCGATATCTGGACGGCACACGACGCCGTGCGGATGGTGGAACAGACCGACTGCGCGGGCGTGGTGATCGGTCGCGGCTGCCTCGGCCGGCCGTGGCTGTTCGGTCAGATCGCCGCCGGCCTCGCGGGGGAGCCGGTCCCATCCGAGCCGGGCCTTTCCGTGGCCGTCCACTGGCTGCGCGAGCACACCCATGCACTCATCGACCACTACCGCGTGCACGGCGATGACGACGGCCGCCGCGCATTTGACCCCGAGCGCACGGCCTGCTCGGAGATGCGCAAACACATGGCGTGGTACCTCAAGGGTTTCGCCGTCGGCTCCACCATCCGCGCCGCACTCGGGCAAGTGCATACCCTCGCGGAGTTGGAAGGCCTGCTCGCGCAGATCGACACCGACCAGGTGTACGACCCCCGCGCCGCTTCCGGCCCGCGTGGTCGCACCACCCCGGAGCGTCCTGTCTCGCTGCCGGAGGGCTGGCTATCCAGCCGCGAGGTCGCGCAGGGTTTCGCGATGGCCGAGGCTGAGATGGATGTCAGCGGTGGCTGAGGGCAGCGGCGCTGGTGCTACCGGCAGGCGCAGCGCCGACAACGGCAGACCCCGCGGCGATATTGCAGCAGAGGCCGCAGCCAGCATTCATAACGCCGCCCCGCGCTGGCCGGGCGACGGCAAGGATTTCCGCGTCACCATGGGGCTACACGTGTGCACCCCCGAGGCATGGCTGCTGCCCGCGGCCGCCGCTGCAGACCTGCTCTCGAACAAGGCCGAAGTGCTCGCCGCTCACCACGACGACGCGTTCGCCGTCCTACCCGAGGGGGACGCAGCCGCTCGCGAGGCCGCGCATGTGCTCTTCACCCACATCGCAACGCACGATCCTGATGCCGTCACCGTCGTCCCCGAGTTGCTGGTGGCCGAAGCCGACGAGCAGCACCCACTAGAGCGCGTGAGCCGGCTCATCGCCGAAGACGTCTGCATCATGACCCGGCACCCCGTCGGGGCCGCGTCTGCCGCTTCGGCGGCTGCCACACTCCAGTCAGCGGTGGACGATGGGGGCGCCTCGGGCGCTTCTAGCCCAGCATCGGCGTCAGCAGCCACGGCTGATGCGGCGACGCACGCCGCCGCAGGCACCGCACACGCGACTGAATACCGGCTCACCGCAGCGGTGCTGTGCGCGCCCTCGCGCTGGTCCTTGCGCGAGAAACTCGGTACGAACTTGGGTTCTATCCATAGCCCCGTCCCCGGCTACGACACCATCGCGGCACCCACGGAGCGGTTCTTCGCTCGCCTGCCGGTCGGTGACATCATGGAGCGCACGAACTGGTCGGTGCTGGAGTCGCCCACCCTGTTCCAGCCGGGATTCGGGCACTCGCAAGACGAAGCAGCAACAGCCCTGGGTGACGCTGCTCCACATGCTGCCGTTGCCACGCCTGCCGATGACGCAGCAGCGTCATCACGCGCAGCCGACCAGCTAAGCCGTGGCGCCGAGTCGCGACCGTTGCCGCGCGGAGCCGATGTGAGAGCGCAGTCGTCCGTCCTGCAGCGCCGCTGGCTGCGATTGGAACGGCAGACCTTGCGCAAACTCCCGCAGACCGGCGCGGTCGTCTTCACCATCCTCACCACGAACACGCGACTTGACGACCTCGCGGCGCATTCCCCTGACGTCGCGCGGCAACTCGCCCACAAGATGCGAACCGCGCCGCAGGACACCTGCGTCTACAAAGGGTGGCCCGACGCTGCCGCCGTGGCGGACGCATTGGAGGCAGCATGTTCGGCTGCCTGAGGCTGAT
>JAGWWW010000084.1 GCA_018970205.1 Actinomycetales bacterium
GGAGCCGGCGTCGGGTGTGGCCGTCAAGACCACCTTCGTGCCCGCGGCGTAGTTGCCGCCGCATAGGTCTCCGCAGGAGATTCCGCCGCCGTCGGCCACTAGGCCAGACCCGTCTCCGTCCTTGACCACCGACAGCGCCGGCGCTTGCACCCCGAACCGACCGATGTTGGCGGCTGCCATCTGCGCGCCGATGTAGCCGCCGAGGTCGGCGTTCGGCTTGGCTTGTGCGGGCGACCCGCACGAGGCTTTGTACGGGTTGCTGTCGCACAGCGGCAAGGCCTCGTGGTTGCCGCCGTCGGTGTCGTCGTAAGTCCCCGTGTAGCGGTAGAACTCGTAACGTCGGGTCACAGATTCCGCGGACCCGCCGGCGACGGCCTCGTTGACCACCTCGTTGCCTGGCTGCTGTGCCAGCGGCTTGCCGGTGTCGTCGCAGGTGGGCCGACCCTGCAGGAACTTCCACTCGGTCTCCACCTCTGCGGCTTCCTGCGGCACGTCCTTGCTGTCGGTCAGCAGCGCGCCGAGCTTGGCAGGCTGGTGGGATTCAGTCTTGTAGATCTTCATCCAGAGCGCGTCCCCCCACAGCGCGCATGCGGGAACCCCGGGCAGCGCGGCGACCGGCGCCGGCGGAAGTGCGGGCAGCGCGGCCGCGACTGCGCCGTTGTTGGAGACCGACCACGTCGGAGCCGGGACGCTCACCGAGGTGCCGGACCAGACCAGAGTGCCCGGCGCCGACCCGTCGTCGATGAGCCAGTGATACGCGGTGTTCGTCGGCGTGCCCCAGGTGCCGATGCCGAAGTGCTCGCAGCCGCTTGCGTCGTACTGCGCTTGCGTGGCGCCGGCGGGCCCGTAGAGGTAGCAACTGTGTCCGTCCGTGGGTGTCGGGTTGGCCGGGCCGGGCACGGTTGTGGCGGAGTAGCCGCTGCCTTGCACGAATACGGCTGCCCACCGCACCCGCGCTCCCCACCGCGCGCCGTCGGTGAAGTCCGTGACCGTCGGCGTCCCGTAGCGGTTGTAAGGCGCGCCGAAGAAGTACTGCACGTCCGCGCTGTGCACGCCCTCGAGTTCGATCTCGAAGCCGTGTGCATCCACGCCAGTGTCGTTGAACGTGTCGAAGTTGCTGAGTTGACCGATGATGCTTGCCTGCTGCGGCACCGCGGCGGCGGGCAGGCCGATCACCGCGCACATGACTGCGGCTGACAAAGCGGACTCACGCCAGCGCCGCTTGCCGGACGTGCGGCTGCGGGCGGCCATCGCCGGGATTCGCGGGATGGTGGGGAAGCGGCTCATCGACGTCACCTCGTTCTCGTGGTCGGTCCGTCGCGAAGATGGCCACGCGCAATCGACCGTTCCGGCCAATGTACGCCCACCCACGCGGGCGATGGAACCAGCCACGAGGGGGTTCCCGCGGTTGACCCGTTCTGACGCTGCGTCGAGAGTGGTGGCACTCGCGCACAGCGACAGGCGGCGCTAGCCCTGGCCCGACATCGCCACTGCGTCGGCTTGCAGGAATCAGCACAGGCGGGCACAACCTCGACGTGTCGCGGGGCGGTCACGCGGGTACAGTCCCAAGCCGTGTGGTCATCGTTCATCGCCGTGGGAGACTCGTTCACCGAGGGCTTGGACGACCCCCGCGCCGACGGCAGCCTGCGCGGGTGGGCTGACAGGCTGGCCGGGGCGATACACAAGCGAAACCCGGACCTGCGCTACGCCAATCTCGCAATCCGCGGCCGCACCGCCGAGCGCATCGCCCGCGAGCAAGTGCCGGCCGCCATCGCGCAGCAACCCGAACTCGTCAGTTTCGCCGCGGGTGTCAACGACCTCATGACCCCGGGCTGGCAGCCTGCCCGCACTTTCGCCGCAATCGATGACTCGCTGCGCCAGTTTCGCGAGGCGGGTGCGGATGTGCTCGTTGTCGCCTTTGGCGATCCGAAGAACCGGGCGAGCATCAACCGACTGCGCTCCCGGTTCGAGTTGCTCAACCGTGGCACCGTGATGCTCGCCCGCGAACACGGCTGCTACCTGCTCGATTTCTGGCCGCTCACCACTCACGCGGCTGATGACTACTGGAGTGAGGACCGGCTCCATCTGTCGGCGCTCGGGCACGAGGTGACGGCCGCCGCCGCGGC
>JAGWWW010000040.1 GCA_018970205.1 Actinomycetales bacterium
CTGGCTGGAACCGCGCAACCCCCCAGCGCGTCACACCAGCATCGAGCCAGGACGGGAAACGCCCGTCCTGACCGAGCGGTCGGTCACTGTGGGTCTTCCCCCACCTACAGTGGCCGGCCGCTCACCCATGTCTGGGGCGTGCGCAGGGGCCGAACGCGTCCTTACAGCCACTGCGCGACTGTTGTGAATGCGTGGCAACCCCACATCGGCGATGCACACACGAAACTGCATCACGGCACTCACGAGCGTGTCTCACGCGGACCCGCCACGCCGAAGCCGGTGCGCTGCAGCAACCGAAGCAGCTACTCCGGCTTCACCAGCGGGAACAGGATCGTCTCGCGGATGCCCACACCCGTGAGCGCCATCAGCACCCGGTCGATGCCGATGCCGATGCCGCCGGTCGGTGGCATCCCGTACTCCAGCGCCCGCAGGAAGTCCTCGTCCATGCGCATCGCCTCAACGTCCCCGCGGTCGGCGAGCTTGCTCTGCGCCATGAGGCGCTCGCGCTGGATGACCGGGTCGGAGAGCTCGCTGTACCCGGTCGCGGTCTCTGCGCCGTCGATGTAGAGGTCCCATTTCTCGACCACGCCGGGAATCTCGCGGTGGTCGCGCACCAGCGGCGAGGTGTCGACCGGGAAGTCGCAGACGAACGTCGGCCCGGTGAGGGAGTCGAGCACATGGTGTTCGAACAACTCCTCCACGCATTTGCCCGGGATCCAGGTGGGGTCGCGCTCGATGCCAGCGGCCGCGCAAAACTGCTCCAGCCGCGCCATCGGGGTCTGCGGGGTGATCTCCTCGCCGACCGCCTGCGAGAGCGCGGGATACATCGACACCCACGCCCACTCCCCGGAGAGGTCCTTGGTGGTGCCGTCGAAGTGCTCGAACTCCAGCGAGCCGTGCACTGCCAGCGCGGCACCTTGGATCACCTCGCGGGTGAGGGTCGCCATGGTGCGGTAGTCGGCGTAGGTCTGGTACGCCTCGAGCATCACGAACTCGGGGCTGTGAGTGGAGTCCGCGCCCTCGTTGCGGAAGTTGCGGTTGATCTCGAAGACGCGCTCGAACCCGCCGACCACGCAGCGCTTGAGGAACAACTCCGGCGCGATGCGCAGGAACAGGTCCATGTCGTAGGCGTTCATATGCGTGATGAACGGCCGGGCAGCGGCGCCGCCGTGCTGTGTCTGCAGCATCGGGGTCTCGACCTCGATGTAGCCGCGCTCAGCGAAGGCCGCGCGGATGGCCGCGACCGCCGCCGGGCGCATGCGCGACATGCGCGCCGCGTCGGGCCGCATGATGAGGTCCACATACCGCTGGCGCACGCGCATCTGGTCGCTCATCGGCTTGTGCGCCACCGGCAGCGGGCGCAGCGCCTTGGCCGCCATGTGCCAGCGGGCCGCCATCACGGAGAGCTCTCCGCGCTTGGATGTGATGACCTCGCCCTCGACGCAGACGGTGTCTCCGATGTCGACCAGTGACTTCCAGTCCTCCAGCGCCTGCTCGCCGACGCTGGCCAGGGAGACCATCGCCTGAATCTCGTCGCCCTCGCCCGCGCGCAGAGTGGCGAAGCAGAGCTTGCCGGTGTTGCGCATGAAGATGATTCGGCCCGAGATGCCGACTGTGACGCCGCTGGCCTCGTCGACGCCGAGGCCGCCGTGCTCGGCGCGCACCGCGGCGATCGTGGTGGTGACGGGGACGGCGACCGGGTACGGCTCCACGCCTGCGGCCAGCAGCCGCTCGCGCTTCTCGCGGCGCACGCGCATCTGCTCGGGGAGGTCGTCGACCTCGGTCTCAGCGGCGGGTGTCGTGGCTTCGTCGGTCACGGCGCGCAACCCTAGCGGGGGCGGGTGATTCGACCCCGGTGGTGCGGGCTGGGCAAAGACGAAGACGGGTCAATGGTTCCTGTCCCGTCTGCTGATTCCACCGCATTGGTGCGGGCGCGTGAATCGTCCCGGCCGACTCCGAAGGCAACACCGCGCTGGCCAAGTGTGAGCAAGGGCTCGCTGCTGGCGCCGTTGGCTGCGTGGTGCAGCGCTATCGGTTGGTGAAGATGTGTCAGCGCTGGGACTGCACGCGCTCGAACAGCAGGCGCAGGCCGGTCAGGGTGAGGTCCGGCTCGTGGTGGGTGATGGTGCTGGACTCCGGGACGATGAGCGAGGCCAACCCGCCGGTGGCCACCACCGCGGTCACCGACCCGCCGAGTTCGGCGGTGATGCGGGCCACGAGGCCGTCCACCTGCCCGGCGAAGCCGTAGAGAGCGCCGGACTGCAGCGCCTCGACCGTGTTCTTCCCGATCGCCGCGCGGGGGCGGGTGAGTTCCACCTTGCGCAATTGCGCTGCGCGCTGGGCGAGCGCCTCGAGGGAGATCTCCACGCCGGGCGCGAGCGCGCCACCGAGGAACTCGCCCTTGGCGCTGACCACATCGAGGTTGGTGCTGGTGCCGAAGTCCACGACGATGCACGGCCCGCCGTAGAGGGTGAATGCCGCGAGGGTATTGACGATGCGGTCGCTGCCGACTTCCTTGGGGTTGTCGGTCAGCACCGGGACGCCGGTGCGCACACCTGGCTCAACGATCACATGCGGCAGGTCGTGCCAGGTGTTCTCCAGCATCACCCGCATCTGGCGCAGCACCGCCGGGACCGTTGAGCACAGGCTCACCCCGGTGACCGCAGGCTGGCCCTGCAGGAGCGCGCGCACGGTCACGTCCAACTCATCCGCGGTGTTGCGCGCGTCAGTCTTGATGCGCCACGACTTGTGCAGACGCTCGCCGTCGAACATGCCGAGCACGGTGTTGGTGTTGCCCACATCGATCGTCAGCAGCATGGCAGCCCTCCACAACATGAATCCGTCACAGGCTCATTCGAAGCCTTCGGCGCCTCGGACGCGCGGTCAGCCACAACGCCAGACGCCTTCGAAGCGGCGGTCATTGACGTCGCTCCCCCGCAGCAGGAATCCGTCGAACTTGCCGCCACCATCACGGAAACCTCGGACCGAACGTCCGCCGCGCAGCAACTTGAATCGACCGCGCTGGCCGCTCGAACATCGTGCACCTGCAGCATCAGATCTCCTCCTGGGTCTCGTCGGCGGCGCGCAGGTCGGCGGCGACATCGAGGGCGCGCACCGAGTGGGTGAGCGCGCCGACGGCGATGTAGTCCACACCGGTCTGGCCGACCTCGCGCGCGGTGTCCAAGGTCAGGCCTCCGCTGGCCTCCAGGGTTGCACGGCCGGCGGTGATGGCGACGGCCTCACGCATCTGCTCGGTCGTGAAGTTGTCCAGCAGCACCAGCTGCGCGCCGTGGTCGAGCACCTCCCGCAACTGCTCGAGGGAGTCGACCTCCACCTCCAGCGGCAATTCCGGGGCGCGCTTGCGCACGAGGTCGAATGCGGCGCCGACGCCGCCGGCTGCCTCCACGTGGTTGTCCTTGATGAGCGCCGCGTCTGAGAGGGACAACCGGTGGTTCACGCCGCCGCCGCAGCGCACGGCGTATTTCTGCATCGCGCGCAGGTTGGGCAGGGTCTTGCGGGTGTCGCGCACCTTCGCGGAGGTTCCTTCTAGCGCGGTCACCCACTGCGCGGTGGCGGTGGCGATGCCGCTGAGGTGTCCGAGCAGGTTCAGCGCGGTGCGCTCGGCGAGCAGCAGGCCACGGGTGGAGCCGGTGACCGACAGCAGGACGGTGCCGGCGGGAACCGCGTCGCCGTCGTGCGCGTGATACACGGCCACGGTGCTCGGGTCGCAGATGGCGAAGACGGCCTCTGCGAAAGCCAGCCCGCACACGGTGCCGGTGCCGCGCGCGACGATGTCCATGGTGCTGCGGTGGCGGTCGGAGACGGTGGCGATGCTGGTGACGTCGACGCCGCCGTCAAGGTCTTCGGCGACCGCGTCGCGGATGACCCGCTCCACGCGCGAGAGGGAGACCCCGGTGGCGCGCACACGCTGCTGCACATCGGCGCCGAGTTGCGCGGTGGTCGTCATGTGAGGGCCTCGAGGGTTGCGGGCGGGACAGGGACGATCTCGTGTGAGAGGTGGCCGGCGGGCTCGCGGCGCAGGGCCAATCTAGCGCGCCAGTGGGTGTCGTCCCGCTGCGGAAAATCTGTGCGCACATGTGAGCCGCGCGACTCCTGCCGCAGCCACGCCGAGTGCGCAATCGCGGCGCTGACGTGCAGCAGGTTCGTCATCTCCCAGTCCTCGGTGCTCGGAGCGCCCGCGTGCGAAGCGATGGCGGCCAGCGCCGCCGGTACCTGCGTTAGGCCGTCGCCGTCGCGCACCACCGCGACCTGCTCGGTCATCAACTGCTGCAGTGCGGTTCGTTGGGAGTTCGACACGACCGCAGCGCCGTCAGTCGCAGTGCCGACCGCGCGGCGCTCGGGCAGCCGTTCGCGCAGGATGCGCCCGATGCGCTCGGCGAGCACCAGCCCCTCGAGCAGGGAGTTCGACGCCAGCCGGTTCGCGCCGTGCACACCGGTGCACGCGCACTCCCCGCAGGCGAACAGCCCCGGGATGCTGGTACGGCCGGAGAGGTCTGTGCGCACCCCGCCGGAGTGGAAGTGCTGGGCCGGGGCGACCGGGATGAGTTGCGTCACGGGGTCGATGCCGTGGCTGCGGCACGACTGCAAGATGGTGGGGAAGCGCTGCTGCCAGAACTCCTCCCCGAACGCGCGCGCGTCGAGCCAGACATGCGCCGCGCCGGTGCGGCGCATCGCCGCGACGATGGCTTGGGAGACAACATCGCGCGGGGCGAGGTCGGCCATCGGGTGCACATCGGCCATGAACGCGCGGCCAGAGTCGTCGCGCAGGACCGCGCCCTCCCCGCGTACGGCCTCGGAGATCAAGGGCTGCTGGCCGCTGGAGGTCGGGCCGGTCCAGAGCACCGTGGGGTGGAACTGCACGAACTCCATGTCGGCGACCTGCGCGCCGGCGCGTAACGCTGCGGCGACGCCGTCGCCGGTCGCGACCGCGGGGTTGGTGCTCTGGGCGTAGACCTGGCCGATGCCGCCGGTGGCGAGCACCACGGCGGGCGCGAGCACCGCGCCGACGCCGTCGATGAGCCCCTCGCCCATCACGTGCAAGGTGACGCCCTGCGCGGCGCCGGTGTCGTCGAGCAGCAGGTCGAGCACGAGCGCGTGCTCGATGATCTCGATGCCTTCGTCGTGGCGGACTGCCTCCACGAGCGTTCGCGAGACCTCAGCGCCGGTCGCGTCGCCGCCGGCGTGGGCGATGCGGTGCTTGTGGTGGCCGCCCTCGCGGGTGAGCGAGAGTTGGCCGTCGTCGTCGTGGTCGAAGTGGGCGCCGAGACGGATCAGGCGCAGCACCGCGGCCGGGCCCTCGCTGACGAGGGTGAACACGGCCTCCGGGTCGCACACGCCGCCGCCGGCGGCGATGGTGTCTCGCCAGTGCTCGGCCGGGGAGTCGCTGGGGTCAAGAGCGGCGGCGATACCGCCCTGCGCCCAGCGCGTTGAGCCCTCGTTGATCTCGGCCTTGGTTACCACGCAGACGCGGTGGCCGCTACGGCGCGCGTGCAGCGCGGCGCTCAGCCCGGCCACGCCAGAGCCGACGACGATGACATCGGCAGTGATGGTCCAGCCCGGCGGCGGGGCGAGCAGGCGGCGCGCGATGGGGAACGACCGCATCAGTGACGCACCTCGCCGGCCTCGGACGAGGAGTTGTGCGGCTGCGGTGTCGGGTTGGCCGCTGACGGCTGGCTGATCGGAGTCGGTTCGGCCACAGCCGCATCAGCGTGTGTGCCAGATGCGTCAGCGGCGGCGCTGCCGAGCGTCAGGGGAGCGTTGTCGATGAGCCGCACATCGCCCACCTTCGCTGCGATGAGCATGCGCGCCGGGCCGGTCTCCGGCAAGTCGGTGAAGTCCTCGCCGATCAGTGCGAGGTAATCGGGGTCGATGCCCGCCGCGTCGAGAACCGCGCTGGCAGCATCGAACGCGCGCTGCGCGGTATCGGCGTTCCCGGCTGCAGCGCTCAGCGCCTCGCTCAGCGCCAGCGCCTGTTGCCGTTCGGACTGCTCGAGGAATCGGTTGCGGCTAGACATCGCCAACCCGTCCGCCTCGCGCACCGTCGGCGCGCCGACGACCTGCACCGGCAGGTGTAGCGCGTGGACCATGCGGCGGATGAGGGCGAGTTGCTGGTAGTCCTTCTCGCCGAAGAACGCCAGCGCCGGGTCGGTTGCGGCGAGCAGCGCGCGCACGACCGTGAGCATGCCGGTGAAGTGCCCGGGGCGTGCGGCGCCCTCGAGCACCTCGCCGAGCGGCCCGAGCGGGCTGGGGAACTGGGAGGCGTCGGTGGTCAACTCCTTCGGCCCGTGGGGGAACACATCGGCCGGCTGCGGCGCCCACACCACATCCGCGCCGGCTGACCCAGCGAGCACAACGTCGGCCTCGAGGGTGCGCGGGTAGCGCTGCAGGTCAGCGAGGTCGTTGAACTGCAGCGCGTTGACATACACGGTGACGACCACGGTGCCGCCGGTGCCGACTGCGGCGCGCGCTGCTCGGATCAGAGACGCGTGGCCCTCGTGCAGAGCGCCCATGGTCATGACCACGGCGCGAGTCGCGCGGGGCATAGCGGCGATGTGCGCGTCGAGTTCGGCGCGGGTGTGTAGGACTTCGAAAGCGGTCATCGCGCGGCCCCCGGCCCGGCAGGCGCGGACAGCACAGCGAGCAGCCGCTCGGCGAGGTCGACTGAGAGCCGGCCGCTGGCGAGCGCACGGTCGGCGGTGAGGCGGGCCATCGCGACGTATGCGTCGCGGGAGATCGCTCCTTGCGCGCTCATCTGCGCGACGTGCTCGGCGACGGACCCGGCGTCGCCCCGGGAGACCGGGCCGGTGAGCGCGTCGTCGCCTTTCTCCAGCGCGTTCTCCAGCGCCGCGCGCAGCAACGGTTCCAAGAGTTGCCGCGGCTCCTCCACCCCGGCGCGGCGCAGCAGGTCCATCACCTCCGCGACGAGGGTGACCAAGTGGTTGGCACCGTGGGCGAGCGCGGTGTGGTAGAGCCCGCGCGACTCCTCCTGCACCCAGACGGGCTCCCCGCCCATCTCAACGACAAGTGCCTCCGCGACGGGGCGCAGCACCTCCGGCGCGGTGACCCCGAAAGGGCAGCCAGACAGCCGCGCGAGGTCGACGCTGGTGCCGGTGAAAGTCATGACCGGGTGCAGCGCCAGCGGCAGCGCGCCTTGGTCAACGGCGGGCTGCAGCACCGAGGTGCCGTAGCGGCCGGCGAGGTGGACGACGAACTGCCCCACCTGCCACACATGAGCCTGCGCCAAGCCTGTGACGAGCCCGGGCAGGGCGTCATCGGGGACGGCGAGAAGGACCAGGTCAGCGCCGGCGACGACCTCGGGCAGCGGCGCCAGCCGCGCCTGCGGGATGAGGGACTCCGCGCGCAGTCGGGAGACGTCGCTGACGGCGTACGCGGCAGCGACTTCATGCCCGGCGCGGGCCAGGGCCGCAGCGACCGGGCCGCCCGCGCGGCCGACGCCGACCACCCCCACGTGCAGGCGGGAGGTGGCGGCTGAGGCGTGCTCGGTCATGACAGGTGACACGGTAGTGCGCGCGGGGTGTGCGAGCATGCGCGCCCATGGAAGCCGCAGTCGATTCGCCGGGCCGCCTGTTCGGGCTGTCGCAGGCGGACGCGCTGCTGACCGACGGGGTGCTCGACCTCGGTGCGGCGCACCCCAGCGCACACGGCATGACCCGGCTACGGCTCGCGCTGGAGGGCGACGGCCCGGATGCGCGCGTGCTCGACGCGGACGTGGTTATCGGCTCGATGCACCGCGGTGCCGAGAAGCTCTTCGAATCCCGGGATTACCGGCAGGTGCTGGCGTTGAGCGACCGGCACGACTGGCTCTCCCCCGCCGGCTCGGAGGCCGGTGCCGCCATCGCGATGGAGACGATGCTCGGCATCGAGCCGCCGCGACGCGCGCAACTGCTGCGGATGCTTGTGTGCGAGGTGAGCCGGGTGGCCGCGCACGCGCTGTTCCTCGCGGAGTTCCCGTGGGGGCAATGCGGTCTCGCGGATTGTGACGCGGCTGCGCACCTGGAGCGCGCGTCCGCGGCGATGCGCGCGTGGCGGGAGCGGTTGCTTGCGTTGATCGCCGACGCTACCGGCGCGCGTATGCACGTGATGTGGACTGTCATCGGCGGCGTGCACCACGACCTGCCGCAGGAGTGGGTGGCGCAGGTGTCGGGGCGGTGTGTTGACGACGGTCCGGTCTCAGACATGCGCGCGGCGCTCGCCCATGACGATGTGGTCGCGCGGCTGCGCGGGGCCGGGGTTGTGACGCCGGCGTTGGTGGAGCGGTTCGCCATGTCTGGCGTGCTCGCGCGCTCCTGCGGCGCGCAGATGGATGCGCGCCGAGACCGCGCGTATCTGGCGTATTCGGAGTTCGGCGAGCAGTTGAGCGTGCCGGTCGCCGAGGCTGGGGATGCGCTCGCGCGCCTGGAACTTCTGTTGGCGGAGCAGGAACAGTCCCTCTCGCTCATCGCCGCTATCAGCGGCGAATTGGCGTCGTGCGCGGGTGCGGTGAATGTGACGCTTCCCAAGGTCGTGCGACTGCCCGAAGGCAGCATCTACGCCGAGACCGAGAACGCACTCGGCATCAACGGCTACTGGCTCGTCTCCCGCGGAGACAAGATGCCGCACCGGCTGAAGATCCGCTCCGCGTCATTCAACAACGTCGCAGCGCTACCAGATGTGCTGCGCGGGATGCGATTTGCGGATCTGGTGCCCACTCTGGCGACTTGGCTGTTCATTAGCGGTGACATCGACCGCTGAGTTGGTGCGGCGTTGCGTCGCATGGAGGCGCGGATTGTGGGGCACCCGCGTGGCGGCCCTGCGACCCTGTTGGATTTGCGAATGTGGACAAGATGTGGACAACCCGCGGCAGAGCTGTGCACAAGCGACACCGCTCCGTGGATAACCTGGAAAAGTCACGAAACCCTTGATTTCGTTGCGAAAAACCTCTTGACGCTGCGTGCGCCGGACGACTACACATCTCCCATCTCGCCGGAAACGGCGAAAGGCAGGAAAACGGTAGCCAGCTCAACCGCAAGGGCGAGCAACGCGGACGACGACGCGGAGGCGGCTGAGGCCCTGCCGGACAAGGCACCGAGCCAGGCCGCGATCCCGCAAGGGGTCCGCAGCGAACGGGAACGTCGAGCCCGGGACGAGTGTGGCGAAAGCCGCGAGCAGGCTCGGGAGCCGGTCCAAGGGTGAGACCCGCGCACTCATACTGCGCGGGTCTCACTCGTTTATGGGGGTGATTTTGAACGGGGAATCGTGCTTTCAACTCTCCTCGGGCAGCACTCTTCCCCCGGTTTTGCCCCGGTTTTTCATCGAAGAGACCCCCCTAGGGGTTAATTCGGTCTTGCAAGTGGCTGTTACCAAGACAGCTGCGCTGGTGAGGTTTGCACAATCGAGGCAGTAGCTCTCACGGCGTAGCCCTAGGACCGAACTGCCTGGCAGTCGCAGGCTGAGTTCAAATCCTGCATTGCCCACCGTCGTGATGTGGGTTAAGTGATAAGCCCTGTCAAAACGTCCGCGCTGATAAAGTGCGCAAGTTGTTACTGCGGTTCCGCCGAATCTGCGTCTCGTATCATGTACATAATTTCCGCCAGTGACGTCGCTTGGTAATCCCGATCGCTCCAACTCTTAGTGTAACCATCGAAGGTACCCGGCGCTTGTGGAATTCCTCGATTCCTGAGCCATACGAGGATGTCCGTCTCCCAATTACGAGCAAGGTAACCGTCCATTGGACCTCGGACATCTAGAGCGACCCATCCCCGAGATTGGTGCTTAGCGACACGATCCTTTGGGTTGTTCGTTATGCCGATTTGCTGTGCGCCCATGTCGGGATGCGAGAGTAAATAGGTGTATCCGGGATTTTCTGGACGGAAACCGTACTTTGCGCAAGTGGGACACCCAGTTCCATCATTGGCCCTGGAGTTTCCCGTAACTGTCCACTCGTGACCTTCCGAGCAACGCCAGCGCAACCGCTTGTTAGTTCCGCCGATGACTGTCGTTGGGTCAAACAGCGCCACTGCTGCAAGTCCAGGATTTGTAGTCGCTAGGTCGTTAAACCCGACCAGAACCCTTTGATTCCCACAGTAGGGGCAGCCATTGCCTCTCGTGCGGCTATGAACAACGGCACGCCACTCGTGCCCCAGCGAACAACGCCACAGGCATCTCGCATGGCTCCCAGCCATGACTGTGGTTGGGTCGAATAGCGCCTCATCGGCCAGGTGCGGGTGGGTCGTCGCTAGATCATTCACACCCACGATTGGCCGTTGCCCAGCGCAATAGGGGCAGCCGATGCCATTTGCACGCGTATGAACAGACGCTATCCATCGATGACCTTCAGCACATCGCCACGGAAGTCGTCGGAGCTTGACCCGGTTTCCCGGACGGTTTCGGTGGGGGGATTATGCCGCGGGGATGGCGTTAGTGTGAAATGTCTCGAACTGGTGGGGTGAGAGCATTCCCAGGGCGCTGTGGCGCCGGCGGGGGTTGTACCAGCCCTCGATCCACTCGAAGATGGCTGTGGCGAGCTCGGTGCGGCTGTGCCAATGGCGCCGGTCGAGCAGTTCGCGTTGCATGGTCGACCAGAACGACTCTATGAGGGCTTTGTCCACGCTGGAGGCGACGCGGCCCATGGAGCCCAGCAGGCCTGCTTGGCGCAGGCGGTGGCCGAACACCCAGGATGTGTAGGCGGACCCGCGGTCGGAGTGCACGATGGTGCCGGCTGGTTTGCGCTGCCAGCGGGCCATCTCCAAGGCGTCCACGACGAGCTCTGATCTGATGTGGTCGGCGATGGACCAGCCAACCACTTTGCGGCTGAAGGCATCCACCACTGCGCAGCAGTAGACCCAGCCGTCGGCCGCCCTGTGCCCGGTGACGTCGGTGAACCACACCCTGTCGGCGCGGTCGGCGGTGAAATCGCGCACCACCAGGTCCTGATGCGTTGCCGCGGCCGGGCGCACCCGCGTCTTGCGCCGGTGGCAGATGCCCGCAAGGTGCTGCTCGCGCATCAGGCGCGCCACGCGCTTGCGGCCGATGCGCACACCCATGCCCAAGCGCAGCTCGGCATGCACCCGCGGCGCCCCGTAGGTGCCTCGCGAATCAGCATGGGCCTTGGCGATCAGCGGCAGCAGCGCCTCATCAGCGATCCGCCTGGCCGAAGCTGACCGGGTGGCAAGGTCGGGCAAAGTCGAGCGAGCCACTCCCAGAACCCGGCAGGCCACGGCTGAGGGGAAACCCTCCGCAACCAGATCCTCGACCAGCCGGGTCACTGTTTTGGGAGGATGTTCTCCCTGGCGAAATACGCACTAGCGCGCTTGAGAATCTCGATCTGGCATCTCCAGCACCCGGTTGCGCCGCCGCAACGCGACCAACTCCGCACGCTCCGCCGAGGTCACCCCCTCACGGCGGCCTGAATCGACATCATCCACGGCCATCCACCTGCGCAGACAGGAACCGGAGATCCCCAGATCCCGGGCGACCTGAGCCACAGGCACACCCTGGCCGACCAGGTCAAGAGCACGACGCCGGAACTCCGGCGGCTTCGCAGCAGGCATAACGGACGCCTTCGAGGCGAATCATCGCCCACGCTAGGTGTCCAGAAAACCGAGTCAAGCTCCAATTGCCGCCCTTACGGAACACCGACTCTGCGTCGCACAAGTCCAATTCGAACTCACAGGGTCTGGCAAGAGCATTTTGGCGCTAGGCAGCACCCCCAGCGCCTTCAGGAACGATTAGAGGGAAAAAGAACCCTTATCAGTGCTAGATTTCACCGAGAATCAATACTGATCGAGGTTCAAATCGCCAACGTTTGAACGTCGCGAACTACGAAAGAAAACCGGGGGTAGGCGAAGAGGATGCACCTTCCTTCGTGGCTCATGCCAAGCGGCGAAAATGCGCCAGAGGTAATTTCAGCGATCGTCTCTGATCTCGACGGAGATTTCACCCAACGTCGTGTCAGGACTGAGAACACAGATATTGAACTCTGCCCCTACTGCTGGGCCGAACTGAGCGTTGAGGCTGTTCGCTGCGACAAGTGTGCGAAAGAACTTCCCACAGGGTCGTGGCATGCAGCGCGAACTTTGCATCTGATGTCCGGCTTACACCCAGACTCTCAGTCCTGGACCTCGACGAGTCATGCCAGGAAAATGAGGGATTTAGATCAATCATTCTTTGCGAACACAGCGTCAGCAGTCGTCCCGACTCTGGAAAGCAAAATAGAAGCCGCTGAGTCCAAAAACGCGCAACTTCGACAAACAGTCAGCAACTACTCGAATGAACTGCAGCAGGCCCAGCACAAGATTGCGGCAC